>CAVABU010000093.1:0-9730 GCA_963586965.1 Gemmiger formicilis
GACGTACAGCAGAAGTCTTGCCAACTTGTCTTGCGCCTCTAAGCAGAAGCGGCTTGTGAGACTCGTCTCTACTCCATTCCAACAATTCCTTATCTATAAATCTTTCCAAATACCTCATTATCAATTGTGTTTTACAAAATCCAATGCAAAGATAAGTAATATTTTGCAAAAATAGGCACCTTAGAACATTGTTATCTCATTAAAATAGGTATCTTAGATGTACTTTAGTAACACAAACTCCCGCTCCAAATGCCAAATAAGACATTATGAAGCGGGAGTTTTTATTATTGTCGATGTTTTGACTGCAGTTATTTCAAGAAGCTATCTTCTCCACCCGATGAAGATATCTTCGTTGGCAGATGAAGATATCTTCGTTGGACGATGAAGCTACTTGCACAATGCAGAGCATACTCTGTCTTGAAATGACCGAGCATTGGAAGCATGCATCACGCCCTGATTGAGTATGCAGAATGCCAGCATATGGTTTTCGGGCGATATGCAATAACCTGCCAAAGTGTAGATGCCAGAGAGGGTGCCCGTCTTTGCCATGACATTACCACTGGCAGGTGTATTTCGCATGCGTCGCTTGAGAGTGCCATCTACGCCGGCACACGGCAAAGACTGACATAGAGTGCCAAATATTTTTTTGTTGTGGTAAGCATATCTCAGCAACTTTACCTCGCACTCGGCAGAGAGATAATTATAGAGCGACAGGCCAGATCCATCAGCTAGACGATAAGATGAAGCGTTAAGGCCAGCACTCTCCATGAGTTTCTTCTCCTCACGCTGGGCAGACTTCACCGTGGAAGTGCCACCCGACAATGCTCCTATCTGATAGAGCATGGACTCGGCATAGAGATTGTCTGACTCCTTCATCATGCGGTTAAGTATCGGTTCGATGGGCGAATAGCGCACGGTGAGCATCTCTGCAGACGACGGCACCTTGCCTTCACCACATGTGCCGAGCACTGTGATGCCCTGGCGGGTGAGTTTCTGCAGGAGGACGTTCACAAGATTATCCTTGCGCTTGTATACAAGTGGCGATAGCACAGGATTGTTGTCATCCCAGCACCAGCCTTCGCCCATCAGCGAGGCATCCTTAAACGAGCGGTCACCGATGATGTCGCCAGCTATGGTGTCCACCTTCAGTTTCACGATGTCCTCCACGATGCAGTCGAGGTCATAATCCTGTAGCGATGGGTCCATACCACCTTTTATATATATATTACCCCTTAGAGTTGTGGAGTCACACTCACCAGTGTAATACACGGATGTGGTGTAGCGATAGTTCTTGCCCAGTCGGTCAAGAGCCGTGATGGCAGTCAGGAGTTTCATGGTGGAGGCAGGACGCATGAGTTGACGCTCGTTGTGCGCATAAAGCACGGAGTCAGCATCCAAGTCGTAGACCATCAGCCCTACCTGGGAAGTCTGAAACATATTGTGATGCAACAAACTATCAATCCTCCGCGTCACTTTCTGAGGATAAGTCAGTGACACTTCGCTCACAGAGTCTACCGCAAAACTGTCGGGCAAGACTGCAATCAAGTCATCGTGGTCTACCTCCTGTGCATCCGCAATCGTGACTATGCACAAGAGTGACAATAATATAATAAGGTGGGAAATAGTCTTCATAATGACTGCAAAAGTACTAAAAATAGCCCACAATGACGTATGCACGACACAAAAAAGCATTCATCATATATCAGAAATCACATGGTCAAATAGATTATATTATGCACAGAATAGGCGCGACTGTGCGTTTTCGTAAGTATTATTTGCACGTGCGAAGAATATTTAGTAATTTTGCTCGCTGAATATACACGCAAATAATCTTAGGCGCTTAATGTGCGCTCTATAGCAGTAGTAGAAACAAGAAATTAATATTTAAATAAATGAGTTTAAAGATTGTAGTACTTGCAAAGCAAGTGCCGGACACGAGAAATGTGGGTCCGGATGCCATGACTCCAGAAGGCACAATCAACCGTGCTGCCCTTCCTGCAGTCTTCAATCCAGAGGACCTCAATGCCCTGGAGCAGGCTCTCCGACTGAAAGACCAGTTCCCAGGTTCCACCATCTCAGTAGTGACAATGGGACTGCCAAAGTCTGCTGAAGTAATCCGTGAAGCCCTCTATCGCGGTGCCGATGAAGGTTATGTGGTAACAGACCGCCCTCTTGGTGGTGCTGACACTCTTGCCACAAGTTACACACTGGCTCAAGCCATCAAGAAGATCGGTGACTACGACATCATCCTCGGCGGACGTCAGGCTATCGACGGTGACACCGCTCAGGTAGGCCCACAGGTGGCAGAGAAACTTGGACTCACACAGGTGACCTATGCAGAGGAGATTATCTCTCTCGATGAGACCGCACGCAAGGTGATTATCAGACGCCACATCGACGGAGGCGTAGAGACAGTGGAAGCTCCACTGCCACTCGTCGTGACTGTCAACGGAAGTGCAGCTCCTTGCCGTCCACGCAATGCAAAGCGTGTGATGAAATATAAGAATGCTAAGGCCACTGCCGAGCGCACTGCTGAAGAGGCAGAGGCTATGGCAGAGATGCTCGCCAAGAAACCTTATCTCACCATCACTCAGTGGGGTGCAGCCGACATAGAGGCTGACCCTGCACAGATAGGTAAGGCTGGTTCTCCTACTAACGTGAAGGCTGTGCAAAACATCGTCTTCAAGGCAAAGGAGAGCAAGACTCTCACCGGAAGTGACGAGGATGTGGAGAATGTGATCATAGAATTGTTGAACGAAAAGATTATCGGCTAATCCCGTAAAGGAGAGAAAATTTATGAATAATGTATTTGTATATTGCGAGATAGAAGGCACTACCGTCAAGGAAGTCTCTCTCGAACTCCTTACCAAAGGACGCAAACTTGCCAATACTCTTGGTGTTCAGTTGGAATGTATCATTGCCGGCTCTGGCCTCGACGGCGTGGAGAGCCAGGTGATGAAGTTTGGCGTAGACCGTGTACACGTGTTTGATGCTGAGGGACTATTCCCTTACACCAGCAACCCACATACAGCGCTTGTCGTTAACCTCTTTAAGGAAGAAAAACCACAGATCGCACTTCTCGGTGCCACAGTCATAGGTCGTGACCTCGGTCCTCGCGTAAGTTCTGCACTGCACAGTGGTCTTACTGCTGACTGCACAGAACTCGAGATTGGTGACTTCGACATGAAGAAGCGCGTGGGCGACGAAGTGAAGTCATTCCACTATGAGCAGCAGCTCTATCAGATACGTCCTGCATTTGGTGGCAATATCGTTGCCACGATCGTCAATCCTGACCACCGTCCACAGATGGCTACAGTGCGTGAGGGCGTGATGAAGAAGGAAGTGCTCGACGAAAACTACAAGGGAGAAGTGGTGCGTCATGACGTTGCCAAATATGTGCCTGAGACAGAATATGTGGTAAAGGTGCTCGACCGTCATGTGGAAGAAGCTAAGCACAATCTCAAGGGTGCTGCCATCGTGGTGGCAGGCGGCTACGGTGTAGGTTCGAAGGAAGGTTTCGACCAACTCTTTGAATTGGCACACGAATTGCATGCAGAGGTAGGCGCATCACGTGCTGCTGTAGACGCAGGATGGGTAGACCAGGACCGTCAGATAGGTCAGACTGGTTTGACAGTGCGTCCGAAGGTTTACTTCGCATTTGGTATCTCTGGTCAGATACAGCACATCTCTGGTATGCAGGACTCAGGCATCATCGTCTCGGTAAACACTGATCCAGATGCTCCTATCAACAAGATTGCCGACTACATCATCACAGGCAGTGTCGAGGAGGTAGTCCCAAAGATGATTAAGTATTACAAGAAGAACAGCAAGTAAAAATGGCTAATTTCTATACAGACAACCCGGAGATTAAGTTCTATCTTAGTCATCCTTTGATGAAGCATATCGTTGAACTCAAGGAGCGCAACTATGCTGATAAAGACAAGTTCGACTATGCTCCTCAGGACTTTGAGGATGCCATCGACAACTATAATCGTGTGCTCGAACTCACTGGCGACATCTGCGCCAACATCATCTGGCCTAATGCCGAAGCAGTAGACGCAGAAGGCCCTCACTGCGAGAATGGTCGCGTGCGCTATGCAAGCAAGACTTACGAGAATCTTGACACCACAGTGAAGGCTGGCCTCAATGGTGTGACCATGCCACGCCGTCATGGTGGTCTCAACTTCCCATCTGTGCCTTACACAGCCATCAATGAGATGATAGCTGCTGCCGACGCAGGATTTGAAAACATATGGTCACTGCAGGACTGCATCGAGACTCTATATGAGTTTGGTGACGAGGACCAGCACAAGCGCTACATCCCACGCATCTGTGCTGGCGAGACCATGTCTATGGACCTCACCGAACCAGATGCTGGCTCTGACCTTCAGTCTGTGATGCTCAAGGCTACCTTTGATGAGGCGAACAATTGCTGGCGTCTGAATGGTTGCAAACGTTTTATCACCAATGGTGACAGTGACATCCACCTCGTGCTGGCACGCTCTGAGGAGGGCACACGTGATGGTCGCGGTCTCTCGATGTTTATCTATGACAAGCGTGACGGCGGTGTAGACGTTCGTCGTGTAGAGAACAAGCTCGGTATACACGGTTCGCCGACTTGCGAGTTGGTATACAAGAATGCGAAGGCAGAACTCTGTGGCAGTCGCAAACTCGGACTTATCAAGTATGTGATGGCTCTGATGAATGGAGCTCGTCTAGGTATCGCTGCTCAGTCAGTGGGTATCAGCCAGAGTGCTTACAATGAGGCTTTGGCTTATGCCAAGGAGCGTCGCCAGTTTGGCAAGGCTATCATCAATTTCCCTGCCGTATATGACATGCTCTCACTGATGAAGGCACGTCTTGATGCTGGTCGTTCGATCCTCTACGCTACAAGTCGCTATGTGGATGTATATAAGGCTTTGGAAGACATCGCTCGCGAGCGCAAGCTCACTCCTGAGGAGCGTGCAGAGTGTAAGGAGTACTCTAAACTCGCTGATGCCTTCACTCCTATCGCTAAGGGTATGAACTCAGAATATGCCAACCAGAATACTTACGACGGCATACAGATACACGGCGGATCTGGCTTCATGCTGGAGTATGCTTGCCAGCGACTCTATCGCGATGCCCGCATCACATCTATCTATGAGGGTACGACACAGTTGCAGACCGTAGCTGCCATACGTTATATCACCAATGGATTCTACAGTTCGGTGATAGCACAGTATGAGCAGGAGGAGACAGCTCCTGAATTTGAGGCACAGCGCACCATAGCCAAGGAGATGGCAAAGAAACTCAATGCAGCTCTCGAGAAAGTGCACGCTGACGGTAGCGATGAGTTTAAGGACTTCTGTTCACGTCACCTCTATGAGATGGTGGCTTCCACTCTGATGGCAAACCTCATCATCACCGATGCTTCTAAGAATGCCGAACTCTTCGGTAAGTCTGCACGCATCTACACACGATGGGCTTCAGCTGAGGTGGAGAAGCACTACCAGTTTATCATGAGCGCTACTCCAGAGGATCTCGCTGACTACCGCAAGTAAGACTCAGGTCAGAGCGACCTGACTACACTATGATATAAAGCAAGATGCAGTATGCCTGTATAGGCACTGTGTCTTGCTTTTTTCTAACACCTACAACAAACTATGATAGACAGACTCACCATTGAAAAGATAAAGGAGGCAGCCAACATCGTAGAGGTGGTCTCCGAATTTGTGACTCTACGCAAGAGCGGAGCCAACTATAAGGGACTGTGCCCTTTTCACAATGAGAAGACCCCATCATTCATGGTGAGTCCTGCACGTGGCACTTGCCACTGCTTCGGATGTGGCAAGGGAGGAAATCCCATCAGCTTCATCATGGAGCACGAGCAGTACACCTACCCTGAGGCTCTGCGCTGGCTTGCCAAAAAATACGGCATAGAGATACAGGAGCGTGAGATGTCCGACCAGGAGCGTGAGGCGCAAAATGAGCGTGAGTCCATGTTTATCGTCAATGAGTGGGCTTTAGGACATTTCGAAAACTTGCTTCACAACGATCCTAATGGTGCCGTCATAGGTATGCAGTATTTCCGTAGTCGTGGTTTTAGGGATGACACCATACGGCAGTTTCGCCTGGGCTATGACGAGAGCAATCGTCATGCATTGGCAATGGAGGCACGCAAGAGTGGCATCAACACCGACTTCTTGGTAAAGACAGGCATCTGCTATCGCAGTGACAATGGCGACTTGATAGACCGCTACTCTGACCGTGTGATCTTCCCATGGATAGGTCTTAGTGGCAAGGTCGTGGGATTCTCGGCACGTGTGCTCGATTCACGCACGAAGGGTGTAAACCAGAAATATGTCAACTCGCCCGACTCGGAGATATATCACAAGGAGCGTGAACTGTTTGGTATCTATCAGGCGAAGAAAGCCATAGCCCGTGAGGACAGGGTGTTTATCGTGGAAGGTCAGACGGACGTCATATCCATGTATCAGTGTGGCATAGAGAATGTGGTGGCAAACTCTGGTACAGCCTTGTCTTTCCACCAGATACACATGCTCCATAGATTCACGGCGAATATCACCCTGCTCTACGATGGCGACGACGCTGGTATACACGCCGCCATGCGAGGCACGGACATGCTACTTGCAGAAGGTATAAACGTAAAAGTACTGTTCCTGCCAGATGGTGATGACCCTGACAGTTTTGCACGCAAGCACACCGCCACGGAGTTTCGTCAGTATATCGATGAGCATCAGATAGACTTTGTGCAGTTTAAGATAGACCGCCTGCTCAAGGGGCAGACTGACCCACAACTGCGCTCGCAAGCCATAGACTCCATCATACAGAGTGTGGCAGTGGTGCCCAATCAGATACTTCGCGACACCTATATCCATGAATGCGCTTCACACACGGGAGTGAAGGAGACGGCTCTCATCAGCCGCATGAATACCATCATCAGCCAAAGCAAGTATGGTAATGGTAATCGCACTGATAATGCCCCGACGCAAACTGAGGCACAAGAGCAGATACCTGCCGTCACAAGGATAGAGCGCATGATAGCACAACTCGTGGTGAGAAGTGGCGAACAGATATGTGTGGACGATGCTGTGGACGAAAATGGAGAGGCAGCGAGCCTCACCGTGGCGCAATTCGTATACCTCAATCTTGAGAGTGACGGCATCACTCTGCATGACAGTCACTATCAGACCATCATCAATGAGGCCTATGCGCACAGTGGTGAAGAGGGATTTGTGGCGGAGACATATTTCATCAATCATAATGACATCGAACTGAGCAAGATCGCCACCGAACTCGCTGTAGATCGATATGCACTGAGCCAAAACAAACACGCAGACGATGATGTCAGCAAGTTTGATAAGGAGGGCATACGTCAGAAGGCCATGGAGAAACTCCGCCAGCAGACTGATCACCTCGTCATGGACTTACGCCTCATCTATGTGGAGAGCAAACTGAAGACTCTACAAGAGAAACTAAAGACGACTCCCTTTGACTCCGAAGGTTTTAAGGAGATAGCCCAAGAATACACTCAGATGCAGAAATTCCGCAATCTCATAGCAAAGAAGTTGGGACAGAATGTGATGTAATAGAATAATTCAGATACTAAAACCTACTATTATTATATGAACGACCGACAAGACAAAAATGCATGGGATGAATTGTTGGCCTCGCTTGATAGTGCGACCCAGCATCCTATGGATACCGCATGGGATATATATCATTATCTTAAGGATAACTATAAGGAGGCTGGATCACAACAGGTGCGCACGCTACTTGCCACATACATGAAGATGCATGTCACCAAGCCGTCCGTCATACACTCCCGTATGCTTGGCTTGGCAGTAAAGATAAGTGAGAAGTATGAGGATTTTCGCTTCCCGCAATTTCTGCAGATGTGGGGATATGCCAATAATCTGAGGGCTGAAGATTGTCAACGACAACCTGCTAAAGGTGGACGGATGTATCTCTCGCTCAAGGAGAGAGTGGAGCGCAGACTAAAGTCTTATGCTCTGCATCATCAAGAGGTCGGCACACTTGAAGTGGATGGCATCAAGACGATGTATGCCGTGAAGGTGTCGGAGCATAGCGTGAATGGCAGACGACGATACTTTGTCAGACTCGTCGCATCTGACGGCATGACACTGTCCGCTGACAGTCATCTCTTCCCATACAAGCCATGGGAGATACAAGGCAAACTCTATGATGTGTTGATAAGGACATCACGTCAAGGAAAAGACCGCGTGGAGGAAGTGGTATTATCACAAAAGATGGTAGGGGATATATTCCACATCGTAGTAGGCTATGTGGAAAACGTGGACGAAAGCCACGGACATTATCACATCTATGACCAACTGTCAAGACACTTCGTGGCAGAAAAATCTGTACAGGAGTTGAAGGGTGGCGACTTTGTGGAGTTTGCACCCATTATTCCCGCTGAGGACAAGTTTAAGAGCGCCGCAGTGCAGCGGGTCTTGTCGCATGATAAAGGTTTGGAGACATTCGGCACATATTCTGCCGTGGTGACTTATGTGAATCCCACTGAAGGATATCTGCGCTATCGCATTACTTCTCAGATAGCGGAAACTCCAGAAGGCGTAGTCGCAATAGAGGGGTTTGCTCCGTTGGCAATTGTCGCTGACGAAAAGCGACGCTCCACGATGGCAGTGGGCGACAATATCCGCTTGTTACTTTTCCTTAAGAGAGGCAAGGATGGTATGAAGCGCAATCATGTGGCGGAAATACATACTTGACAGTCAGCCACTTTGTTCTTTAACTCAAGTTCTCATTAGGAGGTACAGCGATGGAGCCGTACCACCTAAGCTTGCAACTACTATAGTAAACGCAAATGATGTCGTAAGAAATATGCGACTTTCAATAGTTTTTCATATCTTTGCCAAAAATATAGTATACTATGATGCAAGATATACGTTGGATACAGCGATTGAGCAACTATGATAAGGCGTTGACCCGATTGCAGAATGCTGCAAGGATTGTTTCCACAGAGAAGCAATTCCATGGCGACGTGGACGACCTTTTAAAGGAAGGTCTTGTACAGCGCTTTGAGTATACCCAAGAGTTGGCGTGGAAGGTGATGAAGGACTACGAAGAATACCAGGGCTTTACCGATGTGCAAGGTTCGAGGGATGCCATTCGTAGAGCGTTGCAGATGGGTATTGTGGAAGATGCAGTGTGGATGAATGCCATCAAGTCATCAGAGGAATAAAATATAAACAGATGCGCAAGAATCATGAAATACGGAATTGAAGAAAAGGACTGGGAGAAATTAATTTCCGTCTTCTCTCGTTTTCCTCATATCTACCAGGCTGTTCTCTTCGGGTCAAGAGCTAAGGGTACCAACAAACCTTTTTCGGATGTGGACATTGCGTTGGTGGGCGATGACTTGACTATTGATGACTTGCTACATCTCCAGAAGTACCATTTCTTCAATATTTCCATGATTTTAGTGCTATTATTGGTAAGTTTTGGAGCGAAGCGTGACTTGGCAGTTTCTGATTATTTGCATGATATCTTGCGTCTAATGGTTTTTTCTATAGTTTTTGCCCCTTATTTTGGGCTAAAAATGCGTGTGAGAAGCAGGTGAAAGAGCCTTGAAGGGAAGAGGTGATACATACTTTGTATGTATAACTTATTGATAGATAGCCTTTAAGGGAAAGATAAGTGGGGAGCGTGACAGTTGTGACAGTTGTGACAATTAAATTTGAGA
>CAVABU010000094.1:0-9637 GCA_963586965.1 Gemmiger formicilis
GTTGGCTTTCACCACCTCGGAGTGTCTTTCGAAGCCCACGTAGGAGAAGATGAGAGTCTGGTATTCCTTCACCTTGATGTTATATTGTCCTTCGATATTGGTCACGGTGCCAAATCCCGTCTTGTCCTTCACCGTGACGCTTACTCCGATGAGCGGTTCGCCGTGAGTGTCAGTCACAAGACCCGTGACATTGATGTCCTGCTGTGCCGAGGCACTTATCGTGATGCCTATCAGCATCATCAATAATAATATGTATCTTCTCATATTTAAGTTAGCGTTTTATTGGTTTTCATCCAGTGTTACAGTAGTGTTAGGAGTCTCATTGTCTTCACTCTCCTTGCCGATGGTGCGTATGCGCCGATTGTTGTGGTCGAGGACATAAAACTCATTCTTACTCTCGTCGTAAGCGATGCCACTCACATCGCGGAAGCGTGCAGCCTTGCGGAGGTCACCATCCTCAGTACCCCAGATGTTGCCATTGGTCGAAGGGGCGCGTCCTGCGTAGGTGCGCACGAGTCCGTCAGGAGTGATGTAGCGCACACAGAAGTTGCCGTAGTCGCAGAAGTAGAAATCATAGATATCCTTGCGTCCAGCATTTACGTATTCCTGATTCTTGACGAATACTCCTTGGTATGGATGATTTACGCGGGCGTTGGTGCCTACTGCATCCACCCATCCAGGATTGCCATTGGAGCCAGCTATAATATAAGGTGTAGTGAACTCCTTCTTATCCCAATCATAGTCGGTGCGGAGGATGTAGTCACGATTGATGATATTGATGTAGGCATAGTCGCCTGAAGGATGTATCGTCACCTGAAACTCATATGAAGGGTCCATGATCTTGAATAGTTCCTTGAAGCATCCGTCCTCTTGATAGCCAGTCCATGTCTTAGGAGTCTCGCCGTCAGCACTTGGTGACTTTGATGCGAGATAGTCCTCAAGATTCATGCGGAAGAGTTGTCCATTCTCAAAACTATTGAAGTAGACCTCGCCGTTGACAGGATGTACCGACACACTGTTGCACTGCTTGTAAGCCACAAGCGGTTGGCATGACGACTTGTCGCTAAAAGTGCCGTCAGCATTGCGTGTCACAATCCACACACTCGTAGTCTTAGTGCCGTTGTCATCGCGGTCAGTAGAGACGAGCATGTATTTGCCATCGAGAGAGAAGGCGATGTTGCGCAGACGGTGAGTCTGAAACTTGCTTGCCGACATGAGTACCTTAGTCTCGCGTTTATTCATGTCAAGTTCCTGGATGTAACCATCGCCACGGTCGTAGGCGATATAGAGACGCTCAGGATGGAGAGGGTCGAAAGTCATGCAACCCCAATCTCTGAAACCAGAACAAGTGCTAAACGAACCAAAGACCTCACCTTGAGAGTCATTCTCGTTCTGATATCCACAGAGAGTGCCTACGACGGTCTTGCGTTCGTAATTGAATGTCTTGTCACACTTGCCACTATAGACATTGCCGTTGACATCCTTAATCGATATTTCCACTTCGCCAGAGAAAGCTCCTGATGGCACATATCCGTAGAGCTTGTCTGACTTGACATTGACCAGCACAGCCTTCTTGCCACCGATGATTAGGCTTACGCCCGTCGTGTCGTTGCCAAAGTTTTGGCCATACACTATAATCTGATCTTGATAACCGCCACTATCGGGCGTGAAGCTCGTCACCTTTATGCTTTGTGACGGATCAAAAGGTGCGGAGTCATTCGCCACATTGTCGTCCTTGCACGATACGACAAAGCTTGCAAACATGGTGAGAAATGCACCGACAAGGTGTTTCCCCAACTTGTTTCTGTCAAATCCTGTTCTCATAACTATTTTGTTGTTTTGGTTTTCTGTCTTAGTTGCTATTTAGGTTTTACTAATATGCCAGGATAGTAGTCCTGGATGCAAAAGAACTTCAAAAGTGTGAATCTGTGAATGATTAACTATTCAAATAAGAATAATATCTATTCATATGTATATTTTACTGACAAGCAGGGAGATTCGTCAGCTGTGGATGACCAGATATTGACAGGAATGAATAGATTTTGTTATTTTAATCGGCTGTTGTAGCGGATAATGACAAATGTTGCTTCTTGATTGTCTGACTTATTTTTCATAACTTTGCAAGTAGAATCTAATAACTAAGAAGTCTATGAAGTGTCAATTATCAGTCATATTCATATTAGCTACTATTCTATTGTCCTCATGTGCCAGTGATAAGAATAAGTCAAAGGGACAAATAGTCTTTAATTATGGAGCTTACCCTTACATCACTGAGTACAATGGTACTTATTACTACACCATGCAGACTGAGCAGGTGGACACCATCATGCTTTGGGCATCAGATGACCCAAACCGACTTGCGGAGCACAAGGGCAAGGTGGTGCTCACGTCAAAGCAGACTGGTCTGAATGATCTATGGTCGCCCGAACTGCACCGCATAAATGGTAAGTGGTATATCTATTATGAGGGTGACCACAACAATAATACTGACAGCCATCAGATATACTGCGTGGAGAATACGTCGGATGATCCGATGAAGGGTAAGTGGATACAGCACGGACCAATAATAACCAATGAGGAATGGAACTTTGGCATACATCCCACTACCATCATGGTGCGAGGTAAGCAATATCTCCTTTGGTCAGGTTGGGAGAAGCGACGTATAGAGACTGAGACCCAGTGCATCTTTATAGCCGAGATGGAGAATCCATGGACACTGAAGTCAAAGCGCGTGTTGCTCTCACGTCCCGAATATGAGTGGGAACGTCAATGGATAACGTCAGACGGACTGCGCTCTGCCTATCCGATATTTGTCAATGAAAATCCTGAGGCTTTCCTGTCGCCTGACGGACAGAAGGTGATAGTGGTATACTCGGCGAGTGGCATATGGACCACCTATAATGCCTTGGGTATGCTTTATGCTAATGTGGGTAGCGACCTGCTCAATCCTCACTCATGGAAGAAGATGAGCGAACCGCAATTTGTGGCAGACTCCACAAATATCAGATGTGGAGCGTCCAACGTGTCTATGGTGACATCGCTCGATAAGAAGACCACTTATCTCATGTATGAGACCAAGGATCGGGAGAAAGGCACTCGGTCTCGTGACATAAGGATAAAGGAAATGACGTGGGATGTCAATGGACTACCTGTTTGGGGTAGACCCTGAAAGCACGTAGTCCTTAGGCAGGATGCCAAACTTTGCCTTGAAACACTTGGTGAAATAAGAAGGCGAGGTGAATCCTGTGACGGCAGCCACCTCCGTGGTCTTACGTCCCTCGGCAAGCAGTTTGGCAGCATATTCTAGTCGTGCATTGCGTATGTAGTCCACGGGTTTGATACCTGTGAGAGATTTCAGCTTGCGATAGAAACTTGAGCGACTCATGTTGAGGCTTTCGGCAAGTTGGTCGATAGAGAAATCCTCGTCACTGATGTTTTCTTGTATCAGTTGATTCATCTTCTCCATTAGTTTGATGTCCTGGTTGTTCATTCCCAGTTCGCCTTCAGTCGCAGGTTGTGCGTTCTCGGTAGTTTTGACATGACTCATACGCTCATAGAACTGGTTGCGCAACTTGAATAGGTTGACAATCTGCAGATGCAGTTGCTTGATAGAGAATGGCTTTTCCATGTATACGTCGGCACCATTCTCCATACCTTCCTCCTTAGCTACGTTGCTATTCTTGGCAGTGAGCAGTATGACAGGTATGTGGGAGAAATTCATGTTTTCCTTGACGCGTCGACACAGTTCGATACCATCCATGCGTGGCATCATCACATCGCTTATGATGATGTCGATGTCATTGTATTTCATGACCTCGAGAGCCTCCACACCATCATGAGCCTTCTTGACCTTATACCACTGCTTTAGTGCATCGGCAGTCATATTGATGAGTTCCTCGTTGTCCTCGACAATGAGCACGCAGAACTTATGAGTATCAACCGATGTGTCAACTGCTATGTCAGTAGCATCCTTTACCATCTGCATGCTCATATCGGTGCTTGCCACATTGTCATGACGCACAGGCATATTGATGACAAACACAGAGCCTCCGCCCTCGCGCTCTTCGATGCTGAGCGATCCGCCATGCGTCACGACAAGCATCTTGGCGTAAGCCAGCCCGAGACCAGTGCCGAGTGACGCCGCCACCTGATCGTTAGCAATCTGATAGTACATATCAAATATCTTCTCATGCTCCGACTCAGGTATGCCAGGGCCGTCATCAGCCACACAAATGTTGATGATGTTGTCATCGATGCATCTCACCGATACCTCCACCTCATGCTTGGAATACTTCATGGCGTTGCTGATGAGATTCATGAGCACACGCTTCATCTTGTCGATGTCGAGAGCAGTATTGATATCATTGTCGAGTAAGGTGTACTTGAATGTCTTGCCGCCCACTTCCATCGGGTGCTCAAACTGTTGGCATATGTTTTGCATCAAAGCGTTGACGTCGCACTGTTGCAGGTTGAGTTTCATGTCGCCCATGTTTTCAGCCTTTTGGAAGTCAAGCATCTCATTGGTGATGTCGAGCAAGTAGTGCATATTGCGACGCATCGACATGATGTGATTCATGCTTTCATCAGCCGATAGAGGTTTGCCTGATTTTATGTCCTCTTCCATACGCTCCATAGGCAAGCTCATCAGAGTGAGCGGTGTGCGTATCTCATGGATGAGGTTGACGAAGAATTGTATTTTAGCTTTAAACATCTCCGACTTCTTTCGCTCCTTATATTCATGCATACGCTTGTTGTAACGTCTGGTCACGATGCGCTTGGTGCGTAGGAATACATACCACGCCAAGAGAGCCACGGCGATGATGTATGCCATGTAAGCCCATAGCGTGCGATACCATGGTGGCAGTATGACTATGCGCAGGGTGGATATCTTGGCACTCTTGTTGTCACTGCACTTCAACTGAAACTCGTATGTGCCTGGAGCCAGTCCTGTGAACGTGATCTCTGGAGCCACGGCACCCTTTACCCATTCCTTGCTCAGTCCACACATGCGGTAGTCATAACTCACCTGTGGCATGTCGCAATAGCGTGATACTGAGAGACGCAGAGTGAAAGTGTTGTCGGAGTAGGGTAGGCGAATCTCTTCTTGCATGTAGAGTGGCACGTTGAGCTTTAGTCGTGACAGTTCGGTCTCACTATTTGATAGGTAAGGGAAGCTGACCGACTGCAGATAGACATTAGCCAGACGATCGTCAGAACTCATCATCTGTGGGTCAAAGGCAAAGAATCCATTGCCACTACCGAAGAGCACGTGACCATCGGCAAGGCGACACGATGACAGTTTTATGGGATAGAAATCGGTATTGCGTGTATAGCTATATAGTTGTGCGTTGTGTGTTTTATGTCTTGCATCCACTTTCAGAATGGCATCGCGCAGTCCAATCCATATGAATCCTTTCTTGTCAGTCTCCATGAATAGCACCGTCTTACCATTGAGCAATGGTATGTCAAGAGGCTTGAAGTTGTTTGTAGTGTCATCATAGTAATAGATGCCGATGCCTTGCACGGCAGTCCAAAGCACACCATTACGATCGAGGCACATGGCAGTGACAGGAGTCCTGCCAAACTCAGCAATGTCAAATGGATTGAACATGCTATTACGTCCCTTCCTCATGTATAGACCGCGGTTTTCGGTGGTAGCCCATAGTTGTCTATGCTTATCCTCCTGCATTATGGTGAAGGAAGTCTGCTGACTAAGGTTATAGAATGTCATAAACTGCTCCTTGTCGCGACTATATCTGCAAAGGCCCAGATTGGTGAGTACGAAGATCTCACCATCTTTGGTGCGATAAAAGCCGTTGACATCATTGCTGATGAGAGAGTAGGGAGTGGAGTTGCTATATGTGTAACTTTTGATGCTACCATTTGAAGTGTCGAGCACGCGCACACCCTTGTGACGCAGTCCCACCCAAAGGAGTTTGCCGTCGGTCATAAGGGATGTCACCTCGTCACCATTGATGTTTACCGATCTAATGGAGTTGTCATAGAAGTATAGTCCGCGGTCAGTACCCACCCATATACCCTTGCCATCGGCTGAGGGGCAGAGAGCATTTACATAATTGCATGCCCCCTCGCGCATTGTCGCCTCAGGTAGAGCAGTGAAACTAAAAGCCTTCATCTGTCGCTCCATATAACTGATGCCACTCGGCGTGGACACTATCAGACTGCCATCAGAGTCCCAGCAAAGACTGTTGACAGTCTGGTCAGCAAGTCCGTAAGTGTAAGAAAAAGGAGGGTCGAGACGTGATGTCTCTCCTGTGTGCGTGTCATATAGCCACACACCATTGGCAGTGCCGAGCAGCAGTGCACCATCATGGCCTGCGAGCATGCCACTCACTCTCATCGAGATGCTATTCTTACGCTCAATGACGTGAGTCCGCGTGTCAAGTCGATAGATTTGAGTGTTGGCTTGGATGTAGATGTCGCCATCGGATGACGCTATATAGATATTGTTTTTGTCAACAATGTAGTCGGGTAGGTGGCAGGTGTAAAGGTACTTCCCGTCAGAATTGAATGCAGATACATAGCCATTAATGTTGGCTGCATAGACGATACCATTTTTGCCCACTGCCATATCGGAGAAGAATATGCCATGTCGACTATCTTGCGTAAGGTTGCCACTCTTCGGGTCAAACACAAATATGCCCTGTCCGTCAGTGCAAATCCATATTTTGCCGTTGTGCGTAGTGACAATCTTCTGCACCTTAGAGCTAATTTGTACCCCGTATTTTGTCGTGTAAGGGAAAGGTGCGTATGTGTTATCTTTGCGATTGAAGATATATAGTCCCGATGTGCCACCAAACCAGATATCGTCGCCATGCTCATAGATCAGATTTATGCTATTGCTTTCGGTAGATCGAAGGACGCCAATGGGCTTATTGTATACGGAACTACCATTGCCATCAAAGCAGTCAAGACCAGTAGTAGTGCCTACCCAGAGGAATCCATATTTGTCGCGCAAGGCACACAGTGTAGTCTTGTCGCGCAGCCAGTTGGTGTTGGTAAATCGACGTAGGTGATAGTCACTTGTGTCAGCCATCACGTTGATAGATGCCGTGAAAAGGATTATCAATGTAGTCAGCAAATATTGTAGACAACTATTTCTTAGTATAGATTGCTTTGTCATAGGTAATATCTTACGTAAAAGGTAATATCGTTGCATATGCAAATTTAATGATAATTTGTTTTTTGTGCAAAAAAACTTACGATACATACGCTATAGCCTCATAATGGAAAAGGGGAGAATGCCATCTCTTAGGCTATCCTCCCCTTTAATAAGTCAAACAATGTAAGCTAACTCCTTAGCACTTGCTTGTCACATTTATTTACTAACAATTATCTTCTTCCCATTCTTGATGTAGATGCCAGGAGCTGTTGTGTCCTTCACCTGGATGCCCTGCAAGTTGTATATCTTACCGTTTGCAGTGTTGATAGCAGTGTTTGTAGTCACCTCGTCGATGCCAGATGCTATAGACTTCTCCACTTCCTCCACGGTGGTATTGTTGCCGTAGTAAGTGATGCGGAAGTTGTCTGCTACTACCCAGTCACCTTGTTCACCCTTCTGGATTTTCTCTATACCGATAGCCATGTCTTCATCATAGTCCTTGAGGATAGTGATGTGTGTGCGGTATAATCCGTAGCGGAAGAATGTGGTGGCCTGCTCTATGCCGTCAGGATACTGATATGTAGTCTCTCCATCTTCAGTCGTGGCATTGTTGCCTTCGCCTGGAGCCATGCCACTCTCGCTAGTGATGTTTGGCAGCAATGCGATGTCATCGATATTGGCACCAGCGTAAAGGTCTGCCTCCTGAGAAAGATCAAGGTTAGGCTGGTTGGCATGGCTACCATTGCGATAGAATCCCTGCACTGAAACGACATATACGCCCTGTGGCAGACCGCTTACCATCTGATTGATGGATGTGCTCTCAGAGTCGAAAGACTCCACGGCGAAGTCATTGTGACAACTACCATACTCCCAAATGCTTGCATTAGTGAGTTCCCACTGATTGTTGGCATCCTCACGCTGATTGAAGTTTGGACTCTTGATGAAGATGGTGGCATCCACAGGATTGCTGATCGAAGCGTCCTTGAGCATAGCCTCACGCTCTGCACGTGTGACGAGCTTCCACTGTGCGTCAAGGTCAGTAGACTGTATGTCGTGACATTCGGTGCCGACAGTAGTCTCGTCACCCTTAGAACTATCAACAGAAGCATATGGATTCCATGCCACATAGACGTCAGGGTAGTCTGCCTGAACGATGTTAAACACGTTCGCCTTGCCTGCAACTGGGATAAACTGCCACTGTCCAGCCTTAGTGCCATCCATGTAGCCACGATAACTCAGGTAGTGATTGTCAGCACCATTGAAGAGTTCGGTGTTGATATGAAACTTATCGTTATCACTTGTCGCACCATCTTCAGCCTCAAGAGTAATCTCTACGCCAGGATATCCGAGAGCTGCATGTGCGCCCCAGTCAGAACCACCGCAGAGGAACTGTTTCTGCCCGATGTTGTAGAGATAATACTTGCCAGCAGCAAGAGCCTGTCCTGGGAATGTGTCCTCCACCTTCTCAGCGTGTGCACGACGACGTGCATAGCGCAATGTTTTCAGTGCATCACTGAAGTTGCTGCGTGTGGTAGCCTCATCATATTGCTTCTTAGCCTCTTCCACGTCAACATTCTCATTTGTAGCCAGAAGAAGTGTGGCATTGTAATTATAGATATCATCCTTAGCGCCATTGAGTGTGTTGACGGCATCCTTCATTGTGCTGATAGCTTCAAGCAGTGCACTTGAACTCGTAGCATTTGCAAGGTCATCCTCTGCCTTGTTGACGATTTCGGTCATGGCAGAGTTTAGGTCAAACTCCTTCGCATTGTTGATGAGTTCGCTGAGTTCAGCAGTGAGTCCGCTGAGGTCTTCTGCTATCGGAGTCTCTGACACATACTGCAGATAGTAACGCTTGAAGATGAGCCAGTCGCGATGATGCTCTTCGCCGTCAGCAGTCTTCTCTATACCGATGGTGAGTTTGCCGTCAGTCACTGGAGCTTGTATCCACTTGTTAACGTAAGCACCATTAAACATGGCTATACAAGCATCGTCAACACTGTTAGGTACCCAAAGACTCGGTACGTTGTCGCCTTCCTCATCGCTGAGTTTTACCTGATAAGTGTAGCCTTCCTGATTAGCTTCCTTTGCATTGTCAAAGATAGACATCACAGTGCCTTCAGCAGATCCTGCGTAATATTTTGCAGCGAGAATCTCGGTATGACTAAGATAGCGGTCACGCAGTTCGGTAGACTCTATCTCAGTGTCGCGATAGTATGCCTGCACGGTGAAATTATATGTACCCGTAGGCAGATCGGTCAGTGTGATGCTATTGCTCACATTCATTCTGTGCCATGCCTCGGTCACAGGATAACCCAGTTTGCCACCAAGTCCGTAGGCACCACCATAATTATTGACGACATTCTGATTCCAGAGGCGGTCGCGCATGTCATTGCGTCCGTGGTCATTCCATGGGATGAGGAATGTGGCATCGGCAGGAGAACCATTCTTGGCATCAGCAATCATCATCTGTATGCGCTCCTCGCGTGTGACGAGTTGCCAAGTGAAGTTGGT
>CAVABU010000095.1:0-9496 GCA_963586965.1 Gemmiger formicilis
TCATCGACGTGTGTGGACTGCAGGGCAGAGATATATCCATGTCGGATATCATCTTCAAGATAGGCCCTCGCATAAACGCTTCGGGACGAATGGAAAACGGTAAGATGAGCGTGGAACTGCTGGTGGAGAAGGACTATGTGGCTGCCCTACAAGAGGCTCGACGCATAGACGAATACAACGAGCAGCGACGTGACATCGACAAGCAGATGACAGAGGAGGCTAACCAGATAGTATCTCGCTTGGAGAGTCAAAAGCATCACTCATCAATCGTGCTCTATGACGAAAACTGGAAGAAGGGTGTCATAGGCATCGTGGCTTCACGACTGACGGAAATATATTTCCGCCCTACGGTGGTGATATGTCGTGACGGTGATCTGGCGACGGGTTCTGCACGCAGCGTGACAGGATTTGACATCTATGCAGCCGTGAAGTCTTGCCGTGACTTGCTCATCAATTTTGGTGGTCACACATATGCATCGGGACTGACTCTGCAGTGGAAGGATGTGCCAGAATTTCGTCGTCGCTTCCAAGAATATGTGGATGCGAATATACTACCAGAGCAGACCGAACCAATACTTAACATAGACGAACAGATAGACTTCAAGGATATCACCAAGCGTCTGCATAGTGATCTGAAGCGTTTTGCACCTTTTGGACCTTGCAATCCCAAACCTGTCTTTAGCACAAAGGATGTCTATGACTACGGCACGAGCAAGGTGGTGGGACGCGAACAGGAACATATCAAACTGGAACTGGTGGACTCCAAGTCAAGCAATGTCATCAACGGCATAGCCTTCGGACAAAGTGCCGTGGCAAAATACATCAAGTCCAAACGGAGCTTCAGCATAGCTTATACAATAGAGGAGAATATCTACAAGCGCGGCAATATGCAGCTCCAGATAGAAGATATACGCCTCGAGGAAAATGTATAGGAAAATCCTTAGGGAATATTGGGGCTATGATGACTTTCGAGGCATACAGGAAGACATCATAGAGAGCATCGGCAACAACCGCGACACTCTCGGTCTGATGCCGACAGGTGGTGGCAAGTCTATCACCTTCCAGGTGCCAGCGCTTGCCAAAGAGGGCATCTGCATCGTGGTCACTCCGCTCATCGCACTGATGAAGGACCAAGTGAGCCACTTGAGGCAGAAGGGCATACTGGCGGCTGCCATATATTCGGGTATGTCGCACCGAGAGATAGTGACTACTCTTGACAACTGTATTTATGGTGACTACAAACTACTTTACGTGTCGCCAGAAAGACTCTCTACCCCACTCTTTCAAAGCAAACTGTACTATATGAACGTGAGTTTCATCACCGTGGATGAAGCTCACTGCGTGAGTCAGTGGGGCTACGATTTCCGTCCTTCTTACCTCACCATAGGCGACATCCGAAAGATAAAACCGGATGTGGCGATCCTTGCCCTCACGGCTACGGCTACGCCCGAAGTGGTGGACGACATACAGGACAAACTCGGATTTAGGGAGAAGAATGTATTCAAGATGAGTTTCGAGCGCAAAAACCTCACGTATGTGGTGCGCGAAACTTCTGACAGAGAGGGAGAAATAGTGCATATCCTCAACTCGGTGCCGGGCACTGCCATCGTCTATACTCGCAGTCGTAAGGGTACGAAGGAGATAAGCCAAATGCTGAATGAAAACGGCATTAAAGCCACTTACTATCACGCAGGACTGGAATCTGCCGTGCGCGACCAGCGTCAGCAACAGTGGCAGAATGACGAGGTGAGGGTGATGGTGGCGACCAACGCTTTCGGTATGGGTATAGACAAACCTGACGTGAGGATGGTCATCCACAAGGAGTGTCCAGACTCCATCGAGGCTTATTTTCAGGAAGCGGGCAGGGCTGGTCGTGACGGCAAGCGCTCTTGGTCGGTGCTACTGCATAATGGTCATGACGACAACAAGATGTATAGACGCATCACGGATGCCTATCCTGACAAGGAGTTTATAAGGGATGTGTATGAGCACTTGGCTTACTTCTTTCAGATAGGTATGGGGTATGGCATAGACAAATCGTTCACCTTTGACCTTGAGCGTTTCTGCCTCGTATACAAGATGTTTCCTATCACAGTAAACTCGGCTCTTCAGATCTTGGACAATGCAGGATATATAGACTATGACTTGGATCCAGACAATAGTGCACGGCTCAAATTCCTCCTTGACCGCTCTGAACTCGACACACTGAAGAATCTTTCGCCCAACGAGGATAATGTAATAACAACCATACTGCGACTCTATGGCGGAGTCTTCGTGGACTATGTCTACATCGATGAGTCGATCATAGCATATCATGCCGGACTGGATCAGAATGCAGTATACCTCATACTGAAGACTCTCAGCAAACAGCATATCATACACTTCATACCTCAACGCAAGATGCCACGCATCACTTACCTGCAGGACAGGGTGGAGATGGAGCACGTGGCGATAACTAAAGAGGTGTATGAATGCAGGCGCGACTCCATGAAGGAGAAGATAGATGCCATGGTGAAATATACAAACAATGACACGGAATGCCGTAGCCGACAATTGCTAAGATACTTTGGTGAGGAGGTGAAGGATGACTGTGGACGATGTGATGTGTGCGTGGAAAATGCGGGCAAGCCGGAAGTTACTGATGTCGACAAAGCCTCTGACATGATATTGCAAATGCTAGAGGATGGAGAGTTTCATAACTTCCGCGAACTAAACTCGCTGACAATACCCGAGAGAATCATGGATACAGCCATCGACAAACTCATATCAGAAGAGAGACTCACTGTCAATGCCGATAGAATAAAGATAAGAGGAAAGTAAAAACTTTACACGGAATAATAACTTTTCGCGTAATAAACGCAATAAGGGGTTGTGTCTATCTTGACACAACCCCTTATTGCGTTTATGTGTAGTCCGCTTCTTAGAAGAAGAGGTAACGGTTGTCAACAACCTTTGCGTTGATGTAAAGCTCGTTCATGAAGTTGCCTGCAGCCTGCATAGCCTTCTGACGAAGTTTAGCCTGCTGTGACTTAGCATCAAACTTGCCCGGACGAGTAGTGCGGTTGAGCACCTTGTATACATATACACCTGCATTGCCTACAACTGGTTTAGCAGAGAATGCACCCTTAGCAGTAGCAGAGACAGCACCTGCAAGGCCAGCCTCGCTCGAACCTGTGGCTGGAATGAATACAGGTGAAGAGAATGTGATCTGGTTTACAGTAGAAACCTTAGCACCCTTAGACTTAGCCTGTGCGGTGCTCTTCACACCCTGTGCCTTTGCAAGCATCATCTCACCCTTCTTATCCTTCAGCACTTCCAACTTAACAGCATCACGCACCTGACTATCAGAGAGGTCACGATAACCGATCTTGTGTATCTTGTCGAGAACAACTACGAGAAGGTGATCATTGTCGCCACACTCATACATAGAAGATACCTGACCCTCCTTTGCATCAAACACCCACTTAAGAGCATCACGTGTGGAACGGATGCCAGCAAGATAGTGCGAAGATGTGCTCACATCCTTGCGCTCCTGCAATGTGTAGCCACTCTTCTGTGCATTCTTTACAATGTCATCAGCGGTCTGATTAGCACTTACGAATGAAGAGAACTTATTGTAAGCAGCTGAGTAAGTATTGCGTGAGAAGTCGATAGTCTTCTTGATAACTGCAGCCTGATACTTGTCTACATAAGCCTTCTTGTCTACCACCTGCACGATGAGGTTGCCCTGATCGAGAGTGATATTCTTTGTCTCGCCCACTGACATGGTGTTGAGACTCTGGACATAACTCTTTGTATAAGTGTCCATAGAGGTAGTGCTCTGATACTGAGCAGTGGTCATCCAAGACTTTTCACCAGTCTGACCATATTTCTTGGCAAGTACCTCAAAGTCTGCACCACCATTGAGTGCAGTATAGATGGAGTCTGCTGTCTTGTGAGCAACCTCAGGAGTCTCACCACCTACCTGAATAACACGGAACTGCACTGAGTCTGGCAATGACTGCTTAGAGACGAGCTTCACGATGTTGAGAGTATTATCGCCTGAAGTCTCAAATACTGCAGAGGTCTGACCTACTGCCATAGAGTCAATCTTGGATGCGATATCAAATGGGAATGCCTTCTTTGTCACTGGCACACCGAGATAAGCCACGAGTGATGTGCTCTTGCGCACCAAGTCTGAAGGATCTGCTGCAGAAGCCAATTCAGTGGCATACTCAGCAAACTGCTTCTGCAGTGCAGCACGGTCAGAAGCAGATGGCTCTACCTTGACATCCACATACTTGATGTCGCGAGTCTCAGCATACTGACGGAATATAGGTTTCATCTCGTCATATTTCTTCTTCATGTCAGACTCTTCAATCTTTACCTTAGAGTCATCAATGTCTGAGTATGGGAATGCTGCAAGCTCTATCTGGCTCTCCTCGTTCTCCTCCTTGAAAGAAGCCTTAGCCTCTACAGTGTTGGAAAGGATACAGTGTGCGAAGAGGCTCTGATACTTCTGAGCGAGCACCTGCTGACGGAGTGTCTTCTCAAGGAAGGTCCAATAGTGGTAGATAGTCTGATACTGCTGAGCGAGCTGAGGATTAGCAGCCTGCTGTGACTTGTATTCAGCAAGGAACTTCTTCAACTGGTTAACGTCGAAGCGACCAGTCTGCTGATTGATGAATGGACTCTGAGAGAGGATAGGATTAGTGCCCTCAGTGAGGATGTTCTGCATCTCACCGTCTGTGACAGTAAGGCCGAGTTTCTTAGCTTCAGTCTCTACAATCTTTGTCTGCACGAAGGTGTTCCACACCATGTCCTTCACCTGATTCAGCTGGTCTTCATTCAGGTTCTCCTGTCCCTGCTGCATCTTGATCACTTCCTGATACTCATCGATGAGTTTCTGGAATTCCTGTACATCGATCTTATCGCCAAGCACCTTACCAATCTGCTGACGCTGATCATTACGAGTAGACTCGCAAGAACGGAAAAGTTCCTCCGAGATGAATGCGAAAAGAGCCAAGCCGATGATGATGGCGAGGATCTTTCCCTTACTTCTGATTTTTCCTAATGTAGCCATTTGGTTTTTATTATATTTATTATTTGTTTCTTCGTATCAAACACCCTTACACTGCCCATGACACGCCGAGGCTTGTCAAGCATGTGTACAAAAAGCATACAAAGATACTAAAAAAGTGGTAAACGTCACTTGTTTATACAGAAAAAGTGGCTCTAACGGGCCACTTTTAGTTTTACAAGTTCTATTTTCGCATTGGTACGCTTCAAAATCCTGAATTCGAAGCGGTCTATTTTCACTACCTCATTGACCTGCGGAAAACTCTGATGATAGAAAAGTATAAGACCTCCGATGGTCATATAGTCACCCTCTGGGAGGTCGAGATCAAACATCTCATTGACATTATCAATCTCCATACGTGCTGACAATAGATACTCATTATCAGCAGTCTTCTGCGCTATGAGATTTGACGAATCGTGCTCATCCTCTATCTCGCCAAATATTTCTTCCACTATATCCTCAAGCGCCACAATACCGCCTGTACCACCAAATTCATCCACGACTACGCCGAGACTCTTCTTCTGTTGCATAAAGAGTTGCATAAGTTTTTGTGCAGCCATGGATTCTGGCACAAATGGCATGGAGATGATGCGCTCACGCCAGTTGTCGGCATCGCGAAACATCTCCGAACTGTGGATATATCCCACTATGTGGTCTATGTCTTCCTTATAGACAATAATCTTGGAGTGGCCAGACTCTATGAATTTCTGTTTCAGTTCGTCGAGCGTGCAGTCATCGATATTCACCGCCTGTAATTCAGTACGCGGCACCATGCAGTCACGCACCTTCGTGTCGGAGAAGTCGAGCACATTCTGAAATAGTTCCACCTCTGGTTCGATTTCCTTCTCGTCAGCATTGTCGATACTTGACTGCACGAGATAGTCGAGATCCACCTTGGAGAATTCCTCACCTGCCTCTTCCTTTTTCACCTTCACGCCTACTAGTCTGAGCAAGCAATGGGACAAAAGAGTGGAGAATCGGCTTATAGGCCAAAGGATGATATAGATGAAGAATGTGGGAACGGCGAAAAATGAGAGCCACATGTTGGGTGCGCTCTTGAAGAGAGTCTTTGGAAGAAACTCACCAGTGAAGAGCACTATCAGCGTAGACAGGATGGTGTCTGCGGGAACAGTGAAACTCGGATCAAAGCCACTAAAGATGGTATTATCAAAAAACTTGGCAATGAGTATACCGTAGATGACAAGCACGATATTATTGCCCACAAGCATCGTGGCAACAAAATCATTTGCGTGGCAATAGAAGAAATTGACAATCCTCTTGACGGGTCCATTGTTGTCTTTTTCCACTTCGGCAAGCATCCTATTGCTTGCCACAAATGCTATCTCCATGCCTGAGAAGTAGGCGGAGAAGAGCATTGTCAGAATTATACCTATTATCAAACTTGTCTGCATCGTTTATCTCTTTGCCCTTGGTTTTTCGGCAGGACGCACTGGAGGCTTGACAGTGTCATTAGGTTGGGTGGAGGTATTCTCCTCTTCCCCTCCTACGATATCAGTCCTCTCAAATGAACCTTTACTATTGGACACATAGTATTTCCTCATATTCTCGTCACTACGGAAATACTTTCCCTCAAGCGTACGCTCAGGTGTCTCCAAATAAGAATATTTATTGGAATAATACTCGTGTTTGTTTTGATCCCAAAAGAGTTCCTCACCCTGAAACTTCAGTCCGTCTTTGGTATTGATGCGCACATGACCTCTGAGTTCGAAGATTCTCAGTTCGTCATATCTATAGGCAGTGTCGCACTGGATATACGACTGAACATGAAACTTCTCATCAAACTGGGTAAGGAACACACCTTTATCGAATATCGTCTTCTTAGGATTGACATTCTGATTGACAGCCGTACGCTCAGTCACGATGCGATATTTTATCACACCAGAATCACTTATCAACATGTTGATGCCGTAAGTGGTCATCATCGCCACTGAGTCACGCTCTCTTACTGCTGGAGCAGTATGCTCCTTCTGTTCTGTACAAGCATACATCAGAACAGAAAGAACAAAGCATAATATGTATATTCGAGTTGCTTTCAAGCGTTATTCCACCTGCCATTTAGCAAACCAACGCTCATTGAATGTAAATCCAACGTTGATTCTGAACGTATTCTCCTTTATGAGGTTTGCTGCATCAAGGCGGGTCCATGATGCTGATATATTCAACATGGAGCGGTTGTTGTAACCGTTCATAATAGGAAGTCCCAGACCGACACTGACACCATATTCCTTAGGTCCGTCTGCACCATTGATCTTGAGATAAGGAGTGGTGTAAGTCAGACCTGCACGATAGCGCACATGGTCTCTACGCTTAATTCCCCTTTCATTAGGACAAAACTCTGCGCCGAGAATAAATCGCTGACGGTCAGAGAATGCTCCGCTCTGCATTTCATATGACGGAGTATTGTTTGTCACCTGATACTGTGGGAATTTCACACTACCCCACTTTTCCATCTTCCAGTCAAAGCCTACTCGCCACTTACCTGAGTGATTCCACACAAAACCAGCACCGAATGCCGTTGGCAACACAAGATTTGAACCTGGCTTGTATGTAGCAGTATCGGAAACATTGGTCTGCTGATTGACAGAAATGATAGTACACTCTGGTTCGGAACTCATACCATGACCAGGGGTAAAAGTGGCGCCGATAGTCAAGACATCATTCTTGGAGAGACGTTGCTGCAACTGGGCAGCGATATCAAGTTTATAAGATTTCACCGATGCGGTGTAATACTTAGAAAGAGTATTGACATAGTAATCGCTGTAACTATTCTCTATCGAACGGCTATAATTACCCCATACGTAGGAAGCATTCACACCGAGAGAGAAACTTGTGTTTGCCGTATGCAGAGGTTCCACACCTACACCGATAAACAATTGATGGAAGCCACCCGAACCAGAGTATGCGTTATACGACAAAGTCTTGGAGTCGCCCGTAGCAGTAGACTGTCCGATGGTCGTCTGATTGGAGTAATTGTATCCGACATTGGAATAAGGCATAACGCCGAATGCCACACCTACATGTCTGAATGCACGGAATGCACCCATCACATAGTCAAAACTTGAGTTGTAGGCATTCAACTTATTGTTGCCTTCCTTGAAATTCGTCATTTGCAACGAAATGCCAGCATCAAATATAAAGGTGATGGAGTCAAGAGCCGAGTATGAGGCAGGATTGCCAAAGTTCACGGCATTGCCTTCACGTCTACCTAAAGACAGACCGCCCATTGCCACCGAGGCGCCATTGGACTGATCAGCAAGAGTTCCATATCCATACTGGCTATAGGGAGAATTAGTCGCATTCTGTGCATGCACACGTAATGCAGACAAGACCAGAATGGCAGAAAACAGTATTTTCTTCATTTATTTATCGGATTCCAATTTGGATACAAAATTAGCACTTTCTTTCCACACTGACAACCTACACTACCAAATATAAGTTTTTTTAATACGATGTATCGCACTCTGATTATCAATAAAGCCAGACATGCACATAGGCACATCCGGCTTTAGGTGTAAGGGTGATAGTATAAATTACCACCATAAGTGTTTCGTTTATTTACTCTGCCTCAGGAGCGATGAGTTTGTATCCCTTACCATGGATATTGATAATCTCTATCTGAGGATCATCCTTCAGATGCTTACGCAGTTTGGTGATATACACATCCATAGAGCGCGCATTGAAGTAATTATCATCTATCCAAATGGTCTTGAGGGCGAAGTCACGCTGCAGTATCTCATTAGCGTGCGAGCAGAGCAAAGCAAGGAGTTCGTTCTCCTTTGTCGTGAGTTTTGTCTGCTTCTCTCCTATTGAGAGGAGTTGCTTCTGAGTGTCAAACGTGAAGTTACCTATCTTATAGAGAGTGCTCTCCTTCACCTTCTTACCTCTCACGCGACGCAAGATAGCCTCCATACGAAGCACGAGTTCCTCCATAGAGAATGGTTTGGTGATATAGTCGTCAGCACCCACCTTAAATCCTTCGAGCACATCATCCTTGAGGGTCTTGGCTGTAAGGAATATGACAGGAATATCCGCATTTGCCTGACGTATCTCTTGTGCCAAGGTGAAGCCGTCTTTCTTTGGCATCATCACATCGAGGACACAAATGTCGTATTTAGTCTTGAGGAACTCTCTGAAGCCCGCCTCACCGTCAGGGCACAATGTCGTAAAGTAACCTTTTGCCTGGAGATATTCACGAAGCAACATACCCAGATTCTCGTCGTCTTCACAAAGAAGCACTTTCAATGTCTCTTCCATAATAATGTCAACTTTAAGATTATTAATATTTTTATTTATTTCTAATTATGATTTTCTTTAGTCTTCTTGCACTATCGGTATGGTCACCGTGAAGGATGTACCCCTGCCGTATTCACTATCTGTCTTTATGGTACCGCCATGTATGTCCACAATCTTCTTGAC
>CAVABU010000096.1:0-9381 GCA_963586965.1 Gemmiger formicilis
CAATCCTTAAACTTGTTGACATTGATGAATCCTGACTTGCCAGTGTCGTATGGCATATGCAGGCCAATACCCCAGTCCACACGGATGACGAAGAAGTCGAGGTCATAGCGGATGCCAATGCCAGTGCCTATCGCCATATCCTGGAATATGCTCTTCCACTTAAACATCGACTCGCTACCACGATAGCCATCATCCTTGAGTGCCCACACGTTGCCGGCATCAAGAAATACCGCACCATATAGATTACCAAAGAGGCGGGGACGATACTCCAAGTTGGCAACAAACTTCACGTCACCCGTCTGATCAAGATAGGAGACGCCAGCATCGTTGGCAACATAGCGTCCCGGACCTATAGCACGGGCAGTAAAGGCTCGCACCGTGTTGGCACCACCTACATAAAACTGCTCTGAATAAGGTGCCGACTCACTATTACCATAACTGAATATCACTCCGGCATTGACATGTCCTACGAGGTCTGCGTGCTCTGCTATATGCCACTTCTTGGTAAAGTCAGACTCCACCTTGAGAAATTGCGCATAAGGATTCTTGAATATCTCCTTATTCTTGGTATTCCATTTCTTTCCTGCCGCCATAAAGCCGAGCGATACGACATTACCCGACTCTGCTATGGTCGTCTCCCACGAGATAGGATTCTTCAGATGAGATGGCGACGTATATATATATGTATAGCGCAACTTCGGGATAAACTGGTCGAGCATGGAAGCCTGCAGATAAGGATTTTCCCAAAGTATCTTCTCAAAATCCTCTGTCATACTGTTCATATAGTCATATTCGAGTATGAGAGGCGAGAATACGTGCTTACTCGTCTCAGTAGGTTGCATGGTGAAGGTGAGTTCGCCCGACATAATGTGACGATTGAAATAAGAACCACGGTTGATAACCTGATTAGAACCCTTGACAATCGTAGACGGAGTGGCATAGAGTTTGTAGTGCTTTATGCCAGGGAGTATCAGTCGCGGTATCTCGAGCGTGAGGTCGCCACCATATTCATAAGAATGCACACCCACACTCTTGCCACTACCGCTACCTCCCGTCTGCCACTCTATGGATCCATAGAGATTGAGTGATATCTTCTCTCCATAACGGAAGAGATTGCGACGAGATATGGTCAGTTCTGCACCTGGACCTATACGGCTACTGGTCTTGCCAGTAAATTTACCCTCGATAGATATGTCATATGGTTTACCGAAGACACAGTCCAAAGCCATGTCAAGAGTGTCACATGCGGACGTAGTGTCACGTGGCGTGAAACGTATGTCTATAGAAGAGAAATTCTCGTTGGCAGTCAGTCTATTGAGTGACTCCTTGTATGCATCTTCGCTATAGAGGGCACGAGGGCGCAGTCTCATGTCAGAGAGTATCACTCGTGGACGCATCGAGGGTCGCTTGCCATTGTAATGCACAGTGAGGAAGCGGTGGCTAAGGGAGTCGGTCACATTCCGATTAGACTGTTTGCGAAGATAGATGTCAGTCTTGCCTATATACCATTGGCGCTTCACCTTACTATCGAGCGAGTCAAGCATCTGCAGACGCAACTGCACCTTGCCGCTTCTCTGCAGTGTGTCAGCCAAATAAGAGGCATCACCCGAGGAATAGTAATAATAGCCATTGTTGCGGAATAGCGAACTGATACGCTGGCGCTCAAGGTCAAGATTGGACACGCTAAATCCGTCATCCTTCTTCAGATACGACTTGTCACTCGCACTCATCAAGATGGAATCCATCGAGGCAGGGAAATTGGTGTAAGCCAGCGTATCTATCGTGAAGAGATGTCCCATATTCACTTTGTAGGCTATCTTTCCCTCCTTGGGATTCTTCATAGTCAGTTCTTCATAGTCTACCTTACCACGGAAATATCCATTGCTGGCAAGGGTATTCTGCGCCACAGTGGCACGGAGGATAGGATTGACATCTGACATAAGGACTGGTGTGGATGCAAATTTCGAGTTGAGCCACTTTGCAAAACCACCAGTCTTGCCCTCTGTGGCATTCCACAGCCAGAGTCGCCATGGGAAAGGAGTCCTGTGATAGGAACTACCAAAGAATGCTCCTGTAGGTGCTGCAGCCAATGCCGCATCTATCTCCTCTTGCGTGGAGATGAAATGCTGATTGCGCTCATAGTTGCTATATTCTATCTTTTCAAGTCCTGCATAGAGTTGCTCACCTTCTCCAAGTCCGCTTGTCGTGGAGCAACCCACTATGAGAGCAGACATCAAAGACAAGATTATGAATTTACGGAATGTCATCATTTCGTTACTCCTTTCTTTGTTTTGAGGGAATCACCAGCAAGATTAGTGTCCGTCAGCGATTCGTCCTTACGAAACCACTTGCGGAAGTCTATGAGTTCTCGCAGACTCTGCAACTTGCGTTTCCATGCTATACCGACACCATACTGTCCCACATAACCTTCGAGATAATCGTAGGTGGCACGGTCATAGAAGAGGCGTAGATTGGCATTGGCACTCTGGTCAAGACGATACTCAAAGGCCACGTTGTCAAAAAGATTCTCGGCGCTTGCCTGTGTGGAAGACACCTTACCGCCGACGACGATGCGTATGCGATTATTCCAAAAGCGCTTAGCAAACTTAAATGTGTAGTCTGTATGCAGTGCACCTGCTGCATCCCTCGTATTGTCAAGACCGATGGAGAGGTCGAGCGTGCGCAGAGCATTGCCCGATATGGTGTTTATCTCACTCTGCAAGAATGAGTTTAAGGCATCATTCATGGAGAATGACGAGAGATTGTTCTCATTGAGATACATGCCCGTGGTGAGCATCGTCACGGCAAGTTTACCTCGCTCCTCCTTGGACATGGCCTGGAGTTCGCTATTGATGGTCACATCCTCAGGAGCAGAGATGACGAATTCCAATCCCATATTATTGAGCGTCTGCGTGATGACCACGCCACAATTGAATGTGACGCTTCTGGTATTACCATCAGTAGTGACATTTGACTTCGTGGTCTCCGTAGCGGTGATATTGAGAGTAGGATTCATCACCTCGCCAGTAAACTCCACATACGAACCTTCCGTTATGGTGAAGGTCTTGAGAGGTATCACAGGCAGTGAATATTTCATCTCACCGCTCTTCAGAGTGTAGCGCCCTGTCAGTCTGAGGTCGTCAGAACTGTATATCATACGAAGGTCGCCACCGCCCATCACGTCGAGATAATTGGTCTTAGTGGTATTGAGGGCACAGAATACTCTGGCACCCTCGGCTATGGAGATATTTAGGTCCATATATAGTCCTTCAATAGGCGGACGTGTAATGGATGCCTCCTCCTGCTGATTGAAGTCAGTAAACTTCACCAACTCATCAAGTTTATTGTCGGTAGTAAGAGGTGTATCACGCATGATATATGTGATATCCGTAGAACCGAGCACATCCAGGTTGCCCCTAATCTGCAAGGCTGACAATGGGCCATTCATATATCCGTCAAAGTTGACATACGCCTTACCGAAGGCTTCACTCCTACGATTTTCCTTAGCATCCACAAGCAAGAACTTGCGTGCCTTCATGCGCATTGTCGCCTTCATATTTGACACGTCAGTGAAGTCCATATTACCATTAATGACAAGCGGTTGGTCATTGTTGGCATACATATTGAAGTTATCAAGCAGGAGCTTGCTACCCTTAATCTGCACCGGACGATTGTCAAATCTCATCTCCAGTCCGTAAGGCACGCTGACAAGATAGGCGGAGTCGAGATCCACCTCTCCTTCCACATCAAGACGTGACAGAGGTCCATTCATCTTCAGTTTGCCATCGCCGTATCCCTTAAGACCTACTATTTGGTCAGGCACAAATCCATTGACAAGACTCAGAGGGAAGCGTGCCAAGTCTACATTCGCATTAAGACTACCATCAGTCTCACCTGGTGTGTAAGTACCCTTTATCGTACCTATCTCCTTACCATCATGTGAGAGTATGCCGTCGACATAATGTCCACCACCCTCCTGTGGCATATAGACAAATTCACTGGAAAGGTCGCCCATATCCGTACCCTCATAGAAGAACTTGTTGACATCCACTGAACTTGATACAGATAGTTCCTTCTCGGTCTGTATCACGTGGAAGTCTCCATTGACAACTCCCTTCGCGTCAGGCATATAAGGTACGATGCCTACAATTGAGTTAAGATCAAGATGACTGATACCGAGGGTGATATCTTGCAGGGCATCCTCGTTATCATCATCGCTATATATCTGCAGACCCGTACCATCATCAGCCTTAAGAATCATATTTGCCGACACACGACCGTTGTCTGCCATAAAGAGATAGTTATCCTCATTGGCAGTAAAATTGCGGTATCCCAGCACTGCATTGGTGTCAGCAAGCCTTACGCGTATGCCATTAGGTTCAAGCAAAGCCTTCAGACCTAGTTTCAGTCCGAGTTTATCGTTGGCATCATAGAGCGCAAGATTGCAGTTGCTACCCGTCTCAAAGAGGCTACCATCAAGCAGAGCATTAAAGCAATACTGTGGATTGTCCTTTTCATTCTTCACCTGAGCCTTGTATTTGAATACGTTGTCCACAGTCTCAAGGTCAAGGCGCACCTTATCCAACTGCATGTCAAAGGCATAGAGAGAATCTATCTGCGCATAGCCATTTAGTCCGTCGATAGGCGAAGTCTTTATGTCAGCATTTATCTCACGGAATTGGTAACCCATCCTCGTGGCATAGGCATAGGCAAAATTGTCTTGGCCAACGTGCATGGTGAGGTGACCTATAGGGAACACCTGCTTGATAGAGTCCTGTGATATATATTTGCGCGCAATCTGTCGTTGGAGTTCTGAGGCAAGATTGCCCGTCACATCCATCAATCGCTTGTAGCCACCGCTGGCACTGAAGTCAAGCGAGAGGTCTCCACTATATATCTGCGCCCACGTGGAGTCCTTGCGTGTCGTGGCATCTATGGAGAGTTCCTCAGTGCGGAATAAAGAAGCCGTGTCGCGTATTACCACATCACTCACATATCCCTGCAGTTTATAGTATTCATCCATGTCGCTACTCACATCGACATGCGCACAAAGCGATGTAGAGAGCGGACTCTCCACGAGTTTCATGCCATAAAGGTCAGCATTGTCAAGCGAACAGGTGATAGTGGCACGCACATCCTTAGTATTTATCAGTGCATCGAGACCAATATCGCCATGAAGTAACTCGTTGACACAATGTATATTGGAGTAAGCCATTCCATTCTGCACATTCACCTTCGCCGTTGTGCCCGAAAGGTCAAAGTCGCCATATCGGAAACTACCTATCTCTGCCTCTGCGTCGAGTCGAGTCTTCTTAGAATAAATATCAGTACCTACTCCATCTACCTTTATCTTTCCCGTGAAAGGCGACAGTCCCATAGATGGAAGGAATTTCTGCAAAGGCAGAGCGCGGGCGGAGATGTCAGCCTTGTATGCCATCGTAGCCACATTGCATCGTCCACTGAATGAGGCACTACCTCCACCGCATGATGCTTTGAGGTCGGCAGCGTAAGTATCGCCAGATGCCGACACACGACCACGAAGACCTATGCCCGATGGTATACGAACAATCTTCTGCAGGTCAGAATCAAGGAATGAAGAAGTGGCAAAGCGCAAGTCATAAGTTTTGAGGTCTATATCAAGATTGGCAAGCAGATGCTTAGTGTCGAGCACGTTGGCAATATAACCAGTTGCCGTAGCCTTAAATGCCGAAGGTAGTTCGGCGCTCAAGCGACTCACATTGAGACGTTGTAGATTTCCGTCAGCCTTGGCTTCGAGAAGTAGAGGGCGATGTGGCCAGTTGGTTCTAAACTGCAGTGGCATGTCCTGCATGAAGAGCATGAGGTCATTTTTACCCAATTCCGCCTTAGCGTCAACCTTCAACATACCAGGATTCACCTCGTCAAAGGCATTGAGGTCCATAGACATGTCAAGATTGATCTTTGACTCTGGCATGGCAGCGAGCATGTTTTCCACAAACAATGTGGTGGAATCCATCTTCACCACACCAGAGAGATGCATCAATTGGAGTCCGCTCTTCTCCTTGAGTGCTGCCGAGCGTATTTTTACAAGCAAGTTGGGGTCTTGATATTTAAGAGAATCCAAAGCAAGACTTACGCCTTGTAAGGATATATGATTGTAATCCAAACCGTTTTGCTGCGGTTCGTATTTATTATCATAGGCTATTCTACTTCCCGTGATATCCACCTTACCCGTCTGATATATGGAGTTATGAAGGTCGAATAGTCCATCACTTACTTGCGCATCACCAAGGTAAGCACCTATCTGCAGTGTGTCATCTGGCATATGCACAGTGACGGCGGATTTCTTTATCTGTAGTTGTGCAAGACGTATCTTCCACAAGTTTTCGCTTTCAGTAGTATCCTCCTTTGCTGTGTCGCTCAACTGCACATCGATATTTGCCCCATCGAGCATCACCCTATTGAGCATCACGTCCGACTGCTTGAGGTCTATGCCATGACTTCTGACCAAGAGTTCGCTAGCACGCCCCTTCACTCTTGCGGAAGAGATGAAGTCGGTGGTATTAAATTGTATGGCACGTATGTCAAGTTCATCCACCTCCACCCTTTGACTGAGCAATGGCAAGAGTTGCACATTGACCACAGTGCGCTTGATGTCAGCTATGGTGTCCTTGAGTTGTGGCAGGGAGTCATTCTGTTTGAGCACCATCACGCCGTCGACCGCCAAGTCAAGGGGAAACGCCAGGCGCACACGACTGACTGTTATTTCCATGCCTGTCTTTTCGGAAGCCACGGCCGCTACACGCCTTACCATCCAGTTTTGAAAAGGAGGGAAATAGAATAATGCGGTAAGGAGTATCAGCAGCGCTATCGGCGTCATCAACGTCCATAAGGCTATCTTGACAGGCTTCTTCATTGAGTATGGGTTATGTATTTGTTTCTTGTGCTAAGGCTTGCCGAGTGATGTCTCGCCAAAGGTTGTCATCGGGTGTCGGAGCCAAGACATCTATCTTTTCCTTTGACACAGGATGCACAAACTGTATGCGATGTGCAAGCAGAGAGATGCTGCCATCGGGATTGCTCCTCGGCGCTCCATACTTGAGGTCTCCCTTTATGGCGCATCCGATGGACGCCAACTGACATCTGATCTGATGATGACGGCCAGTTAGGAGATTGACTTCCAGTAAGGAATAGTTGTCCGTGTGTCCGACGAGTCGGTATTTGAGTATGGCTTTCTTGGAGTTAGGCACTTCATGGTCGTAGGAGTAGCTTTTGTTTTGCTTCTCATTGCGCACGAGCCATGTGCTTATTGTTCCTTCTGCCTGTTTAGGTTGGTTTTTGGTAATTGCCCAATATGTCTTATGTACGTCTCCGTCACGAAACATATTGCAAAGTCGTGACAGTGCCTTGGAAGTCTTGGCAAAGACCACAAGACCCGACACGGGGCGATCAAGACGATGCACCACACCGAGGAATACATTCCCCGGCTTGTGGTACTTGTCTTTTATATATTGCTTGACGATGTCCGACAAAGGGACATCGCCAGTCTTGTCTCCTTGAACAATCTCACCGCTACTCTTGGAGACAATTATGATATGATTGTCTTCGTAAACGACCTTCATTACATATTCATTCCACCGTCAATCTGTATCACCTGACCACTAACATAGCTTGCCAAGTCGGAAGCGAGGAACAGACATACATTTGCGATGTCTTCCACCTGACCGCCACGACGGAGAGGTATCTTCTGCATCCATCCCTTTCTCACATCCTCAGGCAACTGTGCTGTCATTGCTGTCTCGATAAATCCAGGAGCCACAGCGTTGGCACGCACACCCTTAGGTCCGAGCTCCTGAGCGATAGACTTTGCCAGGGCTATCATACCAGCCTTAGAAGCAGCGTAATTGCACTGACCAGCATTGCCATGCACACCTACTACGGATGCCATATTGATGATGCTACCGCTACGCTGACGCAACATGATTGGCGAACAAGCATGAATGAAGTTGAATGCTGACTTGAGGTTTACATTGAGAACTGCATCCCACTGAGCCTCGCTCATACGGAGCATCAATCCGTCCTTTGTGATACCAGCATTATTGACCAAGATATCGATAGAACCGAAGTCCTCGTGTATCTTCTTCACCACAGCTTCGGTCTCAGCGAAGTCAGCAGCATTTCCTGCGTAAGCCTTGCAAGTGACGCCGAGAGCCTCTATCTCTTTGCGTGTAGCCTCAAGGCCAGCAGCCATATCGTCATTAAGTACAAGATCGGTAAATGCCACATTGGCTCCTTCAGAAGCAAACTTCATTGCCACGGCCTTACCGATACCACGTGCAGCACCAGTTACAAGTGCTGTCTTACCTTTTAATAAACCTTCCATGTTTTCTGTATGTTTTATTGTTCTTTTGATTTCTATACCATTTGCTGGCAAGCTTCACTTTGTCATGTTTTGCACTCACAATAAGTCGCTAACCGGCATAATCCTTTGCAAAGGTAAGCATTTTTTTGGCAATGAAAGAATTATAGCCAAGAAGAGGTACTAAAGATTATCAAACTTCTTGTCCTTAGTAAAAGACTTACCCAAAGCTCCGCATACCACCTTTGCCACAAGCGGCTTGCTCGCTTCTTCACTCAAACCAGGAGCTATGCGACCATAGATAAACGGCACCTCAAGTCCCTTAATACAATAATGTGTGATGTCTGCCACGAGTTCCACATTCTCTATGTCGAAATCTCCACTCGCATTTCCCTCGGAGTAAGCACGGCGAAATATGCGCACCTCTTCATCATCAAAATTCTTGCGCACCTTCTCCACCATCCATATGTTACGAAAGAATTCAGCACGCAGATTGCCATTCCTCACCACCGTCTCACGTATCATCGTCAGATGTGTGTAAATGAGTTCTATGACCTTTTCCAGTGGACTGATATTTCGCGATGCCACCTCATCGAGTTTATCAGACAATCGCTCAAGCTCCGACTCGATGACAGTCGAGAAAATCTCCTCCTTACTATTAAAATATGTATATAGCGTACGCCTTCCCTTGCCCGAAGCCACGGCGATGTCATTCATTGTGGTATTAGCGAAACCCTGTTTGGCAAACAACTGACGAGCCACATCTATCAGTTTTTGGCGTGTTTTAGAGATTGACATATCTTATGTTCTTTGGTATTACTGCACATCATTATTATCGTGTGCAAAGATAACGATTTTATGGTTGGGTGCAATAGAATAGAGGACAAAAATAAAAGAAAATAGAAAAAACTTGCAAGATAATTTGCACATACGGAAAGAAAGCAGTACCTTTGCACTCGCAATTGAGAAACACATCAAGATTGCAGGTTAAATATCGCGGAGTGGAGCAGTTGGTAGCTCGCCAGGCTCATAACCTGGAGGTC
>CAVABU010000097.1:0-9368 GCA_963586965.1 Gemmiger formicilis
CTCTTACTATTTATAGTAGTTGACGCGTCCTCGCGTCAACCTTACCGCAAAAGAATAAACTCTATAAAGCAAAGGGTGCAGCGAGGACGCAGCACCTACTAAGGGACTTAACAAGATTGTAACAAGTTGATAATATCATTGCAATACTGTGAAAGTAATTTTGCACCCGTATAATAATCAACTTATTTACAGTTTTTATGAATACTATTTTCCTTGGCATCGTATGCTTTCTTATTATCCTGGCCATCTTTGACTTGGTGGTGGGTGTGAGCAACGATGCAGTGAACTTTATCAATTCAGCTGTTGGTGCTAAGGCGGCACGATTTCGCACCATTATCCTTGTAGCCGCTATCGGTGTCTTTATAGGTGCTGCGACAAGTAATGGTATGATGGACGTAGCACGTCATGGCATCCTTTCTCCGTCTTACTACTCGTTCTATGATGTGATGTGTATCTTCCTTGCCGTCATGGTCACGGACGTTGTATTGCTCGACACATTTAATACCTTGGGTATGCCGACTTCCACTACCGTGTCGTTGGTATTTGAGTTGCTTGGCGGTTCGTGTGCCATCGCACTTATTACTATAATAGGTGATGACAGTCTATCTTTCGGTCATATGATTAATACCGAGAAGGCGTTGTCTGTCATCATTGCCATCTTCGTCAGTGTGGCTATAGCCTTCTTCTTCGGTACTGTGGTGCAGTGGTTGTCACGTCTGTTGTTTACATTTAAAGTAAACGAAAGAGGTTTCAAGGTGATGATATTCGGTGGTGTAGCAGTGACCAGTATAGTGTGGTTCCTTCTCATCAATGGTCTGAAGGGATCTACCATCATGACACCAGAACTGCGTCAGTCGATAAGTGACAATGCACTCTTGATACTTGGCGGATGCTTTGTCATTTCCACTATCGTCATGGGCTTGTTTAATCTTCTGAAGATAAACGTACTGAAGTTTGTTGTGCTTCTCGGTACCTTCGCACTCGCTATGGCATTTGCTGGTAATGACCTTGTAAACTTCATCGGTGTGCCTCTCGCTGGACTTTCTTCTTATCAAGATTATATAGCAAACGGTGCTGGCGATCCTTACACTTTCATGATGACATCGCTCAATGAGAGCGCACATACTCCACTTGTGTTCCTTCTCGGTGCTGGCGTTGTCATGGTGCTGTCACTGTCATTCTCAAAGAAAGCACAAAATGTGGTGAAGACATCCGTAGACCTCAGTCGTCAGGACGAGGGTGACGAGATGTTCGGTTCGAGTGCTGTGGCACGCACACTTGTACGCTCTACTACACGCACGGCAAGTTCGATATCTTCTTTCATACCAGAATCAATAGGTAAGTGGATAAATTCTCGTTTTAATACAGATGAAGCCCAGTTGGCTCCAGGCGCTGCCTTTGACCTTGTGAGAGCATCTGTCAACCTTGTGCTTGCAGGACTCCTTGTAGCCATCGGTACATCGTATAAGTTGCCACTGTCTACAACCTATGTTACCTTCATGGTGGCAATGGGATCGAGCCTTGCAGACCGTGCATGGAGCAGAGAGTCTGCCGTATTCCGCATCACAGGTGTGATAAGCGTTATCGGTGGATGGTTTGTTACTGCTGGTGTGGCATTCATCGTCGGAGGTATCGTAGCCACCATCATGTACTTCGGTTCATACGTGGCAATGGTGATAATGATAGCCATCTCAGTGTTTGTTCTTTTGAGAAGCAACAAGATGTTTGGTAAGAAGTCTAAGGATGACCAACCAGATACCGTGTTTACACAACTTGTACGAAGCAAGGATAGCAACGAGCGATTCTCTCTCCTCTGCCAGCATGTGCGCATGCAGAATGCTTCCCGTCTGAGATTCGTCTCACAGGCGTATGACGACACCACCGAGGCATTCTTCCATGAGGAATATCGCAGACTGCGTCATGTTGAGCGCGACCTTGATGATGAGCGCAAAGAGATGAAGCGCCAGCGTAGAAAGGAAATCATCGGTATCCGCAAGATAGATCAAATAGTAGCCATCGAGCGAAATACATGGTTCTTCCTCGCTAATACGTCAATCGAACAGATGCTCTACTGTATAAAGCGTATGAATACCCCATGTAAAGAGCATGTAGGCAACAACTTCTCTCCTGTTCCTGCTTCATATGTCAACTCGTTCCGTGCTCTCGGCACAGAGGTTAGCAAGATACTTGACCGCACAGTCGTCATGCTCGAAGACAATAGACTGGATGAAGCTGAGGTGCTGAGAACAGATGCAGACAATATCCAGAAGAACCTCTCCGACTATCGTAAGCGCATCATAGACGACATACAGGAGTCTACTGTCAACATCGAAACCATGACAGTCTTCCTCAACATCGTGCAGGAAAGTCAGGCTCTGCTTGCTTCGCTCAGACACATGATACGTGGCGTGGTGAAGTTCCAGGAATAAGATGCCATCCTGCATGAGAATGTAGGCTTCCATATACTAAAAAGTATCCCAAGATACTTCGCAATGTACCTTTATGATACACTGTGACAGTGTCTTGGGATACTTTTTCTATGCAAGAGTTTTGGATATTGGAAATAAAAGACTACTTTTGCAAACATTATTTAACACCGTGTGAGATGAATTGGATTGGAAGATTAATGGCGTTTCTATCTGCTGCGGTGAAGCCTTGGTCGAAGAACTTCACGTTTGGCTTCATGATGTATGTCCTCGGATGTGTGGTGGCGTGGCTCACTCTTCCCCATACTCGTGGTGCACATCTCTACACGCATCTCTACACCGAACTCTTCTTTGATGTCAGTCTGCTGTGTATCATCCTATGGATAGTGGGGCGTCGCATAAGACCAGTGCTTCGAGGCATCTTCTATGTGATAGCCTATGCGTTGGCATTCGTCGATGTCTACATCTTTACGAAATATGACACCACGCTCACCCCTACGGTGATGATGCTCCTTGCAGAGACAGACTCACGTGAAGCTGGAGAATTTCTCAGTTCGTTGCTCTCGACTGACGTCATCTTTGGTAAGATAGGTTGGATATTTGTAGTACTCATAATCCATATCTTGCTCAAGCCCCTTGGCAAGCTCTTCCGTAATGTGCGCTTGTCTGATGCAGTGAAGGAGCAGATAGTGGATCCTTTCTTCGGACTTGTCTTCGTTGTGGCATTTGTCATAACAGGCATCATTGCCTTGCCCAATAAGGTGGGACTATATAAACTTATGACTGCCGACAGCATAGGCACTGTGGAACATCTGCTCACGGAGAAGGACCATGGCGTAGACTATATGCCAGCATATCGATTAGCATTTAGCGCCTATGCCAATTCCTTGACATCACGACAGGTGGCAATATTGCGCGAGTCGGCAGACAAGGTAAGAGTAGACTCCTGTCATTTCACCTCACCCAAGATAGTGCTCATCATCGGCGAAAGCCTCTCGCGCCATCACTCGCAGCAGTATGGCTACTGGCAACCCACTACGCCACGCCAGTCATGGTTTGAGGGCACAGGCGATATGGTGAAGTTTACCGATGTGGTATCTCCATGGAATCTCACCAGTTTTGTATTCAAACTGATGTTCTCTACCTATACCGTAGGCGATAGAGACGACTGGTGCGATTATCCACTCTTCCCTGAGGTCTTCCGTAAGGCAGGCTATCATGTCACGTTCCTCACCAATCAGTTCCTTCCAAAGGCAAAGGAGGCAGTGTATGATTTCTCAGGAGGATTCTTCCTCAATGACCCTGTACTCTCCAAGGCACAGTTTGATACCCGCAATGACAAGGTGCACAAATATGATGAAGGTCTATTGGATGACTATCGCAAACTCAAACCGACAGGCAACGTGCGTGGTGAACTCACCATCTTCCACCTCATCGGTCAACATGTGGTGTATCGTCAGCGCTATCCTAAGGATAGAAAGGTGTTTAAGAAAGAAGATTATATAAAGGCAAAACCAAATCTCAATGATCGCGAGCGCCAGACGCTTGCCGACTATGACAACTCTATACTATATAATGACTCCGTCGTAGCCGCTATAGTAAAGCAGTTTATTGATGACGATGCCATCGTGATATATACTTCCGATCATGGCGAGGAATGTTATGAGGGCGATATGCACTTCTTCTGTCGTATGCACAGTGCGCAGATAGACTCGCGACTGGCACATGCCGAGTTTGACATACCTTTCTGGATATACTGCACCAAGACATATCAGCAGAATCATCCTGAGATATTCGCACAGATACAAGCAGCTCGCAATAGACGCTATATGACCGATGCCTTGCCCCATCTGCTCATGTATCTTGCAGGAATCGAGACCAAGGACTACAACGAGAGATATAATCTCATTAGTCCACGATATGACAATAACCGGCCGCGTATACTAAAGAACACCACCGATTATGACACACTTAAGTAGGCGTGAATGCTCCGCCCTCCGCGGTATAGCCATCCTCGGCATAGTGCTCCATAACTATTGCCATTGGTTGGGCATGGCGGTGAAGGAAAATGAATACACCTTCACCATGTCAAAGGCTGACGGCATAGCTCATGCCATCAGCAATCCTTCGTGGGATTTGCCCGTGCATCTATTGTCGTTTTTTGGTCATTATGGTGTGCCAGTATTCCTCTTCCTAAGCGCCTATGGATTGACGATGAAATATGAGATAGGCGGAGCTGAAGACAGAGTATGGAACTTTCTCAAGAAACACTTCATAAAACTCTTCTCCATGATGATAGTGGGCTTTGCCTCTTTCACCATGGTGGATCGAGTGGTAGATGGTCCACATCATTACCACCTGATGGATGTGGTGGCACAATTATTGCTTGTAAATAATCTCATGCCAGACCCAGACCATGTCATATGTCCCGGTCCATACTGGTTTTTTGGACTCATGCTCCAGTTGTATGTCGTCTATAGACTATTCCTCTACAAACGACATTGGGGCATCACGGTGGCTTTTATGATTGCTTGCACACTGATGCAGGCACTTTGTAGTCCCGAGGGAGAGATGCTCAATCGCTTACGCTATAACTTCATCGGAGGCATGCTACCCTTTGGATTTGGACTCCTCTATGGTCGTATGGCTGAAGCAAAGTTGGAGAATTATCTCCGCTGGAAACCCAATAATGACATAGCCCGAGCCATCTGCATCGCCATAGCAGTGGTATTTCTGCTTCTCCTTGTCTACGTATGGAGTTTCGATTTCATGTCATGGTTGTGGGTGCCAGTGGCAGTATGCTTGCTATGTGTGCTCGTTGTGAAGATTACGCCTGCCAAAGTCAACGACCTGTTGGCATGGGTAGGTGGCATATCATCAGCCATGTTTGTCTGCCATCCCATCACTAGAAAGATATTTATCCCCATAAGCCGTCATGGCGACATCTACACAGGTCTGCTACTCTATATGGTAGCCACAGTGGTGCTGTCACTGGGCTTTGCCTTCATACTACAGAAGAAAAGAAAATGAACATAAGGAAACCGCACGACATCGATATGTCGCATTTCAGCCGTTTCCGTTCAGAGTATATGGGAGTGGCAATGCTGGCAATAATCCTCTTTCATGTGGCATTGCCCCGTAGTTCGGCATTCTTCGGACTGCGTCGCATGGGGAATATCGGTGTGGATATGTTCCTCTTCCTCAGCGGTATGGGACTGTGGTTTTCGTGGATGAAGAGCGTGGCAAAAGACGCAAAAGAAACATTCGCCCTTCGCTGGGCATCATTCTATCGCAGGCGTCTGCTCCGCGTCTATCCCACATGGCTGGTCATTGCCTGCCTTTATTACATCCCGCGCTATCATGGTGGAGTAGGGCTATGGAATAATGGTCACGGACTCATAGACCTCTTCGGTGACATACTCATCAACTGGGACTTTTGGCTTCATGACGAATTGACATTCTGGTATATCCCAGCCATAATGGTCTTGTATATCCTTGCGCCACCATTTATGGAACTCATACGACGCAATGGCGACTACCGTTGGCTTGTCTTGCTACCCATCGTGTGGACCATTGCCGTGCAGTGGGTAGTGCCCATACACCAGGCAGTAGGACATATCGAGATATTTTGGAGCAGAGTGCCAATCTTCTTCCTCGGCATATGTATGGCAGAGATGGTGCGCTCAGGTCAGAAACGCGATGGCAACAGTATGTGGCTCGTTTGGATATTGTTCTTATCCACTGCGATGCTATGTCTCTATCTTGAACAATACTCGCATGGACATTTCCCAATATTCGTAGAGCGACTTGTGTATATACCCCTTACAGTTACGCTCATATTGCTATTGGGCAGACTCTTCACTGTGACCCCGCGGTGTGTCAATGCAGTGTTTGCGTGGATAGGCACAGTGTCACTCGAGACATACCTCATACACTGCCAGTTTGTGCTCTTACCAGTGCAGCATTATCATCTCGGCTACTGGCTCACATTTATTATGACCGTAGTCATCACATTGCCCCTTGCGTGGATATTGCACAAACTGATGCAGAGGGTAACACCGTTATTGGATAGAATTTTGTAAATATGAAGAATATAATAAAACTTATACGTCCACACCAATGGATAAAGAATGTGTTTGTGTTTCTCCCGATGTTCTTCGGTGGGCAACTCATCGACGCTGTTGCCATAAAAGATAGCCTTGCAGCATTCTTTGCCTTCAGTTTTGTGGCGTCAGCCATCTATTGCTATAATGACATCCTTGATGTGGAAGACGACCGCCGACACAGTGAGAAGTGCCAACGCCCGATAGCGTCAGGAGCAGTGTCCATACTGCAGGGTTACATAGTGATGGCATTTATGCTTGTCTTGTCATTTATGACCACTATGGCCGTCTGTCCAGGACAAGGTCTACTACTTGTCGTAGCCATATATTTCGTTATGGAGATGTTTTATTGCCGGTGGCTCAAGCATTTTGCCGTAGTAGACGTATGCGTCCTCTCCTTCGGTTTTGTGCTCCGCATCCTTGCAGGTAGTGCCGCCACAGGTATAGAAGCCTCGCATTGGCTTGTGCTTATGACATTCCTCTTGGCATTGCTTCTCTCTTTCGCCAAGCGCAGGGACGATGTGATAAAGATGGAAAAGACAGGAGAAGCACCCCGACACAATACCAAGCGATACAACATGACATTCGTCAACCAAGCCATCACAGTGACAGCCTCTGTGACTTTGGTTTGCTATATCATGTACACACTGTCACCAGAGGTGGTGTCAAGGTCAAATTTCCGCTATGGCTATCTCACATCCATACTCGTGATACTCGGATTGCTACGCTATATGCAACTCACCTCCGTCGACAATAAGTCTGGAGATCCCACAAAGTTACTTTATGCCGACCGCTTTCTTCAGGTAGTCATACTACTCTGGTTGCTGTCGTATGTACTCATGATATATGTGGCTTGACATATGAAGACCATTATTGCAACAGACTTCGACGGCACCCTTACCACTGCCGACACGCTATTGAGGTTTATAAGCTTTGCTTGTGGCACATGGCGTCTGCTTATGGTTTTTGCCCTCTATTCACCACTCCTCGTGATGATGAAACTGCATTTGTATTCCAATGAGAAGGTCAAGCAGAAGATATTCTCGCACTTCTTCCGTGGCATGGCAATTGATGAGTTTAATGCGCTCTGCCTTAGATATGCAGATGCAGACCGTAAGATATTGCGTAAAGGTGGTATGGAGATGATAAAGAAGGCGAAAGAAGACGGATACGACTTGGTCGTAGTAAGTGCCAGTATGGACAATTGGGTGAAGCATTTCTTCCCAGATATCAAGGTGATAGGCACACAGGTGGAGGTCAAGGACGGATTGCTCACGGGAAGATTCTCTTCCGCCAACTGCTATGGCGAGGAGAAGGTAAGGCGACTGCTTGAAGTTTTTCCTAATCGTAGCCACTATAGACTTATAGCCTATGGCGACAGTGGCGGAGACAAAGCTCTCCTCGACTTTGCCGATGAGAGCCACTACAAACCCTGGAGAGAGAAATAAAGAGAAGAAACAAAGATTACAGACGAAATATATGAATGACAATAATAAGAACGGATGCAAGTGGATTGCCACATTGAAGAATCTATTTTGTGTGAGAAAAGAAGAGCGCTTACTGATGGGTGGCATACTGCTACTGCTCGTCATACTCCATGCGCTACTGATATACAAATACTATGGACTATTCACAAAGATAGACGAGCGAGGTTTTTATTGGACACTCTTTATACGCAATTTCCATGTGTCGGGTTTTGACCCTATCACTTATAGCATAGTGTCAAAGTGGAGCGCAGGCTATAATGTCTATCGTCATCCGCTTTTGGCATTCTTTATGTATGTGCCATACCTCCTCAACCAAGGACTGATGTGGTTGACAGGCATCAATTGTGCTATATTCATCGTAGCCGCCATGCAGACCTTTTGGGCATTCTATGCCTTGCTATTCTTCTATAGGATTATACGCGAAGTGATAGGACTCACCAGAGGTATGTCGTCACTATTCACTATCTTTTTCCTGTCGTTTGCCTATATCATGGTGTCGGCAATAGTGCCAGACCACTTTATAATATCCATGATGCTCCTCCTCATGACGCTCTACATCACGGGCATGAAGATGCGCAAGGGCAGTAAGTTTACGATGCTTCAGAACATACTGCTATTTGTTGTCACGGCTGGCGTGTCACTCAATAATGGTCTTAAGGTATATCTCGCTTCACTATTTGCTAATGGCAAGAAATTCTTTCGTCCGCTCAATATCGTATTGGCAGTATTACTCCCAGCAGCGCTTATGTGGGGATTCTGCCGTTGGGAGTATGCCACCTTTGTATGGCCTAATGAGGTGAAGAAGCATGAGATACAGAAGAAGCGCAAGGAGGCGCAAAAGAAGAAAGCCTATGAGATGAAGATAGCCCAGGCGAAACAAGACTCCATAATGCGTGCCAAAGGCGATACGTCTGCCATCGTAGCACGCCAGGCAGCACAGGCAACTGCTACTCAAAAGAAAGCCGAGCAAAAGAAGAAACGTGCACAAAAGCAAGGTGCGCCTATATCCAATGGTGAGTTCCTCAGATGGACTGATGTGACTTCATCGAGACTGTCGTCGACGGTGGAAAACCTCTTTGGAGAATCCATACAGATGCATCAAGACTATCTACTTGGCGATGTGCTTCGCTCACGCCCGATGATAGTGCATTACCGCTGGTGGTGGAGTTATACCTTAGAGGCCATCATCGTTGCTCTCTTCGTTGCAGGCATAATTGTCGGAAGAAAGAGAAAATATCTTTGGCTTGTCCTCAGTTTCTTCGGTATGGATATGGCCCTGCATATCGGATTAGGATTTGGTATCAATGAGGTATACATCATGTCAGCGCACTACATGTATGCCATACCGATAG
>CAVABU010000098.1:0-9322 GCA_963586965.1 Gemmiger formicilis
TTATTATCAATATCCTTCGAAATACAATTGGTCAAACATTTACATGTACCCAGTTAGCAATGATGATTTTAATTATTTTATAAAGGATGTAAGATCACTATGTAAAGTCGAATATAAGGAAGGTGCTACTGGTTCTAATATAAAGAAAGCTCGAAGTGCGTTTATTGATTTAGGGTATAACGCAACAATATCTGACTATGTTGGTGTAGATATACTTAGGAATGAAATAACCAATAGCAGACCTGTATTTCTTCGAGGAGACAATGGAGATACTGGACATGCGTGGGTATGTGAAGGTTATCAACATCAGAAGTATAAAGCCACTATTTCTATGATAATAGACAAGAAATATGGCCGTCCTAATACAGGTAGTAAATATTTCGATTACGAATTGTTTATAAATCCAACAAGCGCAAAGGATGATACCTCTACAAGAGAATATTTTTATATGAATTTTGGATGGCGAGGGGATGATAATGGATGGTATATCTATAACGGCTATTCAAATAGAACAAACTATACCAAGAATCAAAAAGCATTAATTATACAGAAACCATAAAGATAATTACACTTACTTGTATAACAACATTGCATCAATTAATATTGAAAGGAAAATAGCTATGACTACATTAAGAAAAATATTTATCATATTGATAACTACATTCGCAATGAGTGCTCATGCACAAGAACATTTTACATTATGGTATGGCATAAATTATGCGGGCGAAACAAATCAGACCTACTCAAGTGACGATAAGAGATTTAGATTTCTCAATGTCGGAGTAGATTACACTAATAGCATTGCTGATAAGTGGGACTGGTCCGTGGGCGCTTCAGTAAATAGTAAAGGTGCTTGTTATAAAGCAACTTACGTTCAGGCAGAAGGAAATGCAAGTTATTGCTTGTTAGGAGAAAATAAGACAAAGCTATCTGTATTTTCAGGACCATATGTGGGTGTGAAAGTCTCGGGAAACGAGAGTAGTTTTGATTATGGAGATTCTGATAGAGGCTCAAAGAATAAGTATAATGCTTTTTCTTGTGGTTGGCAAGCAGGTCTTGGTGTAACGTGCTCTTACTTGTCATTCAAAGTGGGTTATGAACATGCTTTTACCAATATCGCCAGCGATATGCTCTATTCTCACAAGACATATCAGTGGTTTGCAAGAATAGGACTTAATTTGGAACTATTGAAAAAGAGGTAGAATGGTACGGCGGGGGCGCCGTACCCAACGCAAAATAGTTTTCTCTATATAGAAAAAACCACGCTAGAGATGGTACGGCGGGGGCGCCGTACCTCCTATATTACCACTGCTTGCTAGAGAACGGTTGCAACGGGGGCGCTGCAACTATTGATCATAGTAGGCGAAGCGTCCTCGCTTTGCCCTACTATGACCTACGGCTTTACTATCTTGTAGGCTATGCGCTTGCGGTGCCACGTGTAGGTGATGAGTAAGTTGCTGTCGGTGGTCTGTATCACGGCGGGATAACTATATTCGCCCTCCTTTGTGTTTTCCAGCGATATCTTTTGCATCATTGTGCTCATGTCGGGAGAGAAGATGGCGAGAGCGAGAGAATTGCGTGGTCCCATGTCGCCACCATCTGGAGTGACGAGGTCATTATAGACTAACGCATGTCTGCCGTCTGTCATTGTCACAGCGTCCACACCCGAGTTATTGTTTGGTATGTCTATGGCTACTATTGGAGTCCACGACTTACCATTGTCGGCACTGTAGGTGGTCGCGAGAAAACCGTTTTTTGTGCGACACAATGCCTGCAGTGTGCCGTCAGGTAGATGCACCACTGTGGGTTGTATGCAAACTATCGGTTGCAGATTTTCTTTGGGCAAGTCCATTGTCGTCGTGGCATTTTCCGCCGACAAAGGACCCGTGTAGTGCCATTCACCTGTCGTCAAATCCCATGTCTCGAAGTGCACTCGCCAATAATCCTTCTCCTTACTTGATGGGCAGAGCAGATTATCGCCAATGATTACTGGCTTATCCTTGATAGGTCCAAGAAAACCGTGAGGCAAAGCAACGGGGTCGCTCCACGTGTGCCCGTCATCATTGGAAGTCTTATACCATCCTGTCCAAGCCTGCACATTTTTACCTATTTTGTAGAATAGCACGATGCGTCCGTCAGGCAGTTGCGTTAGCACGGGATTATAGCAAGCCGTGCCGTAGCCGTCAGCCGCCATCTCCTGGCGCCATTCCTTCTCACCCCTGTCACGTCTCGAAATCCAAATCTTCACATCGTCAGCCCCTTCGTATTCTCCTCCGAAGTATGCCACGAGAGTGCTACCCTGCTGAGTCTCAAGCACTGTCGAGGCATGACATGAAGTAAATGTAGCCTTTTCGTATAAGAACCCTTCTTCTACTATTTGTGGCATTGTTGCAGTTTTTTGTGCTTGTGATGCAAGGCTGCACGTCATCGTGAGGATGGTGGATATAACTGCTACCTTAAGTGATTGTGTCATGTATTTTATTATGATAGTGTGTGGTATTTTCGCCATATTGACATTTGTTAGGACAGAGGCAAAGTTAGGAATAAATGTGAATAAACAAGTATATTTTTCACATTTTATATGCATAAATGTACACAAAAGGGCTTTTTATTAGTCTAATGTAGTTAAAGATTGTTAATAAAGGGGGGGTAAAAACAATATTGCTTAAATTTGCAAACGTTATGGCAAGTTAATGGAATTTAATAAACATAGACATTAGGTAGATTTATTTGCGAGTAAGTGTAAAAATATACAAAAATGTTGCAGGAGTGCAACAAGAGAGATTACTAAGGTTTCATTGTAAAGTCAACAATGTAAAACAATTATCTAACAAATCAAATTAAAATTTATGTCAAAGCGAATCAAAACAGTCAGCACGCTGATAGCGCTCATGTCCATGAGTGGTGTCGGCATGGTCTATGCTGAGACTACCCCTGCTGGCAATGCCACGCTCAGCGCACAGCAAGACGCAGAGTGTAGGGGTATCGTGGTGGACGCCACGGGTGAGCCAGTTATCGGCGCTACTGTCGTAGTGAAAGGCAAGGCAGGTGTCGGCACAGTGACCGATATCAACGGACATTTCGCACTCAAAAATGCAAAGAAAGGTGATGTGCTTCGCGTCTCTTCACTCGGTTTCAACACCGTGGAGGTTACTTATAATGGTAGCCCTCTGAATGTGACACTTGTGGAGGACTCCAAAGCTCTCGATGAAGTGGTGGTGACCGCTCTCGGTATGAAGCGTGACAAGAAGGCTCTGGGTTATGCCATGACAGAGCTGAAGGGTGAAGACCTCAATGCCAACCTCATCAACCCTGTGCAGGCTCTTCAGGGTAAGGTAGCCGGTGTGGAAGTGACATCTTCCGATGGTGGTATGTTTGGTGCTTCCAAGATACTTATCCGTGGTGCTTCTACTCTTAATAAGAACAACCAGCCTATTTACGTCATTGATGGTGTGATCCTCGACAATGACGTAGTGGAGAACGATGCTGACTGGGCTTCTGGTGCACAGAACTACGGTAATGAGCTGAAGAACCTCAACCCTGATGACTTCGAGTCTGTGTCTGTGCTTAAGGGTGCTGCCGCTACTGCACTTTATGGTTCACGTGGTCTTAATGGTGCTGTCGTGATCACCACCAAGAGCGGTAAGGGCAAGAAAAACACCACAGTGCAGTTTACACAGACATTCGGCTTTGACAAGGTGACAAGCCAGCCTGCACTGCAGAATGAGTACGCAGAGTCATTCTTCTACTGCTCATCTCCAAATTCACCTTACAATGTGAATGACATCTACTGGACTAATAGTGACGGCTACGCATCTTACAAGACATTGGATTCTTATGGTGAGATGGGTACAGCTTGGGGTCCTTCATTTGAGTATCTTCGTCAGAATGCCAAGGATGGTGTCATAGAGATGTATGACGGCAAGCTCTATACTCCACAGGCTTACAAGAATAACTTCAAGGATGCTTATAATACTGGTTTCTCCACAAATACCAACGTGGCAATCTCTGGTGGCAATGAGCGTACCTCATACTATACATCTCTGTCTTATCGCTACAACAACGGTACATTGCCCAACAATGACTTCCGTCGTCTGAGCGTCATGACAAAGGCTTCCCACAAGATCACTGACAAGATGGAGCTTGAGGCAAGCATGACCTATGCTAACTCTAAGCCTCGTAATGCTCAGCCAAATATCGGTGGATACTTTGTAGATGGTACATGGGATCGTATGTATGATGCAAAATACTATCGTGACAAGTATAAAGGTAGCCATGGTGGTCTTGCTAACTCTACCTATGGTGATGAGTATGGCTACGTAGTAGGTCGTGGCATCTGGTGGAGCATCTGGGAGAATGAGTACTATCAGAAGGAGACTATATTCCGCCCAGACCTCAAGTTTACTTGGGACCTCACATCATGGCTGAAGTGGCAGACTGAGGGTAACTACAATTACTATATGACTCAGACTGAGACAAAGAATCCTGGTTCGGGCTACTATAATAAGGGTGGTTACTATCGCACATCACAGACACGTAAGGAGCAGGTCAACTTCAATACCAACCTTATGTATGACAAGCAGTTTGGTGAGGACTGGCACGTTAACGGATTCCTCCGTTATGAATACTACAACGGACGCCAGCACTATATTTCTGCCAATACAAAGGGTGAGTTTATCGTGCCTAACCAGTACTTCCTCGCAAATGGTTCAGAGGGCTACAGCGCATCTGCATCTGTATCTCAGACCAAGGTGATGCACTCAGTGGCATTCCAGGTAGGTGCAAGCTGGAGAGACCAGATCTTCCTCGATGTGACAGGACGTAATGACTGGTCATCAGCTCTTGTATATTCTGACGGACACGGCACATTCAGCTACTTCTATCCATCAGTAAACGCATCATGGTTGATCAGCAACACATTTAAGTTGCCACAGCCTATCAGCTTCTGGAAGGTTCGTGCTTCTTACGCTCAGGTAGGTAATGACTGTGATCCTTACTACATCAACTCTGCTTACTCACTGCAAAACTACACCACCAACAATGGTAGCGAGTTCTCTACAGTGCTTTCAGGCACCACTTATAGCCAGAACCTCAAACCAGAGCGCAAGAAGTCATGGGAAATCGGTACTGACATCCGTTTCTTCAACAATCGCGTAGGTCTTGACCTCACTTACTACAAGGAGAACACTATCAACCAGATCATGACAGTGTCTATCCCAAGCGCATCTGGTTATAGCAGTGCTCTTATCAATGCTGGTAACATCCAGAACTCTGGTTTCGAGGTTGCCCTCAACACTACTCCTATCCAGACCAAGGATTGGCAGTGGGACTTGAACTTCACTTGGACAAAGAACAACTCTAAGATCGTAGAGCTTTCTGACCTCTGTACAGACTATATCACTCTCCAGGGTTATCCTGACTACGGTAACTACCGCATCGGTTCGGTAGCTAAGGTAGGTGGCTCTTATGGTATGCTGATGTCTGACTCTGCTCCTATGATTGACAAAGAGTCAGGTCTTCCTGTCCTAAATATGGGTATATACAACTCTGTACACACTCCTTACTATAGTCGTAGCGGTACGGTGGAGAAGGTCGGTGATATGATGCCTAATTTCCTTGGTGGCGTTAACACCACACTGCGTTGGAAGAACATCACATTCTCTGCAAGCCTTGATATGCGCTTCGGTGGTAAGGTGGCTTCTTATGGATCACGTTATGGTACAGCTTATGGCTACACCAAGAAGTCTCTCTATGGCCGTGGTGTGAAGAATGGCGGTGCTGAATATGTGTCTAAGTGGGACGGCGTAAGTTATGACGACGGTATCATCCCAACAGGTATCATTGCTACGGGTACAACTATAAACACCCCTGATGGTGGCACTTACACAGTAGGTACAGGTGCATACAACTCAGGTGAAACTTATCAGGAACTCTTCGACAAAGGAAAGGTTGACTACGTGCACGCAGGTGGTTGGACTTACTACACAAACTCTTGGAGTCGTGGTACAATCAACGACAGCTGGTTCGTAACTCTCAACTATATCGCACTTCGTGACATGTCGCTCTCTTACATGCTTGACAACAAGATAGCAAACAAGATAGGTCTGAGCAACCTCAGCCTCACCGCTGCAGGTCACAACCTCGGCTATCTGCTCAACTCAATGCCTAACAAGGAAAATCCAGAGGCAGTGGCAGGTACTACTACCGCTGAGTTCCGTATCCGTCAGTTCTCAGGTGTGACATCAAGCTTCACCATTACCCTCCGTGCTACTATTGGCACAAAGTAATGGGGAGTGATAATGAAAGTTAGTTATTAACAATAAAACAAGACAGAAAATGAAAAAGATATTTTCAATGTTCTTTGCTGGAGTGACAGCTCTTTCGCTTGTCGGCTGTGCTGACAGTCTGAAAGATATCAACTCCGACCCGAGCAATGTGACGGTAACAAAGCCTGAGGGTTTGTTGGCTGCTGCCATCAATGCATTCCAGCCTAACGATTATCTCATTTGGTACTACAATGTGAAGTATTTCAACACATGGAGCCAGATGTCAGGTGGTAGCTATGATGATAGTTATACTGGACAGACTGAGAATGGTGGTCAGGGTGGTCAGTATATAGCTACTCTGAAGTATCGCAACAAGATACAGGAATATATCAACAATACTGGTAGTGTGGAGAATAATGGCTACCTCGCAGCTACAGGTATCCTTACCATCTATCTGGGCATCTTCGACTCTGATATGTATGGTTCGATACCTTATACTGAGGCTTGTCACTATGATGACAAGGGCATCCTCACACCAAAGTATGAGACTGTGGAGGAACTCTACAATCTGTGGATAGATGAACTCAATAGCTACATCTCTATGCTTCAGGGCGCTGACCTTTCTTCTAACTCTTTGCAGGATGCTGCTTATGGTTCAGACTGGAAGAAGTGGGCTAAGCTCGCTAACTCTCTCAAGCTGAAGATAGCTGTGCGTCTCTACAACAACGACGCTACCAAGGCTCTCCAGATAGCTGAGGAGGCTGCAAGCAACTCTGCTGGTCTTATCACCACTACTGATGATGACTTCCTCTTCTGCAAGGCTACGAAGTGCGCTTCTGGTAATGAAGACTATGTATATGGCACAGGTAATGGTATCTTATCCATGTCATGCTCCAACAATGTGCTGCAGTTTATGCTCGGTGCTAAGGACCCACGCGTGCGCTTCATCTACACCAAGAATAGCTTCAACTCTTCTGTAGTACAGAGCTTCATCGACAATGGTAAGTACAATGACCTGCCAAGAGATGTCAAGAAGAATGTAATTCTTGATGAAGATAGCACATTCATCGGCTGGGGTGGCATGGGTGAGCCATGGGTTCGCTACACTGCTATACCTATTGTCTATGATGCAAAGACATCTCATGACCGTGGCACATTGTCAGACGAGGATTACAAGGAATACTTCAATGCTGGCACTCGTTATCAGATCCAGCATGGTGACATCACCAAGTCTTACTCTCCATTCAGTTATTACTCCACAGAGATGCGTAAAGGTCGTGAAGACTTTACTCTCCCTACAGCAATTACTGTCAATGAAGACGGAACTGCAGAACCTAATATTAAGCAGGATACTCAAGATAATCCTCTCTACAGCATGTATCTGACAGCAGGTGAGGTCAATCTCTACATGGCTGAGTTTGCATGTCTCAAGGGATCGGCTATCGGTGGCAAGGACTACAAGGCATGGTATGAGGCAGGTGTTCGCGCTTCTGTAGAGGAGTATGACGAACTCGCAAGTAGCAATAAGATACCTTACTACTATGACTCAAGCAATCCTGGCATCTACTCATATGACCCATTTGAGAAGACCATCGCTCTGCAGAATGGTGAGATTGACGCAATGCTTGCTACAGACAATGTGAAGTTGACAGGCGAGAAGTCTGCCGACCTCGAGAAGATATATCTCCAGTTGCTGATGCACTTCAGCGAGCAGTGTGACGACCAGTTTGTCACAGCACGTCGCTCTGGTTATCCTAAGGTAGGCTCAAGCCTTATCCCTTACGTGACATTCCCAAATATTGCACTCTCTGCAATCCCACGTCGCTTCGTGGTGTCAGAACCATTGGTATCTGATATCATGCATGACATCGTGATGGCTGCTTACAAGGAAGAGGGCTTCAATACTCTCGGAACCAACAGCCAGGGTAGCCAGTATAATGGTGGCGATGCACCTCTCAACACAGAGCGTGTATGGCAGGACAAGAATGCACCACAGTGGGGTACACCAAATAACTAAGTAATTGGTTATTGTAATTTCCTAATTTTTTTTCGGGGAGGGGAGTAGTGATTACTCTCCTCCTTCTTACATTATATGCAGTCATTGGAAATCATAGTAGTTGCAGCGTCCCCGCTGCAACCAAGCAAGGGCGCCGTACTTCCTAAAAGGCAAAGCGAGGACGCTTCGCCTACTATGAATACCATATTTCAATATTTCCATCTTTACATATTTCAATAATAAATAGTTACCTTTGTAGGCGTCAAATCATAAACTTAAATAAAGTCACAATTAACATTAAAAACAATAACGCAAATGAAAGCTAAAAGATTACTAACCATGGTTGTATTCGCAGTCTGCGCCATCCTCTCAGCGTCAGCCCAGGGAGAGCGCATATTCCTCTTCGACAACTTTGCCAAGGGATTTATCAAGTTTAAGAGCGGTGCTGTCAATGCAAGCATGATGAATTATGATGCCAACAATGGCAAGATGTATTTCATGCAGGGCGAGACCCTCATGGAGCTGACAGGCACCCAACTCATCGATAGCATCCAGTTTGGTGACAGACACTTCGTAGGTCGTGATGGTGACTTCGTGGAACTCTATTCCCTCAAGCACGGCATAGTGAAAATCCTATGGCGCATACACAAGATACACGAGGGCTATGTGGGTGCTTTCGGTCAGCAGTCACAGGTGGGAGCCACAAAGATACAACTGAACGGCAACTTCGGTCTCGGCGGTCTTGCCGGTGCCGGCGGTGGTATGTATAATGGTTCGTTTGGCGTCAACGACTCAGACGATAGCGGACGCCGCATGGACATCTGGAAGACAAAGAGTGCCAACCTCTATTACTTCGAAAAGAATGGTAAGGAATACAAGGCAAGTAGCATCAAGCACATCTACAAGGCTTTCCCGCAATACAAATCACAGATAAAGGAATTCGCCAAGGAAAACAATCTTGACCTCATGTCAGCCGAAAAAGCAGTAGTACTCATTGACTACCTCCTCTCACTGTAGGAGTCACGGCACAAGTTTTCATAGTAGGCGAAGCGTCCACGCT
>CAVABU010000099.1:0-9258 GCA_963586965.1 Gemmiger formicilis
GTGGCTGACAAGGTCATCGCTGACCTGGAGGAGGCTCGCGTGCTACTTGCCAACGACCCTATCAAGACCAATGGCACGATGATGAGTGGCACTACTGATGGCACGAGCAATTTCATGCGCTATAGGGCACTGCGCCTCAACTATTATGCCGTGGAGGCTCTGCTGGCAAGGGCTTGCCTCTATGCGGGCAACAAGACCGACGCATTCAAGTATGCCACGGATGTCATCAAGACTGTGGACAGTGGCATCTTCCCCTTCGTGGACAAGAGTCTGGTGGTGGGATCTCCGTCTGACCCCGACCGCATATTCTCTTCGGAGGTGATATTTGCGCTGACAAATACCAGTCGTGGCACGATATTCAAGAATTACTATGACCCCTCACGCCTGCCCAACTATGTTTTCCGCATGGACAACTCTCTGATGAACAATATCATCTATGGAGGCGCCACCACCACGGGAGGCTATCAGGATGACTATCGCTATCGTGCCGACTGGATAGCCACGGGTAGCAATAAGTATTTCTATAAGTATAGCGACATGGTGGCTACGGGTAGCATACAAAACACTATGATACCAATGCTTCGACTTGGCGAGATGTTTCTCATCGCTGCCGAGAGCCAGAGTGACAACTTGGTTTCGGGTCTGCAGTATGTCAATGTGCTTCGTCGCAATCGTGGCGTGGCAAACTTGCAGACACTGACTCCAGACTTACTGAAGTATGAGTATATCCGCGAACTCTATGGCGAGGGACAACTGTTTTATCTCTACAAACGTCTCAACTGCGACATCATCACCAGCGCGTCAAGTAGCAAGAATACCAAGGCGAGCGACCTCGTGTTTGTGGTGCCACTGCCTGACTCAGAGACGGAAAACAGATAAGATGGAAATATTTAAATATTGAAAGATGAAAATATTGAAATATTATAATAAGGTGATGTTGGGGGCGATGTTGATGGTGCTTACATTGGCATCGTGCACAGAGCAGACTCCGGCGGTGTTTGGTGGCATCAGTGGGGTGTACTTCAATAATCGTAGCAATACCAACATACTGCAAGACTCCACGGAGGTGACCTTCGTCTATCAGAAGGGCGACGAGATGGAGGTGCCTGTCGCTATCCAACTCCTTGGTAGTCCCGCTGACCATGACCGCGAGATATCTCTCACTGTGACTGCCGATGGTGCTCAGCAGGGCACGGACTACACTCTGCCCGAGAAAGCGGTGATGCCTCAAGGCGAGACCTCTTGCGACTATATCGTGAAACTCAAGCGCACCTCTGCCATCAAGACCGAGAAGAAGCGCCTGGTGCTCACACTGCAGGCTAATGCTGACTTCACTCTGCCTGTGACCAAGGAGACGGTGTCAAATGGTGACGAGGTGACAACGCTTTCCTACACCATCATCTTCTCTGACCAGTTTACCACTGCCCCCAAGGCGTGGGAGAAAGGACTGCTCGGCGCTTTCACACAACAGAAGTTTGAGTTGGCTTGCCAAGTGCTCGACCTCGATCCTGCTGACTTCAATGACAGTGAGAAGATGACTCTCGCCATGCAGTCTTACGTCAGCGCTCAAATGCAGACGTATGTCATACAGCAGGAAAGTTTGAAAAGTCAAGGGCTTGACTATGACAAGGACGCCTTTGACTCACAAGGTAATGCTCTCAAATATTCAGATGATTGAAAGATGTAATCATAGTAGTTGCAGCGTCCCCGCTGCAACCAAGCAAGCAATAGTAAAGTAGGAGGTACGGCGCCCTCGCCGTACCATACGCTAACAATAAAATACTCGTTTGAGTGGTACGGTGGGGGCACCGTACCTCCTAAAGGACAATATGACGATGATGACAAACAAGATAAAGACTGTGGCCACATGCTTGCTCGCGATAGCACTCGCTGCTTGCTCGCAAGACCAAGGCAACTATGACTATCACGAACTCAATGAACCCGACATCACGGGCGTGCCTGAGACCAACTCGGTGCTCATCCATGACGTGCTTGATCTCGACCCGTCTATGGGTGACAATATCACCGACCTTGATGCCTACGACTATGAGTGGAAGGTGATCAATACCTCTGGCGACAATGAGGAGACGGTCATCGGCAATGAGAAGCATCTGCAGACGGAGATGACTCTCGATGCTGGCACCTACACTCTCTACTTCACTGCCACGGAGAAATCTTCGGGCTTGTTTTGGCGTAAGAGTTACACGCTCGTCGTGAGCGACTCCTCATCCGAAGGATGGATGGTGCTGTGTGATGTGGACGGAAAGACACGCCTCGACATCATCTCTGCCGTCACAGGCAAGACCTATCAGGATGTGTTGGCGTCCAAGGGCATGAATACGCTCGATCATCCCTACGCCATACAGTATGCGCCGAAGAATGGATATAGCGGTTCGCCATTTTATCTCTTCACCGCCGATGGTGCCACACGACTATCCAATAACAACTTTGCTTGGGAGGAAAGTTTTGCATTCAAGTATGAGGTGGCAAAGTCTTTGGACCTTCGTCCACGCAGTATGGTGTGCGACAAGAGTGGTATGATGCGTGCCATAGTGAGCGACGGCATTATGTATACGGCTTCCAATATGGGTATCCAGGGACTCTTTGCGTCGGTCAATAAGCAACCAGTGCTCGCTCCTTACGTTGGGGCTAACGTGGGTGCGTCGTCGTATGCTTCGATGTATCTGCTCTATGATGACACCAACAAGTGTTTCATGGGTTGTTGCCCATTGCTTGTGGCACTGTCACTATCTGACGACAACTACCACACTATGACTGAGATGGAGGAGATAGCCACGGGATATAAGGGCAGTGACATGGTGACGGGTACTGCCTTTACGGATTACCCCACGGGTATGGACTTCGTGTATATGGAGAACACCAAGTATGACCCGGGCAATGCCAAGATGGGTATCACCTACACGGTGCTACGTGACGGCGATAAGTATTATCTCTATGGCATCCAACTCGGAGATATGCTCTCCTTTTCTGACTGCACCTATGTGATAGGTAAGGCTTATTATGGTGACTTGAGCGACTGTAAGGATATCGATAAGGCGCAGCATTTCGCCTTCAGTTCTTTGCGCAACTACATGTACTATGCCGTAGACGGCACTGTCTATCGTGTGGACCTCTCGGAAACTCCGCTCAAGGCAGAGAAGCAGTTTACGCTATCGGGCGAGAGCATCACGGTGATGAAGTTTAATCTCTATCAAGCCAGCACAAGCACTCACGACTATGACCTCGTGGTGGCTTCTGAGAAGAATGGGGTGGGTACGCTGCGCATATATGAGGGTATGACAAGTGAGGGCGACTTCACCGCAGTCAAGCCCACTGTCTATACGGGTTTTGCCAAGATCGTGGACGCCACCTATAGAGAGCGCTCCAACTAACCAAAAATAACATAAATGATGAAGATTAAAACAACGATATTCTTGCTCTTGCTGCTTGTGGCAATCAGCATGAAGGCAGCCGATGGCATTACGCTAAAGTTTGATGTCAGCAATGCTGTGCTCAATAATGTGGTGTTGGTGTATCACCAGAGTGTCAACGAGTTTGCCCTGACTGACGGTAAGGCTACTGTGCAACTGGATGACATGGATGCTCTCTATGCCAAGGTGTTTTATGGAGAGAAAAATTGTGATATCTATCTCCAGCGTGGTGATGACATGACCATCGCATTTGATGCCAATGATTTTGATAATACTTTCTCTGTGAAGGGTGGCAATGAAAAGGCGGTGGACTATCTCGGTAAGATACAGTTGACTAATCTGCCCGACGACAGTTATGCCCAGCCATGGCCACAATTCAAGAAAGCCATCACCAGTAAGATGGCATCCATGAAGCGTCTGCTCAAGGTGAGAAAGTTTGCTGCAGATGATAAGTTTCAGAAGATGGAGGAGGGTAGGATAACCTATTTCTATGCCAACGCCTTCCTGATGTATCCCATAAGTCATCTCTATCTCACACGTGACACCACGATGGTGCTTGGTGATGACTATTATGCCACACTGCGTGAGTATGTGAAGGAAGACGCTGACCTTGCCGACATCGATGAATATCGCAACTACATGATAGAGACCTCTCATGTGCTTGACGAGGCGGGCAAGGACATCCGCCAGTATTATCCCAAGGTGTTGGCGGAGATGAATTATATCGGCGAGCATTTTGATAATGACAAGGTGCGCGAGTCGCTCATACATCATCTGGCTTTCACCTATGTGGAGGGCAATGGCACGGACAATATCACCGACCTGCAGAATATATACTACACATACGTCACCTCACCAAGCCTCAATGCCATCTTCAAGCAGGCTTGCGCCAAGTGGGACAAGGCTGCCGTGGGCAAGCCATCGCCTGACTTCAAGGGTGAGGATATCAGTGGCAAGCAGATGTCGCTACGTGATTTCCGTGGTAAGTATGTGTATATCGATATGTGGGCTACATGGTGTGGACCATGTCAGAAGGAGATGCCTTACCTCAAGACGCTCGAGGAGAAATATCGTGGACGCAACATCACATTTGTGGGCCTGTCAGTAGATGCCGATAAGGCAAAGTGGGAGGCGCGAGTGAAGAGTGGCGAACTTAGCGGTACGCAACTCTACATAGGTCGCGGTACAAAGTTTCAGAGCGACTATCGCATAAGTGGCATACCACGATTCATACTCCTCGACCCCAACGGTCGCATTGTCAATCCCGACATGACACGTCCGTCGAGTGATGACACAGAGAAGATATTGAATGCCCAACCAGGGCTATGAGATATAAGAGAGTAATTATTTTTATTTAATCATTTCATTTTAAATCAAAACATTATGAAGAAATTGTTATCTATGATGCTGATGATTTGTGCCTTTGTCACATTCACAGCATGTTCGTCAGACGACGGTCCTCAGGGTGACCAGTGTCCTCTCTCGGATGTGGTAGTGCCTACATCCATGAAAATTGGTTCGGAGGTCACTGTGCAGGGTAAGGGCTTTACCTCAAGCCAGAAATTCTATCTCTCTGTAAAGGATGGTGCCTATCCAGTAGAGTTGACAGATGTGAAGGTGTCTGCTTCAGGTGTGACATTCACCGTGCCTTACACTGTAGTGGAGGATAAGACCTTTGTATTCTCAGTCCTTGATGGTGAAAAGGAGTGGAAATATGGTTCTATCACTATCCTTGCTGCTGATAGCCCTGTGTCTGCCGTTAGTATCCCAAGCCAGATTGCACTTATGTCTAATGCGACCATCACTGGTACTGGATTTGTAGACGGTGACAAGATTGGTATCAAGAATGACCAGGTCGATGATATTATTTATTTTGACGCCAAGACAGTAGATGGTGGTGTGACTATCGATGCTACGACAGCACTTGAAGGCGATGTAGACGTTTACCTCCGTCGTGGCTACTCAGAGTGGAAGATAGGTACTACCTATACTTATCTCCCACGTGTCATCAGTAGCATCACAGTGTCTGACAATGCCTTCCTTAATATGTATGCAGGTATGCTTGGACTTGAAGGTAGTGAACTGAAACTTGATATGCAGTATGACAAAGATTATGCTCTTCAGTCAGTGAAGACCAACTCAAACGCAGGTCTTGAGTGGGACTTTACATACTCAGGCAACACTGTCTCTTTCACTGGTCAGTTCTCTGGTGCGCCTTATACTTACACTCTTGATGATAACAAGCGCATCGTGAGCAGTACAGCATATGACATGTATGGTGACGAAGTGACCTATACATGGCATTATGATGCTGACGGATATCTTGTAAGCATCACATCTTCTGACAAGAGCGATGTGTTGTCTGCAACTTATGCCGACAATAACCTGCAGTCATACAACTTCCAGTTTGACTATGGCACAGACACACAAAATACTGTCAAGGCATATCCTGCAACTGTAGAGCCTGTTTACTTGCTTAATTCATTCTCATGGATTGCTACTAAGGAGGACTTGTTCTTCGGATTCTTACTGAATCAGAATGTGAAGATATCTTCTTCTATCCTCGGTACATTCAATGTTGGTGAGACTGGCAAATCATTTGATGTGGCATCTGATCTTAAGTTTGATGATACTACAGGAGTGAGCACTCTGACATTGTCAACATCAAGCGAAGATGGTGTCGTTGATGAAAATGGTGGCCTCTATAGCAACAAGGTAACTGTGGTTTACAACGTTAAGTCACAGGAGTAAAATAGGAGGTACGGCGCCCTCGCCGTACCACTCAAATAATAATATAATAGGAGGTGCGGCGCCATCAGTGGTCGCCGTACCTCCTATGCTTTTTCTCTCAATGCAGCCATGATATTGGCAGGCGGCCGTTGCGCCATCAGTTCGCGCTTCATGAAATCCATGTAGGGCACCACATGCGAATAATATTGATAGTAGCCCTTACATAGATAATTGAGCCCCGCCTCACCGTGTGCATCCTTTACGAAACGGTTCTTGGGACATTCGCCATGGCATGCAAACTCCATGTCACACTCCTTGCACTGGCTGGGTAGGGAGGAGTGCTTCAGATGGCTGAAGTCTTTTTGTTTTTCTCCATAGAGCATCTCTATCAGAGTATGCTTGCGGATATTGCCCAACTTGTATTCTGGGAAGACGAAGTGGTCACATGAATACACATCACCATTATGCTCCATCACTCCTGCATGACCGCAGTCGCGCGAGTAGGCGCAGATGCCTGATGCCACACCCATCCAGTTGGCAAGGGTGCAGTCAAATATCTCCACGAATGTGGTGCCCACGTCATGGCGCACCCACTCGTCAAAGATAGCACAAAGGAAGTTGCCCCATTGCTCGGGTGTCACCGAATAGTCGGCGACGGGTATAGCATCATTGTCGGCAAGACTTGCTAGTGTGCGCCCATCGTCATGCATCGTCAGTCGCTCCACTATGGGAGTAAACTGCAGATACTGGCATCCTATGCTCTTGAAGAAATGATAGAAGTCCAGCGGATGTGTGGCATTATAGGCATTCACCACAGCCATGGCATTCCACTCCACATGATGCTTCTTCAGCAGACTGATGCCGTGCATCACCTTCTCCCATGAGGGTCTTCCGTTAGCCGTGAGGCGATAGTGGTCATGCATGTCCTGCGTGCCATCTATGGATATGCCCACCAGCCAACGGTTTTGGGCAAAGAATTCGCACCACTCATCGGTGAGCATAGTGCCATTGGTCTGTATGACATTGTCTATCTGTTTGCCCTGAGCATACTTCCTCTGTAGCGACAGCGCTTTCTTATAGAAACCTATAGGGCGCATCAGCGGTTCGCCACCATGCCAAGTGAAGAGCACCTGCGGTGTGGTCTGTGCGCTGATATATTCGCGAGTGAAAGCCTCCAGCATCTCATCAGACATGAGATGTCGGTGGGGAGTGTCATAGAGATGGCTCTTTTCCAGATAATAGCAGTATTTGCATGCCAGATTGCAATGCGCGCCAGCAGGCTTGAGCATCACATATAGAGGTCGTGCAAAGGGAGTCGCTGTGTTGCCGTTGCTCATCGTGTCTTATTGCTGGGTTTGTGGCAGTGTGATCTTGAAGTCAGGGCTTTCGATGTGCTCCTTCTTTATGGCGTCAAGCAACTGTGCCAATATCTCGGGATGCTCTGCAGACACATCATGGTCTTCGTGGATGTCGGTAGCGAGATTGTAGAGGTGAGGCACGCCCTTCACCACCACCAGTTTCCAGTCGCCCATCCTCACTCCTATCTGGTCAGTCTCGTGAAACTCCCAGTAGAGGTAGTCGTGGTGCTTCTGTGCGGCATCGTTGCCAAGAAGGGTAGGGGCTATGGAGATGCCATCGAAGCCATCGCCTTGGAGTTTCTTGTTGGTGTATCGCTTGGCATAGTTCTTTACCCCAGCAAGGTCGCAGAAGGTAGGCATCAAGTCATAGAATGCAAACTGCGTGTCATTGACCGCGCCCGATGCTATGTGACCTGGCCACCATGCTATGAATGGGATGCGTATGCCACCCTCATAGCACTGACGCTTCAGTCCTTTCAGTTTGCCATCGCGACCAAAGAACTGCGGGTCGGCACCACCTTCCTCATGAGGACCATTGTCGGAGGTGAAGATGACGATGGTGTTCTTGTCGAGTCCCTTCTCCTTGAGTTTTGCGAATATCTCGCCCACATATTGGTCGAGGCGTGTTATCATGCCAGCAAACTGTGCGTGCGTGTGTACCACGGCATTATAGCGTGAGTCTTCCCATCCACCCCAAGTCTTGTCAGTGAAGAATTTCTTCTCGTAGTTCTCCAGTATGGAGTCCTCAGGTTGTGCCAGTTCGGCATGTGGCAGAGTGTAGGTGAAGAATCCTACGAAAGGATGCTTGTCATCCTGACGGTCTATCCACTGCAATGCCTTCTCATGGATGATGCGCGCAGAGTATTGGCTACGCTTCTGATAATCCTTGCCAAACATGGGATACTGGATATTTTGCTCCATGACATCTCTCACCACGGCGGTGTCACCAAGGGCCTTGCTGTATCTATTGAGGAAGTTGGGGTAATAGAGATGAGCCTGAAACTGGCATATGTAACCATAAAACTCATCTATGCCACGCTTGTCGGGAGTCGATGCCGACCCCTCATAGCCACCTGCCCACTTGCCGAAGAGACCTGTCGTGTATCCGTTGTCCTTCATTATCTCAGGCAGGATGGTGTGCTGTGGGTCATAGGGTTCTTGTCCCACGCGTGTGTATTCCTTGTTTTGTCCGTACATCATCATTGGCACGTCGCGCCAATACTCCTTGTTGCCCCTCACATGAGTGTGACCAGTGTGCTGGCCAGTCATGATGGTGGCGCGTGATGGTGCCGACACTGGTGAACCCGCATAAGCCTGTGTGAAGCGCATGCCCTCGCTTGCCATACGGTCAATGTTAGGCGTGTGGATGTACGGTTGGCCGTAGCATGCCAAGTCGCCATATCCCATGTCGTCGCATAGGATGAAGATGATGTTGGGCTTCGCTACGTTTTGCTTAGCCAACAATAGGGATGGCATAAAAGCCATCCCCATTCCTGTTAGCAATATTGCTTTATTTGATTGTCTCATAGTCTTTCTTTCTTGCGAGGGCAAAGCGAGGACGCTTCGCCTACTATTATTAGTAGTTGCAGCGTCCCCGCTGCAACCATCTCTATTAGCGCTTTTTCGTTAGCGAGGGCAAAGCGAGGGCGCTGTACCTCCTCCTTATTCGTCAACCTTCAAGTCCTTGCGATATTTAGCGAGCAATTTCTTGAGTTCCTTCTCCACCTTCTCTGTGCCAG
>CAVABU010000100.1:0-9192 GCA_963586965.1 Gemmiger formicilis
GTGATGATGCCATGGAAACGGTCGGCAAGTTGGGCGGTTGGCTTAGGAACTATGTCATATTTCTTTTCATATTCCCCAAAGCGAATGTCGAGGTAGGAGCGCAGTGTCTCAGCATTTGCCCCTCCACGACTCAAATCAAGACGTATGACAGGATATTGCTTCCATTCCTTTTCCAACTGCATAATCTTCAGTCCTTCGAAAAGGTCTTTCTTGCCTTCAAGGTAATGTTGCAGCGTGTCGACAAGGATTGACTTGCCGAAGCGGCGGGGGCGGCTCAGGTAATTGTACTTCTTGCCGCTGTTTACTAAATTCCAGATGATGTCGGTCTTGTCCACATACAGATAACCTTCATTTCTGATTACTTTGAACGACTGGATGCCAGCTGGTAACTTCCTTTTATTGATGTCTGCCATATTCTTGCCTCTTATTTTGTTCAAAGATACGGTTTATAATTGAGAGTGCAAAGTTTTATAGTCGAAATCAGTGAATAAACAGGATTTTTCTATTACTTTGCAATTGTAATCAAAAGCAGAATAGAAAATGATGAATAGCAATATCTTCTTTCAGCCTTTCGTTGGCAATTCTTGGGACTATTGGCATCAAGTGGAAGACCGTTTCTTGAAATAACGGTGAAGGAAGGAATTTAATATATGTCAGCGGGCTTTTCAGCAAAGACCGTAGCACCATTGTCAATGAGGAAATCCTTATCACGGAAACCCCATAGCACTGATATGCACGGCATGCCACAATTGCGGGCGGTCATCACGTCCACATCACTGTCACCCACATAGACCGCATCGTCCTTACCGACACCCAGTTGGCGTAGAGCCTCCATCACGGTATCAGGCGCAGGCTTCTTTCTTATGGTGGAGGTCTCCCCTATCGCCACCTCCACAGTGTCAGGGAAGAAGTGGGCACAAAGTTGGCGCGTGGCATCATTAAACTTATTGCTCACCACTGCTATGCGCTTGCCACTACGCTTGAGTCGCTCCAGCATCTCCGTGATGCCATCATAAGGACAAGTGGTGTCAAGTCCGTGCTCGAGATAGTGCTGGCGAAAGACATCAAGCGCCTTTGCCGTCACTTCTGCAGGAGTACCTGCGGGCACCGCCCTCTCCATAAGTTTTGCCACGCCATTGCCCACAAAGCGACGCACCTCATCAAGGCTTCGTTGAGGGAATCCCATGTATTTCAGCGCATAATTACAACTGGCACACAGGTCTCCGAGAGTATTGAGGAGCGTGCCATCAAGATCAAATATATAAGTGGAATACTGTTTCATATGTGCAAAGTTAGGCAAAATAATCTTCTAAGTTGGTGACATTTAATTATATATTTCGTAATTTTGCAGAGATTATACTATAGACAAGAATTTATCATCGAGTCAATGAAATCAGCCAAGAAGAAATACACACTGCCAGTAGTAGCTTGCATCGTCGTAATCATCGGCGCCGTCTACTACACATTTTTCACATCACTCTCAGCAAGCAAAAGCACCGAATATATATATGTAGACAATGATGACAACATCGACTCCGTCTACGCAAAGGTGGAAAGCATAGCCGCAGGCAAGCGCATCTCAGGATTTCGCATGCTCGCAAGATACACCGGATATAGCGAGAAGATTCGCACCGGACGCTACGAGGTAAAACCGGGATACGGCACACTCCGTGTATTCCGCGCCATGAAGAATGGCATGCAGACTCCACTGATGCTCACCGTGCCATCGGTATTTACACCCGAGATAATGGCAGCCAAACTATCGAAGAAACTGATGATGGATAGCACCACTATCGTCAAGGCTCTGAAGGATGCTGACAAATGCAAGAAATATGGCCACGACACCGCCACCATCATGTGCATGTTTATCCCCGACACTTACGAAGTGTTTTGGAATGTCACGACGGATGACTTCCTCTGTAGGATGAGCAAGGAGTACGACAAGTTTTGGAATGATAGTCGCAAGTCTAAGGCTTCAGCACTGAAACTATCAGAAGAGGAGGTGTCCACGCTGGCTTCAATAGTTGACGCCGAGACATCTAATAATGCAGAGAAACCTATGATAGCCGGCCTCTACTACAACCGCCTCAATGCAGGAATGCCACTACAAGCAGACCCTACGGTGAAGTTTGCCACCAAGGACTTTGCAGCGCGACGCATCTATCACAACATGCTGACCACAGACTCCCCTTACAATACATATAAATATGAGGGACTGCCACCAGGACCTATTCGCAATCCTACGGTGGCTGGCATCGACGCCGTGCTCAACCTTGTGCACCACGACTATCTCTACATGTGTGCCAAGGAAGACTTCTCGGGCACGCACCGCTTTGCAGCTACCTACTCAGAGCATATGAGCAATGCAGCAAAATACTCTGCAGCACTCAATGCACGAGGCATAAAATAAATTGAATAACATAACAACAGATAAGATATTATGGCAAGCAACGAAGAAAACGCAACAGTAGAAGAGAAAAAGTCTCTTAACTTCATTGAGCAAATCGTCGTCAAAGACCTTGCTGACGGCAAGAACGGCGGCAGATTGCAGACACGTTTTCCACCGGAACCTAACGGATATCTGCACATCGGACACGCCAAGGCCATCGCTCTCGACTTCGGCATAGCACAGAAGTTTGGAGGCGTGTGCAACCTCCGTATGGACGACACTAATCCTCAGAAGGAGGATACGGAATATGTGGAGGCCATCAAGCGCGATATAGAGTGGTTGGGATTTAAGTGGGGAAACATTTACTATGCTTCCGACTATTTCCAGCAGTTGTGGGACCTTGCCGTAGCTCTCATCAAGGAGGGCAAGGCTTATGTGGACGAGCAGACTGCCGAGCAGATAGCTGAGCAGAAGGGCACTCCGACCACTCCTGGCACAGAGTCACCATATCGCAACCGCCCAGTAGAAGAGAATCTGCGTCTCTTTGAGGAGATGAACTCTGGCAACATGGAACCAGGCAAGATGGTGCTGCGTGCCAAGATAGACATGGCAAGCGACAATATGCACTTCCGTGACCCTATCATCTATCGCGTGCTCAACATCCCTCACTGGCGCACAGGCAACAAGTGGAATGCTTACCCGATGTATGACTTCACACACGGGCAGTGCGACTACTGGGAGGGCGTGACTCACTCACTGTGTACACTCGAGTTTGAGCCTCATCGTCCGCTCTACGACCTCTTCGTGGACTGGGCTAAGCAGGTGGCTGGCGATGACAAACCACTGGATGACAATCGCCCACAGCAGACTGAGTTTAACAAGCTCAACCTCACTCATATCCTCCTATCAAAGCGCAATCTGCTCATACTCGTCAAGGAGGGTGTGGTAAATGGTTGGGATGACCCACGTATGCCTACCATATGCGGTTTCCGTCGTAGAGGTTATAGCCCTGAGGGCATCCTTGCATTCATCGACAAGATCGGTTACACCAAATATGATGCGCTCAATCAGATGTCACTCTTTGAGAGTGCTCTGCGTGATGACCTCAATAAGAGAGCTCTGCGCGTGAGTGCCGTGGTCAACCCTGTGAAACTCGTGCTCACTAACGTACCTGAGGACGCTGAGGAAGTATATCAGGCACAGAATAATCCTGAGAATGAGACTGACGGCACACATGACATAGAGTTTAGTCGCGAACTGTGGATAGAGCGCGAAGACTTCATGGAGGACGCTCCTAAGAAGTTCTTCCGTCTAGGCCCTGGCAAGGAGGTGCGTCTGAAGAATTCCTACATCATCCGTTGTCCAGAGGAAAACTGCTGCAAGAAGGACGCCGATGGCAACATCGTGGAAATCTATGCAGAGGTAATCCCTGAGACAAAGACTGGCGAGGCTAATGCTAACATGAAGATTAAGGGCAAGACCATCCATTGGGTGAGTTGCAAGCACTGCCTCGAAGCAGAGGTGCGCAATTATGACCGCCTATGGCTTGTGGAGAATCCACGCGACGAGGTGGCAGCCTACTCCAAGGAGCAGGGCAAAAACCGCATTGATGTGGACGACATGCGCAAGTTTATCAATCCCGACAGCCTGGAGATAAAGAAGGCTTACGTGGAGAAATTCCTCGCCACGACCAAGCCTTTGGACTATCTGCAGTTTCAGCGCATAGGATATTACACACCTGACTATGACTCCACTCCCGACCATCTCATCTTCAATAAGACGGTGGGACTGAAGGATACATGGAAGAAATAACTTATCCGACCATATTGATATGAATTCAGCAGACTTATTTCTTTGGATACTTGACCACTTAAACTATTGGGTGGTCACAGTCTTTATGGCGATAGAGAGTTCGTTTATCCCCTTCCCTTCGGAGGTCGTAGTGCCTCCTGCAGCATGGAAGGCGATGGATCCTAATAGCGGACTCAACTTCTTCCTCGTGATAGTGTGCGCCACACTAGGTGCCGACCTTGGCGCACTTATCAACTATTATCTAGCAAAATGGCTCGGACGTCCCATCATCTATCGCTTTGCCGATAGCCGTATAGGTCATATGTGCCTCATCGACCGTCAGGCAGTGGAGAAGGCAGAGACCTTCTTCCGCGACCATGGTGCTGCGTCCACATTCTTCGGCAGACTCGTGCCAGCCGTGCGACAGCTCATAAGCATCCCGGCAGGACTTGCAGGCATGCACCTCGGCAAGTTCCTCGCCTACACCACTCTCGGTGCTGGCGTGTGGAATACAGTCTTGGCATGCATCGGATGGGCCATCTACCACTACACCGACTACAAGACCACAAATGACGTGTATGAGCAGGCAGTGCAGTATAGCCACGAGATAGGCTATGTCATCCTAGCCCTCGCCATCGTGGTCATCGCCATCCTTGCCTACAAGGGCATGAAGAAGGGTAAGTGAGCATTCTGAAAATCAAGAAGGCTTACAAATAACTATCAACTATTAATATAATGACAAACCTACGTTACACGCTGACTGCTACTGCACTTGCTCTGCTGTCGGCATCAGCGGGCGCACAAGACCTGCTACCTAAACCACAGGCGATGACTGCCGGCAAAGGATATTTCCGAATGGATGGCAATAAGGTGAAAGTGGAAAACAATGTCGGCGACAATGCTGTCAACATCTATTCCGCACCGTTTCTAAAGTCCACTGACCAGAATGCCAATAAGGTGATGCTCTTTGGCACTCTTCAGGGAGCACAGTCTCCTGAAGCCTACAGCATACACGTCACTGCCGACTCTCTGCTCGTCAAGGCTTCCACCAAGGAAGGTTTCCTTCGCGCATGGCAGACCATCAATCAGTTGACTACCGCCAAGGGCATCATGTGCTGCGACATCACTGACGCTCCAGCATATAAATGGCGCGGACTGATGCTCGATGTGTCACGCCACTTCTTCCCCCTGAGTCACATCAAGAAGCAGATAGACGTGATGGCGCGATATAAATTTAATCGTCTGCACCTGCACCTCACCGACGCTGCTGGATGGCGCATGGAGATAAAGCGATATCCTCGACTCACCAACTTTGCCGCATGGCGTCCCGAGGAGAAATGGAAGGACTGGAATAAGAATGGCAACCAATACTGCAATGAAGGCGATGAGAATGCGCACGGCGGTTACTACACGCAGGACGAACTGCGATCGCTCGTGGCTTACGCTGCTGAGCGTGGCATCACGATAGTGCCGGAGATAGAGATGCCGGGACACTCTGAGGAGGTGCTGACAGCCTATCCCGAACTGTCTTGCACGCATGAACCATACAAGCAGGCAGACTTTTGTCCGGGCAACATTGCCACCTATGATTTCTTGGAGAATGTGCTCAAGGAGGTGATGGACGTATTCCCTTCACATTATATACATGTAGGTGGTGACGAAGCGGCAAAGAAGTCTTGGAGCAGTTGTCCTCTATGCCAAAAGAAGATGAAGGAACTGGGCATAGACAACATAGAGGGTCTGCAGACAAACCTCATCGCTCACATGGGCAAATTCCTAAGCGAGCACGGCAGACAACTCGTGGGATGGGATGAGGTGATAGCAGGTGACTTGTCGAAAAACACTACTGTGATGGTGTGGCGTGGCACGGAGTATGCCCACGAGGCTATCAAGCACGGCTATGACGTGGTGATGTCGCCTGGCGCCTACTGCTATTTTGATAGTTATCAAGACAATCCTCACACTCAGCGAGAGGCCATCGGTGGCTATCTGCCACTGGAGAGAGTCTACTCCTACGTGCCTGGTAGCGACCTGCCTGAGAATGAGCGAGAGAAGATAACGGGCATACAGGCCAACCTTTGGGCGGAATATATTCCGACTTGCGAGCACGCAGAGTCAATGCTCTATCCACGCTCTCTTGCCATAGCGGAGATAGGATGGAATGGCACCAAGACCAAGGACTATCCTGAGTTTAAGCAGCGTGCCTTGCATCAGATAGAGATATTGCGCAAGGCTGGAGTGTCGACCTTTGACCTAAAGAATGAGTCGGGCGAGCGCAAGTTGGCGATAACGGGCATAAAGCACAAGGCCATCGGCGCAAAGGTGACATACAACAAACCTTATCACGAGAAATACAGTGCCGACGGTGATGCCTCACTCGTGGACGGCAAGTGCGGAGGATGGTCATTTGGCGGTGGTGGTTGGCAGGGCTTCATCGGCAAGGACTGCTTCGACGTGACCATCGACATGGGTAAGGTGACAAAGATTTCCTCTGTGGCAACAGACTTCACTCAGAGTTGTGGAGCGGAGATATTCTTCCCGTCCAATTACGTGGTGCAACTGAGCACAGACGGCACAAACTTCACCGATGTATGTGATCAAAACTACGAATCAGCAAAGACCGACCTGCCGGAAATGCGAATGTACACATGGAAGGGTTCTGCCAAAGCCCGTTACATCCGTGTCAAGGCGAAGCCAAGCACCTTTGGCGGTTGGATATTCTGCGACGAGATTATCGTGAAATAAAGAATAGAGGGAGTGTCAAAACTATAATTTCCCATAATTATAACTTTGACTCTCCCTTTTATTTTATTACTCCCAATCTTCAAGTTTCAGATTAGGTATTCTCTGAAAATGCTTTGTATTATGCGTAACTAAAGTCATTGAATTATCCAGAGCTGTTGCACCTATGAGCAAATCAAATTCATCGATGCGCGTACCTTTTGCCTCCAATAGACTTTTTATATCTCCATAAGTACGCAGACTTGGAAAGATTGGCACAGTCTCAAAAGCATCCATGATATACTGCACGTCTTTGAATTGAGATGTACGTCCCGACTTGCTTGCGCCATAATACAACTCGGCTATTGTTATCTCTGAAACTAAACAATTCTCGGTGCCCTTCTCAAGAATTGCATTCAAAACATTCTTGTTGCCTCTGATAAGAGCCACACAAGCAGTGGTATCCAAGATATACTTTACCATGACAAGTCTTTCTGCTCATAATATCTGGAAGCCCTGTACTCATCAGCCACCTGTGTCGTTGTTTTCTCGTTTTCCCATTCTCCCGAAAAGCAAGTCCGTATGTCTGGTCTCACTCTCGCCCGCCTAGATTTAGAGCGTATGGTAACCACAAGCTTAGATATAATATCCAACTTGTCGTCGTCGCTCAGTCTTGTCAGCATCGGCATATATAAATCCGAGATTTTCACTGTCTGTTCCATATTCTCTGTTTTAACGCTCTATATTGGACTTTACAAAGATATGTATTATCTACGCAACCACCAAGTTTTTAGATTGTTTTTATTAGTCTATATACTACTCAAATAACTTTTGAGCATCATTTGAATAACTTCTGTGCGAACTCCGTGAGATATATTCTCCAGTTGCGCCAGATGTGACCACCCTCCGTCTCCATGTAGGTGTAAGGATAACCCTCCTCATCGAAATAGCGACGTAGGTCGGCAGAACTCTTATAGAGGAAGTCGGTCTTGCCCATACCTATCCAGTAGAGTTTTATCTTGCCGTCGAAGATCTTGGCAAGTTGTTGCTGTGCCTCGGTGTTCTTCTTTAGGTCAGCATAGAAATCGCTTTGGTAGTTGTCCGTACCCACACGCAGTCCTGCAGAGAAGAGACCTACATAGTCAAACTTGTCAGGGAAGCGACGCGAGATATCGAATGAGTGGCCTCCACCCATCGAAAGACCACAAATGGCGCGATGAGCCTTATCCTTAGCCACCTTGTAATGGCTCTCCACATAATTCATGACATCGGGGAAACTCTCGTCCATGGTAGCCACAGCCATTGCGCCTTGGTAGCCTGCGAATGACGGGACATACATTCCTGCAGACCATTCGCCTGGTGCTGCCTGGCAGTTGGGGTTGCCATTAGTCATCACCACGACCATTGGCTTCACCTTGCCCGTAGCAATGAGATTGTCAAGTATCTGCGATGCACGACCGAGAGTGGTCCACGCATCCTCGTCGCCACCTGCGCCATGGAGCAGATACATCACCGGATAATCCTTACCCTTGTCGTAGCCAGCTGGCGTGTAGATTGTCATACGACGTTGCATCTTAAGTGTCGGGCTGTCATACCACACCTTTTGGATGTCTCCGTGAGGCACTTCATTGACAGTGTACAAGTCTCCCTTGTCACCCTTCTGGTCGGAGATGATGAATATATTGGTCTCTGACGTGATGTCACGAGTGATGTAGACGCTTCCTGGATCAACGATTTTCACACCATCAACAATCAGATTGTAGGAATATAACTCTGGCGACAGTGCGCTGCAGGTGTATGACCACACGCCCTTCTCATCCTTTGTGAGGTCTGCCACGCCCGGTTGCTCCATCTTGCCCAATGGAGTGTCCACGCTCATCGGGGCAAGGAAGTCACCAGTGACCTGCACTTGCGTAGCCTGTGGAGCCGCAAGGCGGAATGTCACAGTGTGGTCAGCGTTGACCTCGGGTGAAACTACTGGCACTTGACTGAATAGTGCCTGTTGTGCATAACTACCCAAACTGATAAGTAGGGCGCACGCAATAGTCATAATATTCTTCATAATCATATAACCATTACTTATCTGACATTATATCATCAATAGTCAATCCTGTTATATCGGATATCATATTTACATCCAATCCCTTGGCAAGCATTGCCTTTGCCATCGTCTTTTTGCTCTCGGCTTCTCCTTCAGCTCGTCCTTCAGCCCATCCTTCAGCTCGTCCTTGGGCAAGTCCGTCTATGCGTGCTCCCTCGAGCACCGATATCGTGTCACGATATTTGCGTAA
>CAVABU010000101.1:0-9150 GCA_963586965.1 Gemmiger formicilis
AATTCCCAATTGAGAGGGTACGGCGGGGTCGCCGTACCTCCTAAAGGGCAAAGCGAGGACGCTTCGCCTACTATGATTCCAGTGTCCTTCGCCTACGAAATATTAATTAAAGGTTAAAATCTTTCATTTTTAATGACAAAGGTGGCAATTTGTCAAGAAAAGAAGATACCTTTGTAATGAGAATTACCTTTTTGCGGTTATACAAAACAAAAAACATATCTAACATATCTAAAATTATGCGTGTAATAATCGAATCTGATTACCAGGCACTCTCTCAATGGGCTGCCAATTATGTAGCTAACAAGATCAATGCAGCAAAGCCTACTGCAGAGAAGCCATTCTTGCTGGGACTCCCCACTGGTTCTTCCCCTCTTGGCATGTACAAGGCTCTCGTGGAACTCAACAAGCAGGGCAAGGTATCATTCCAAAATGTCGTGACATTCAACATGGACGAATATGTAGGCCTGCCTGAGTCTCACCCAGAGAGCTACCACTCATTCATGTTCAACAATTTCTTCAATCACATCGACATCGATAAGAAGAACATACACATACTCAATGGCAACGCATCTGACCTGGAGGCTGAGTGCGCCAACTATGAGAAGCAGATAGAGTCTTTCGGAGGCATCGACCTCTTCCTCGGCGGTATCGGTCCTGACGGACACATCGCTTTCAATGAGCCTGGTTCTTCACTCTCTTCACGCACTCGCGTAAAGTCACTGACCACCGACACCATCATCGCCAACTCTCGCTTCTTTGAGAATGACATCAATAAGGTGCCAAAGACTGCCCTCACCGTAGGCGTAGGCACTGTGCTCTCTGCTAAAGAGGTGCTCATCCTCTGCAACGGCCACAACAAGGCACGCGCCTTGCAGCACGCCATCGAGGGTGGCATCACACAGATGTGGACCATCAGCGCACTGCAGATGCACCAGCATGGCATCATCGTGTGCGACGAGCCTGCTACCGACGAACTCAAGGTCAGCACTTATCGCTACTTTAAAGATATAGAAAAGAACAATCTTTAAAAAAAATACTTACCAGGAGGATTAACTCATGAGAACAAATCTTAGTTCACAAATTTCACTCAATCGTGTCTCTACCAAGTACTACAAACTGGACAACGCCATCGACCGCTCCGTGCTGACACGTTTCGAGAAGATACCTACTATCATCTACGAGTCAGCCGAAGAAGGCGTAAAGGTCGTAGCCGATAAGATTATCCGCAAGATACAGGAACGCCAGCGTGACGGCAAATTCTGCACCATAGCACTCGGCACTGGAGCATCGCTCCGTCCACTCTTTGCCGAACTCGTCAATAGACACAAGGAAGAGGGCATCAGCTTCCAAAACGTGATAGTATTCAATCTCTATGAATTCTATCCACTGAGCGACACCAACTGCAGTAGCTTCTGCCAGTTGAAGAAACTCTTTATCGACCTCGTGGACATCGCTCCTGAGAACGTGTTCACCATGGACGGCAAGATCTCTCAAAAAGAGGTGCACAAGCACTGCAAACTCTATGAGCAGCGCATCGAGACCTATGGCGGTCTTGACATCGCAGTGATGGGCATCGGTCGCGAGGGCAATATCGCTATGAACGAACCAGGATCGACCATGTCTTCTTCCACACGCTTGATCCTCACCGACCCTACAGCGCGCGCAGAGGCAGCTCACAACATGGGCGCAGACAATATGCCTCCTTGCTCCATCACAATGGGTATTAATACTATAATGAACGCGCGTAAGGTCTATCTCCTCGCATGGGGCGAAGACAAGGCTGAGATCATAAAGAAGACCGTGGAAGACACTGTCAGCGACGCTCTGCCTGCATCTTCTCTGCAGATGCACCGCAATGCCACCGTATGCATCGACCTGCCTACAGCCTCTTGTCTGACACGCATCCAGCGCCCATGGCTCGTGACAACCAACTGTGACTGGAATGACAAACTCATCCGTAGCGCTATCGTATGGCTTTGTGGCATCACAAATAAACCTATCCTCAAGTTGACCAACAAGGACTACAATGAGAATGGACTGAGCGAACTCCTGGCTCTCTATGGTTCGGCTTACAATGTCAACATCAAGATATTCAATGACCTGCAGCACACCATCACAGGATGGCCTGGTGGCAAGCCTAACGCTGACGACACTTATCGTCCAGAGCGCGCAAAACCATTCCCTAAGCGTGTCGTAGTATTCTCTCCACACCCTGACGATGACGTCATCTCTATGGGTGGCACCATCCGTCGCTTGGTGCAGCAGGGCCATGAGGTATACCTCTGCTATGAGACATCAGGCAACATCGCCGTGGGTGACGAGGAGGTAGTACGCTTCCTACACTTCATCAATGGATTTAATCAGATCTTTGATGGCAACCAGAATGAGGTCATCCGCAATAAGTATGCCGAGATACGCGAATTCCTCTCAAAGAAGAAGGAAGGCGACATCGATACACGCGACATCCTGACCATCAAGGGACTCATACGCCGTGGCGAGGCTCGCACAGCATGCACCTACAATAACATACCATTGGAGCGCGTGCACTTCCTTGACCTCCCATTCTATGAGACTGGTCGCATCGAGAAGAATCCTATCAGCGAGGCTGACGTGAAGATCGTGGAGGACATCCTCAGCGAGATCAAACCTCATCAGATATATGTGGCTGGCGACTTGGCTGACCCACACGGCACACACCGCGTATGTACTGACGCAGTGCTCGCAGCCATCGACGAGGAGAAAAATAAGAATGCCGAGTGGCTCAAGGACTGCCGTATATGGATGTATCGTGGCGCATGGGCAGAATGGGAGATCGAAAACATCGAGATGGCAGTGCCATTCAGCCCTGAGGAGCTTCGCGCTAAGAGAAACTCTATCCTCAAGCATCAGTCACAGATGGAGAGCGCACCATTCCTCGGCAATGACGAGCGTCTCTTCTGGCAGCGCAGTGAAGACCGCAACCGTGGCACCGCTGCTCTCTATGACCGCCTTGGACTGGCTTGCTACGAGGCTATGGAAGCCTTCGTGGAGTACAAGCCACTGTAAAGAAAATAGTTTTATCCATAACAATTATAGGCTGGACACTACATCTTGGTGCCCAGCCTATTTTTTTGCATTCTCGGCTTCCTTCACATAATTATTCTCAAATAATCAACCTACAAGTTGTATTCTTCAATTATTTATTGTATATTCGCACCATAAACAATGTGATTATGACATTTGATATTATAACAGAAAACGAGCACCTTTGGGCTGTCAGATATGACGACTGCCTTGACAACGTTCTTGACTCCATACTTGGACAATGGAACGATGTGGTATGGTTGCGCAGTTTCTTCAAGCAGAATATAGACGACTTGGCTTCATATTTCAAAATCACTGATGTCAACCAAGCGATATATGACACAATAGAGGATAGCGAACGCTTGCAATGTCTTATCATGGACATATCTCCAGACGCAGACCTTGACAGGATTTTCCGTCCATTGGAGAATAGTCGCACTTCCGAGATACTGTTGGGTAAGGAGAAAGCAAGATTGCGTAACACACCACGACACGCTTCTTGGCTTCGTATCTATGCCATCAAACTCGAACCAGGCATTTATATTATCACTGGAGGTGCCATCAAATTGACGCGTACTATGCAAGAGCGTGAACATACTTTGGTGGAGCTTGCCCGAATGGAAAAGGTGAGACGTTTCTTGCTTGACAACGATATTGCCGACAAGGATTCCTTTATGGACTTCTTGAATGAAATGATGTAGAAAGGAGGTTATTATGAGAACTACAAATGAAATTGTTTCCAGATTGAAGGAACATCAATCTGCTACTCCGTCAAAATGGCGTGAGAATGCAGAATGGCGCATGGCAAACAAGCCTTGGCTTCGCTACTCTCAGCACATCGCCATGATGATGCTTGACAAAATGGAGGAATTAGGAATGACTCAGAAACGTTTGTCAGAACTCATGGGATGTAGCCAGCAGTATGTGTCTAAAGTTCTAAAAGGACAAGAGAACCTGTCCCTTGAAACCTTGACAAAGATTGAGCGTTGTCTCCAAATTACGATTTTGATCAAGGCCCAGTAAAGTTGACTGCTCATACCCGAGAAGATAGCTTCACCGCTCATAGAAGATATCTTCGTTGACTGGAGAACATAGCTTCATTTTAAATAGGAGGTACGGCGCCCCCGCCGTACCATCTCAAAGGAGTTTTTATAGTAGTTGCAGCGTCCCCGCTGCAACTACTATGATTTCTTTTAAAAAAAGATGCGGGGCTATACAATATTGGCACTGTATATTGCGTTATAGGTGTAAGAAAACGAAAAACAATGCTGCCTATGAGCCATTTTACACCAAACGAATCTCAACCTTCAGAACTGACACTGCAGATGATACGCACCTTGGCACGACTCTTCCCCATCATGAGCAATCGTGGAGAAAAACATTTGCAACACCTCAACTAACACAACTACCCATAGACTAACACATAACAACAACAACAACACAGATGTCACTCATAATATCTCCCTCTCTTCTGTCGGCTGACTTCGCTCACCTGAGTAACGAACTGGACATGATAAACCGTAGTGAAGCGGAATGGCTTCACCTAGATGTCATGGACGGCACTTTCGTGCCAAACATCTCCTTCGGATTTCCCATAATAAAGTCTGTAGCAGAGCATTGCACTAAGGTGCTCGATGCTCACTTCATGATCATTCACCCAGAGAAGTACATCCAGCGCACGGCTGAACTGGGTGTGACCATGATGACGGTGCACGCTGAGGCTTGTGATGACCTGCACTCCATAATAAGCGACATTCACAAGGCTGGCATGAAGGCTGGCATCGCTCTCAACCCCTCCACTCCACTGACAGCGGTGCAGGACGTGCTTTGTGAAGCGGACATGATACTGGCGATGAGCGTCTTCCCTGGTTTCTCTGGTCAGAAATTCATAGAGAGCACCATAGAGAAGGTGGCTGAACTAAAAGGAATGCTTGACAGGTGCGGCAGCAAGTCTCTCATACAAGTGGACGGCGGTGTCAATGGCACTAATGCCGTGACCTTGGCTAAGAATGGTGCCGACGTGGTGGTGTGTGGCAACTATGTATTCAAGGCTGAAGACCCCATAGAGACCATACACCAATTGCATCAGATAGCCATCTGATAGGTGTTGGCCATGCGACGCATGTTGATCACGGCATAGCGCATACGGCCCAGGGCGGTGTTGATGCTCTGCCCTGTCACCTCGGCTATCTCCTTAAAAGACATCTGCTGATAAAATCGCATGAAGACCACCTCACGCTGTGAAGCAGGCAAGGCCTCCATGAGTCGCTTGGCATCCTTGAGATTTTGGTCAATGACGAGTTGTGTCTCGACATTATCATACGTCAAATCGGATGTGCAGATATTCGTGAGGTCATTGTCGATGGTCGGTTCGATGAGGTTGTCATGCTTCTGACTCCGATACATATCGATGATGACATTGTGGGCTATGCGTGAAAGCCAGGCAGAAAACTTGCCCGATGTGGCATACGCACCAGTGCGCAGACGCGATATCACCTTGACGAATGTCTCCTGAAACACGTCATCAGCCACGTTGGTGTCACGCACCACAAACATAATATAAGAATAAAGCTTTTTCTGATTTCTTGCAAGCAATATATCAAAAGCCTTGTCGTCACCTTCCATATAGGCAATGGCCAACTGCTCGTCGGTCATCTCATTGTGATTTATCATTTCCTTAATAGTTTTGTCTTAAGTAAATGTTTGTCGATAGGCTATTGATTAATAAGTTAAATATATTTTTGTTTGCATTCTTTTGCAAAGATAGAAACAATAAGTCAATTACACAAGTTTTTTATTCAGAAAAAGTCACCACGTCCACCACATGACTGCCTGCTCCCATGAGGTCGGGACGCTCAGAGACGCTCTTCTGATAGTCTATGAAGCGGGCGAAGGTCTCGTCACTCATCTGATTGAGTCGGGTGCGCATATAGTCTGACGGACCATCGGGCGAGAAGATGGTCACACGCTTCAGTCCAGCCTTATCATTGAGTCGATCAATGTCTTCAAGTCGCACATAATCATAGAGTTCGTCGGCGTCGGCTTGTATATGATAATCCTCATCCACGGCACCTCGCTCCATGAGTCCGCCGATGCGATCTTCATCAAAACAATAGGACAGGATGCTATATTCATTCATCAGATATGCCACGAAGATGAGTCCGCCTGGTTTGGTGATACGCTTGGCTTCCATCAGCGCTTTGAGTTTCTCTTCGTCACCGATGAGATGATAGAGAGGCCCAAGCAGGAGCGTGACATCTGCCGAGGCGTCAGGCAGGAATGGCATATGGCGGGCGTCACCCTGCACCACGTCGGCAGTGGGTTCGCGCTTGAGAAACACTTCGATGTTGCGTCGCACCAGTTCCACGGCTTTCACTTGATAGCCTTCAGCCATGAGTGCAGAGGTGTAGCGCCCTGTGCCAGCGCCGATGTCGAGTAGGTGAAAGCCTGGTCGAAGGAAGCGATGCAGATGATGCATGGTAGTCTCAAACTCCACGATGCCATGCCTACGTAGCAAGCGTAAGTCTTCGGGATGCTTATTGTAGTGTTTCTCTATGTTGGATAATGCCATGTGTGAGCGTATTGGCGTATTTGTTTCTGCAAAAGTAATCAATCTTTTGCAGAATGCCAACGCTTATTATAGCGCACTTTTTATAACTTTGCAGTGAAATATAGTAATAATAAAAGGTATATCATGGAATACATGTCACAAGAGGGCTACGACAAACTCGTGGCCGAACTGAAAGAACTGGAGAATGTGGAGTTGCCTCGTGTGCGCGATGCCATCGCAGAGGCTCGTGATAAGGGTGATCTGAGCGAAAACTTCGAATATCATGCAGCCAAGCGCGAACAGGGCAAACTGCTCAGCCGAATAAAGTTTAAGCAGAAGGTGCTGGAGAATGCGCGCGTGCTTGACAAGTCTCTACTCAATGGTGATCATGTGGGCCTACTCAGCAAGGTGCAACTGACCAATCTCAACAATAATGCTCACATGACCTACACGTTGGTCAACTCTCACGAGGCTGACCTCCATGAGGGAAAGATTTCTATCAAGTCACCTATCGGTCAGGCGTTGCTCAATAAGAAGTCGGGCGACACTGTGGAGGTGCAGGTGCCTGCGGGTACGCTCAAGTTGCATATCGACAGTTTTGAGTGATCACATAGCAACGACTCACGTCATTTTGGTAAAGTCTTCCGTAATGTTGGTATAATAAGGCGCGGATATTGTCAGTAACTTTGCATTAGTAAAGAAACAACACAACAAACGATTATGTATATAGAAAACATTACATCGCCATCCGACTTGAAGAAGTTGGATATCCAGGCTCTAAAGACTGTAGCAGACGAGACTCGCAATGCTGTGCTCCGTCGTGTGAGCAAGCACGGCGGTCACGTAGGACCAAACCTTGGTTTTGTGGAAGCCACCGTGGCCATGCACTATGTATTTGACGCTCCTAAGGACAAGATTGTCTTTGACGTGAGTCACCAGAGTTATCCGCACAAGGTGCTGACGGGACGTGCGTCAGGATTTCTTGGCGACATCGACGACATGAATGCCATATCGGGCTACTCATCTCCCGCCGAAAGTCCTGTGTATGACAACTTTGAGGTGGGTCACACTTCCACCTCCATCAGTCTTGCCACGGGTCTGCAGAAGGCGCGCGACATCAAGGGCACTGACGAGAATATCATCGCCGTCATAGGTGACGGTTCGCTGTCGGGAGGTGAAGCATTTGAGGGTCTTGACGAAGCATCCGAACTCGGCACGGGCATCATCATCATAGTCAATGACAACGAGATGTCGATAGCCGAAAATCATGGTGGCATATACAAGAACCTTCGTGCTCTGCGCGAGAGCAATGGCAAGTGCGAGCACAACTGGTTTAAGGCGTGGGGCTTTGACTATCATTACCTTGAGGAGGGCAATGACGTGGAGAAACTCATTGAGATGTTACGCTCAGTGAAGGGCACCAATCGCCCCACCGTCGTGCACATACACACCGAGAAGGGTCATGGCTTCGCTCCCGCCGTGGAGAATAAGGAGGCTTGGCACTGGGGTATGCCTTTCAATATCGAGGATGGCAGTCGACCAGAGATGCCAGCCATGGAGAGTTATGAGCAGTTATATAGCGACTGGATGCTCCGTGAGATGAAAAGTGACCCTACCCTCATCGCCGTCACTGCGGGCACTCCTTCTGCAGCGGGATTTAATCTCAAGAAACGACAAGAGGCTGGCAAGCAACATATCGATATGGGCATAGCCGAAGAACAGGCGGTGGCTATGATATCGGGTATGGCAAAGGGCGGCTTGCATCCTGTGTGGACTGTCTATAGCACCTTCGTGCAGCGCACCTACGACCAGATAGCGCAGGATTTGTGCATCAACTCCAATCCTGCCGTGATCAATGTGGTGTGGGGTGGCACAGCATCTATGAATGACATCACGCACATCTGCCTCTTCGACATCCCGATGCTTTGCAGTATCCCAGGGTTGACGTATCTCGCTCCTACTACCTGCGAGGAGTATTTCGCCATGCTCAAGTGGGCTATAAAGCAAGACGAGAAACCTGTGGCTCTGCGCGTGCCAAGCAATGGTGTGATACACACCTCGGAGGAGGTGGATGCTGAATATGGCTTTACGCCGAAATATAAGATTGCGCACAAGGGTACGAAGGTGGCTATCATCGCTGCTGGATCTTTCTATCAGAAGGGTGAGAATGTCGCGCGTCTGCTTGCTGACAAGGGTATCGATGCCACTCTCATCAATCCTCGCTATCTCAACGCAGTGGATGCAGAGACTCTCGACAGTCTTAAGCAGGATCACAGTGTGGTGGTCACCTTGGAGGACGGATGCAAGGATGGCGGTTTTGGTGAGCGCATAGCATCTTATTATGGCACTTCCGACATGAAGGTCATCGTCGGCGGTGTGAAGAAAGATCTCTACGACAGATTTGACCTGCAGCAGTTGCTCTCAGACAATCGTCTGCAAGATAATCAAATCGTGGAAGACGTTATGACATTAATGTAATAAATAGTAGTTGCAGCGTCCTCGCTGCAACCAAGCAAATAGAGGTAACCATAGGAGGT
>CAVABU010000102.1:0-9040 GCA_963586965.1 Gemmiger formicilis
GCTGGCTGCTCCAAGCCCATGATGTGGAGGATGGAAGGAGCCACGTCTGCCAAGCGACCATCCTTCACGGTAGCTGAGTTGTTGTCAGTCACGTAGATGAATGGAACTGGGTTCAGAGAGTGAGCGGTGTTTGGAGTACCGTCCTCGTTGATGGCGTGGTCAGCGTTACCGTGGTCGGCGATGATGATAGCCTCGTAGTCGTTGGCCTTGGCTGCCTCGATTACATCCTTCACGCAGTTGTCTACGGCGTGAACAGCCTTGGCGATGGCGTTGTAGATACCCGTGTGACCCACCATGTCGCCGTTGGCGAAGTTCACCACGATGAAGTCATACTCCTGTGTGTTGATGGCACCCACCAACTTCTCCTTCACCTCGTATGCGCTCATCTCAGGCTTCAAGTCGTAGGTGGCAACCTTTGGAGAAGGCACCAAGATGCGGTCCTCGCCCTCGTATGGAGTCTCGCGGCCACCGTTGAAGAAGAATGTCACGTGGGCATACTTCTCTGTCTCGGCAGTGTGGAGCTGCTTCTTGCCCTGTGCGCTCAGATACTCGCCGAGCGTGTTCATCACGTTCTCCTTGGGGAAGAGGATGTGTACGCCCTCGAAGCTGGCGTCGTATGGAGTCATGCAGTAGTACTGCAAGTCCTTGATGGTGTGCATGCCTTCCTCGGGCATATCCTGCTGAGTCAACACCTGTGTCAACTCCTTGGCGCGGTCGTTGCGGTAGTTGATGAAGATCACCACGTCGCCCTCCTGGATAGTACCGTCCACGGTAGAGTTGTTGATAGGCTTGATGAACTCGTCGGTCACGTCCTCGTCATAGCTTTCCTGCATAGCCTTCACCATGTCGTCGGCCTGCTTGCCCTTGCCCTCTACGAGCAGGTCGTAAGCCTCCTTCACACGGTTCCAACGCTTGTCGCGGTCCATGGCGTAGAAACGGCCCACGATGCTGGCGATGTGAGCGTCGTTCTTCTCGCAGCAAGCCTGCACCTGCTCGATGAATCCCTTGCCGCTCTTGGGGTCGGTGTCACGACCGTCCATGAAGCAGTGAACATAAGTCTGCTTCAGTCCATATTCCTTGCCAATCTCAATCAACTTGAAGAGATGGTCCAATGAAGAGTGAACGCCACCGGTAGAGGTCAAGCCCATCAAGTGGAGTTTCTTTCCTGTCTTCTGAGCGTAGCTGTAAGCGTTGACCACTTCCTTGTTCTTCAGGATGTCGCCGCTCTCGCAAGCCTTGTTGATCTTCACGAGGTCCTGGTACACCACGCGGCCGGCGCCGATGTTGAGGTGACCCACCTCCGAGTTACCCATCTGACCGTTGGGAAGACCTACGTCCTCGCCACAAGTCTGGAGAGTAGAGTGTGCTGAAACTGCTGTCAAATAGTCGAGATAAGGAGTCGGAGTGTTGTAGATCACATCACCCTTGTCGTGATGTCCGATTCCCCATCCGTCGAGAATCATCAGTAGAGCTTTCTTTGCCATGATTGTATATTTTTTAGTATTATGTTTGTTGTATATCCAGTTGTCCTGACAAACTAATCTTATTGCTTATGCAATATCATTGCAAAAGTACTGATTTTGCATCATATATTCAAATGCCACATATCTTTTTTCAAATTATTTAGGACAAAGGACCCGTTTGAGGGTGCCGTACCTCCTAAAGGGCAAAGCGAGGACGCTTCGTCGTACCTCCTAAAAAGCCTTACTATTCGATATTTCTTATTTGGTAGTATATATTTCTGCACATTCTTTTGGTCGGTGAGAAATATTGTTAAATCAAGCCAACATCCGTTATTTACAATTCTCAAAATGGTAAACATTGGGTAATTTTGCAGTGCGAAAGCAAGGACGAAGATATGGACTTGTGTTCAATCTTTCTTGTCAATGCATTTATTGGTGTCATGTTGCGAAATAATGAACACCTCGCATGCAGACGAGTTTTAGAGCCACGTGCTTTCCTGTTGCAGTGCACATAATTTTATTTATAGGTGAGAATTTTATATTTTAGGTATGAACAAAAAAAGTAATTTGTTGGTTCTGCTTCTTGCGGTGTTGATGGCATCGTGTGGAAGCAAGCAGAGTGGAAAGCCCAATTTCGGCGATGACGAGTATGCAGTTAGAACTATCAGTGGACAGGACACTGAGTTGCAGACTACATATCCAGCCATCGTAAAGGGTGTGCAAGACGTAGAGATACGTCCGAAAGTGTCTGGATTTATCACAAAGATGTGTGTTCAGGAAGGACAGAATGTGAAGAAGGGTCAGTTGCTCTTCGTTATTGACAATGTGACCTATGAGGCAGCAGTGCGTCAGGCTAAGGCTGCCGTAAACTCAGCTAAGGCACAGCTCAATACTGCAAAACTTACTTATGACAACAGCCAAAAGCTTTTCAGCAATAATGTCATAGGTTCTTATGAATTGGCTTCTGCAAAGAATGCTCTTGAGTCAGCTAATGCTGCAGTGGCACAGGCAGAGGCTAACTATATATCTGCAAAGCAGAACCTTGACTTCTGCTATGTGACAAGCCCTGCTGACGGTGTGGTGGGTGATCTGCCTTATAAGGTGGGTGCTCTCGTGAGCGCTTCCAGTGTATCTCCTCTGACCACTGTGTCAAACATCGGTACTATGCAGGTGTACTTCTCTATGACTGAGAAGGAACTCCTCGAGATGACCAAGAATGTAGGTGGCATGAAGGCTGCTATCAAGGATTATCCTGCTGTGAAACTGCAGTTGGCTGACGGTACCATCTATGACCACGAAGGTCATGTGGCAGCTGTGAGCGGTCTTATCAACCAGTCCACTGGTACAGTATCTATCCGTGCTGACTTCGCTAATCCTCAGCATGTGCTCCGTAGTGGTGCGTCAGGTAGCATCGTCGTGCCTCATGTAGCAAATTCTGCTGTCATCATCCCTCAGGATGCTGTGGCGCAGGTGCAGGATAAGTATTTCGTATACGTAGTAGGCAAGGATAACACTGTGAAGTACACTCCAGTGACAATCAATGCCAACAACGATGGCAAGAATTATATCATTACCAGCGGACTTAGCGTAGGCGACCGCTTCGTCATTCAGGGCATCACATCCCTCACAGACGGTCAGAAGATCACTCCTATCACCGAGGCACAGTATCAGCAGAAGCTCAAGAAGACTCAGGAGATGGGTGCTGACCAGGGTGACCTGAGCAAACTGAAGAAAGACTTCGGACAATAAGCCACGCTTCCCGTAAAGCCTTTTTCCTTTATATAATCATATATAAGAACAGAAAAAGAAGAAATCAATGCGATTAGATAATTTTATCAAGCGTCCGGTGCTTTCTACGGTGATCTCCATCGTGATAGTCATTCTCGGTATCATCGGACTCATCTCGCTGCCTATTGAGCAGTATCCAAATATTGCACCGCCTACCATCATGGTGCGTGCTTCTTATACTGGAGCCAACTCCGAGACTGTGCTCAACTCTGTGATTGCACCTCTAGAGGAACAGATCAATGGTGTGGAAGGCATGACCTACATGACCTCTTCCGCTACCAATGACGGTTCTGCGTCCATCACCATCTACTTTAAGCAAGGTATGGATGCCGATATGTGTCAGGTCAATGTGCAAAACCGTGTGTCACAGGCGTCGGCTCTTCTGCCTGCCGAGGTTACCAAGGCCGGTGTGACTGTCCTCAAGCGTCAGTCTTCCACTGTGCTCCTCTTTGGTCTGACGGCAACGGACGACCGTTATGACGACGAGTTCCTTGCCAACTATGCCGACATCAATGTCGTGCCAGCCATCAAGCGTGTGAATGGTGTGGGTGAGTGTCAGTCATTATCTGCCAAGACTTACACCATGCGTCTGTGGATTGACCCGGTGAAGATGAAGAGTTATGGACTTATTCCTTCTGACCTCACTGGTGTGCTCTCACAGCAGAACATCGAGGCTGCTCCTGGTTCGGTAGGTGAGCAGAGCGACAATCAGTATGAATACACCTTCCGCTATAGAGGTCGTCTGAAGACCGAAGAAGAGTTCGGCAACATGATCATCAGTAGCACACAAGGTGGTCAGACCATCCGTGTGAAAGATGTGGCACGAGTAGAACTTGGTGCTCAGTCATATAGCGTTGCCTCTGGACTTAATGGCCAGCCTTCTGTGACCATGATGGTGACACAGACTGCAGGATCTAATGCTACCGAGATAGCTAGCAACATCAAGAAACTCCTCAAAGAGCAGGAAGCTACTCTGCCTCCAGGCTTGGAGTTTAATATCATGCAGGATGTGACAGAGTTCCTCTTCGCATCTATCGAAGACCTTATCAAGACACTCGTCGAGGCATTTATCCTCGTGTTTATCGTGGTATACATCTTCTTGCAGGACTGGCGTTCCACACTCATCCCGCTTATTGCGGTGCCAGTGTCATTGATTGGTACATTCTTCTTCCTCTACGTCTTCGGCTTCTCGCTCAACCTCTTGACACTCGCAGCCTTAGTGCTTGCCATAGCCATAGTGGTCGACGATGCCATAGTGGTGGTCGAGGCAGTGCATGCCAAGCTTGACCTCGGCTACAAGTCGGCACGTTTGGCTTCCATCGATGCCATGAACGAGATTTCTGGAGCCATCATCTCCATCACCCTCGTGATGGCGGCAGTGTTCATCCCAGTGTCATTCATGGGCGGTACGTCAGGTACCTTCTATCGTGAGTTTGGTATCACGATGGCTATCTCCATCGTCATCTCCGCTCTTAACGCGTTGACACTTTCACCTGCCCTTTGTGCAGTGCTCCTTAAGCCAAAGAATGAAGACGGCACATCGCGCAAGATGTCCTTCGTGGATAGATTCCACACTGCATTCAATGCATCTTACGGCAAGTTGCAGGGCAAGTATACCAATGGTGTGCGTCGCATCGTGGAGCGTCCTGTCATAGCTATCGGTTCGGTGATAGTAGGTATTGCCGTCATGGCAGTGCTGATGGGCACCACCAAGTCAGGTCTTGTGCCTGATGAGGATACGGGTACAGTATTCTGTACGGTGTCTACACCTCCGGGTACTTCTATGAAGAAGACCAACGAGATCATGGACGAGGTGGACAAGATGCTTGCCACCAACCCAGCTATCGAAAACCGTATGCGTATCACCGGTTACAACTTCATCGCAGGACAGGGTTCCAACCAAGGTACTTTCATCATCAAGTTGAAGAGCTTCGAAGAGCGTCAGAAACTTGAGGGACCTCTGAAGTACATCGGTGTGCACAACCTCGGTTCTGGTATGGTGCTCGGTATGATCTATAAGCAGACTGCAGCCATCAAGGGCGCACAGATTCTTGCCTTCCAGCCACCTATGGTGCAAGGTTTCTCTGCTACCAACGGTATTACCCTCTCTATGCAGGACCGCACTGGTGGTGACGTGAATAAGTTTAATGAGGTGACAAAGAAGTTCCTCGTCGAACTCAACAAGCGTCCTGAGATCTCCAATGCCATGACCTCTTATGACACCAAGTATCCTCAGTATAAGATAGATGTTGACGTGGCAAAGTGTAAGCAGAGCGGTATCGACCCATCTACAGTGCTCACCACTATGCAGGGCTACTACGGCGGTATGTATGCAAGTAACTTCAACTCATTCGGTAAACTCTACCGTGTGTACATCCAGGCTGCCCCAAAGGATCGTAAGGACTTGAAGAGCCTTGACAACATATATGTGCGCACATCATCAGGCACCATGTCGCCTATCAAGGAGTTCGTGTCTCTCAATCGTGTGTATGGTCCGCAGGAGATAGACCGATTCAACATGTTTACATCTATCAATGTGAATGCTTCGGCTGCTGACGGCTACTCTTCAGGTGACGCCCTCAACGCTATCGCTGAGGTGGCAAAGACATCACTGCCTACAGGATATACTTACGAATACTCTGGTCTGACCCGTACGGAGCAGGAGTCAAGCAACTCCACTGCGATGATCTTCATCCTCTGTCTGACCTTCGTGTACTTGATTCTCTCGGCACAGTATGAGAGTTACATCTTGCCTCTGTCGGTAATCCTCTCAATACCATTCGGTTTGGCAGGTGCGTTTATCTTCACCAACCTCTTTGGTAAGAACAACGACATCTACATGCAGATCGCGCTCATCATGCTTATGGGACTTCTTGCCAAGAACGCCATCCTTATCGTGCAGTTCGCCCTCGAGCGTCGTCGCACAGGTATGGCTATCTCATGGTCAGCAGTGCTCGGTGCATCAGCCCGTCTGCGTCCTATCCTTATGACCTCACTGGCTATGATCATCGGTCTGTTGCCTATGTTGATGCCATGGGGTGTAGGCTACAATGGTAACCAGACTCTTGGTGCAGCAGCTGTAGGCGGTATGCTTATCGGTATGATATGCCAGATTATGATAGTTCCGGCACTCTTCTACATCTTCCAGACACTCCAGGAGAAGGTTAGTCCGATGAAGTTTGAGGACGACAATGCTTCCGTGGAGACTGAGGTGAAGCAGTACACCAATCCTTACGTTGCTGAGCATCTGCAGGCAAAGTTGGAAGAGAGTGCAAAGAATTAAGATGTCTTAAAACTGAATTGAATAATATGAATATAAAGAGTATAATCACTTTCACCGCTGCCGGCCTCCTGCTTGGCAGCTGTGGAATATACAATAAGTATGAGCGTCCTGACGTGAATACTACTGGCTTGGTGCGTGATGTGGCTTCTGCCACAGACACGCTCGCCGTGGCCGACACTGCAAGTTTTGGCAATCTGCCTTGGCGCAGCGTCTTCACCGACCCGCAGTTGCAGTCGCTCATAGAGCAGGGATTGGCACACAACACCAATATGCTCAATGCTGCTCTCAACGTGAAGATGGTGGAAGCACAGCTCACTGCAGCAAAATTGGCTTTCGTGCCTGCATTCACCTTCTCTCCAAATGGAACTATCAGTTCATGGGATGGCAACAAGGCCACCAAGACCTACTCACTGCCAGTACAGGCAAGTTGGAGTCTTGACCTCTTCGGCAATCTGCTCAATGCCAAGCGTAGTGCACAGATGTCGCTCCTTGCCACCAAGGACTATCAACTCGTGGTGCAGACAGGACTCATCTCAAATATAGCCAACATGTACTACACGCTCATGATGCTCGACAAGGAACTCGAACTTGTCAACAACATGGCTAACCTCACCAAGGATACTTGGGATCTGATGAAACTCCAGAAGGAACTTGGTCGCACCAAGGAGACCAGTGTGCAGAGTGCTGAGTCCAACTACTACTCAGTCTTGGCTCAGGCCACTGACCTCAAGCGCCAGATACGTGAGACAGAGAACTCACTCTCGCTGCTCCTCGGACAGTCTGCGCAGACCATCGCACGTGGCACTCTCGACAGTCAGTCACTGCCATCAGACTTCAGTACGGGCGTAGGCATACAGATGCTCAACAATCGTCCTGACGTGCACTATGCAGAGATGTCTTTGGCACAGTGTTTCTATAACACCAACCAGGCTCGCTCTAAATTCTATCCAAGCATCACCATCAGCGGATCGGGTGCCTACACCAATAATGGTGGCGGTGGTATTACCAACCCAGGCAAGATGCTCTGGAGTGCTGTCGGTAGCCTCACCCAACCTATCTTCCAGCATGGAGCACTCGTAGCTGGACTCAAGGTGGCAAAGGCTCAGCAGGAGCAGGCATACAACACTTGGCAGAATGCAGTGCTTTCTGCCGGTAGCGAGGTGAGCAATGCTCTCGTGCTCTACAACTCATCAGATGAGAAGGCACAGCTCGAAGCAAAGCAGGTGGAGAGCCTTACCAAGAATGTGGAATACACTAAGATGCTCTTCAATGAAGGCAGTAGCACCTATCTTGAGGTTATCACCGCTCAGCAGAGCCTGCTCAATGCACAGCTCTCACAGGTGCAAGACCAGTTCTACAAGATGCAGGCAGTGGTCAATCTCTATTACGCCCTCGGCGGTGGCAGAAACTAATAATATAATAAGGAGAAAACTATGAGCAATATAAGTGAAAGAGCATACGTAGCTCCAGGTGCCAAGATAGGCAATAATGTCACTGTCTATCCTTTCGCCTACATCGAAGACGATGTGGTGATAGGCGATGACTGTGTCATCTATCCTTACGCCAGCATCATGAGTGGCACCCGCATGGGACGTGACAATAAGGTGTTTCAGAATACCGTGCTCGGTGCGCGTCCACAGGACTTCAACTATAAGGAAGGCGACAAGACTCTGCTTGTCATCGGCGATGGCAATATCTTCCGTGAGAATGTGGTCATCAATCGTGCCACCTGTCCTGACGGCGAGACCCGCATAGGTGATCGCAACTTCTTCATGGAAGGTGTGCACATCTCACACGATACCAAGGTGGAAGACCTCTGCACCTTCGGTTATGGCACTAAGGTGGCAGGTGACTGCGAGATACATCGTGGCGTCATCTTCTCTTCAGGTGTCATCCTCAATGCAGGTGTGCGCGTAGGCGGTGCCTCAATGGTCACTGGCGGTGTGCGCATCAGCCGTGACGTGCCTCCGTTTATCGTGGCCACTGACAATCCTGTGCGCTATGGTGGCCTTAACACCACCCTGCTGCAGAATTCTGGCATCCAGGAGAAGGTCATCAAGCACATCGCTAATGCCTATCGTCTTGTGTTCCATGGTCAGACCAGCGTGTTTGATGCCATACACCAGATCAAGGAGCAGGTGCCAAGTGGCAAGGAGATAGACACAGTGGTGAAATTCCTTGAGGGCACCCAGCTGGGTATCATCAGCAAGGATTAACCTCTATCATATGAACAACGATGCAGCAGGTATCTCTGCTGTCTGATTTTTTTCATAGCATGTTTTTGGATTGGGAGCCGGCCGTGAGGTCGTGCTCCCAATTTCTATTTTAGGAGGGTGTCGTAACTCCTAAGGGCAAAGCGAGGACGCTTCGCCTACTATTATTACCTATAAAATCTTATCGTACACCAGCCGAGCGACGAGCGCACAGCAGGTGCTGTGCAGTCGCACACCAGCTGCTATGCAAGCGCACACCAGCTGGTGTGCGGTCATAGGAGTCGTCTTCTTCA
>CAVABU010000103.1:0-9033 GCA_963586965.1 Gemmiger formicilis
CGATAATTATTGAGTATGAGCAGATTGTCCACTGCAAGGCCACAAGCAATGGAGACGCAGATAATAGGCAAAGACACCACGCCTGTCAATATGTAATATGTGACGCTGACTGGTATGATGCCAAAGAATAGCAGCACGAGCACATCGCCAAGTCCTATATAAGAAAATAGTGTAGTGTAGAGCAAACAAAATACCACGCAGGCTATACCTACAAAGAGCATCTGAACGCCTCCATAGAAGATGAGAGGCAGACCGACACATCCTGCTATGGCAGTAGTGATGAGCAATGCCCAGAGCATAGCCTTTGGCGTAACCCATCCCATAGAGCAGGCTCTCAGCGGACCAAGACGTGTGGAAGCGTCATCATTGCCATGCTTCCAGTCAAAATAGTCATTGACAAAGTTGGCATCTATCTGCATGACCATGGCAAAGAGAAAGCACAGCAGACCTGGCACCCAGTCCACCTGCAGTGAAGTGTCCTTGGCGGCAAGCGCCATACCGATGATGACGGGAGCGACCGCCGCAGTAAGAGTTTTCGGGCGCATGGCTATAATCCATGCTCTTAAGGAATTGGTTTTCATATTACAATTATCAACCTTTCAAGGAAGCATAAATCCTGTCAAATTGCCGTTTTAGTGCCGTTTCATCGGCTATCGTCTGACGTATCTCCTTAAGTCTCTGCTCATTGGGAGAATTAGGAATCCATAGTCTTATATATCCGTGTTCGGAATATTTCTCCATCATATGTTGCTTGAAGCGCTCCCAGTGACCATCATCATCCAGTTCGGGATAATGCTCCAGCCCATACTGTATGGTGCGGGTGAAGACAGTCTCCATAGCCAATTCCCTATCAGCCTCTGCCACTATCTTGCCATATAGACTACGTGGACGGTGCGAACTTGATGCACGATGATCCTCCACAGCCTCCTTCATGATGCGCAGTTGCACGGGAGAAAACCATTTCTTAAGACGTGCGTCAGCCATCAGTATCTTGCCACTCGTCAAGTGGTGAATGGCGCGAGGTCCAGATAGTCCGAGGTCGTGATAGGCAGCTATGACATATGCCATATCCTCGTCGGCACCAAGTTTGCGTGCGAGGACAAGGCTCTCATTGATGACTGACTGTGCATGACGGATGCCATGAGAGAGTCCGAAATCCTTGTAGCGTGGGAGAATATGCTTCTCCACAAATTCCATAATCTCAAGATTCATAGCGCGGAGAAATATTATGATGTTGGATGATTATCTGACGGTGATATGAAAGCAACTCTGCTTCTTCTCATATTTTATATAGCAACGCTCCTGCTTACGGATATCATTGAGCACCTCCGACAGCACCCATTTCAGTGTGTCATTGGTCACAGGTCTGCGCTTGATGCCGTCAGGGTCTTCCACCGTCTTATACCTATTATAACATATGTCAAACGTAGTGCCATAGCGGTGACAAGAGTTAGGTGCCGCATTAGCATTATGTTTGAGCAGTTTGTCCACGTCATCTTGAGTGCGGAGCACGCTTGTCACGATAATCTTATGGAGAGGAATGCCTTTGACTTGCAGGGAGTCAAAGAATGTCACGCCAATATCCTGGAGGAGTGCAGCGGCAGATGGCACAAGGTATGGGATGCTACTCTTTGCCTTGTCTATGAAGAAATAAGGATTAGAAGCCACATACACGAGTTCGTCTTTGCGTTGCTCTGCTTCCGCACGGTCTTTCACGATGTTGACCCCATTCTTCTCTGCGGCAATGAGTTGGATGTCATTCTGGTCAGGAAAGCAGTTGTCATAACTTGACACACTATAAATGCGGTGCGGAGTAAAAGACTCGTTGGATATAGTAGCATGGTGCACAGGTTTGGGTTGGCTCTTCAAGGTGTCAACCACAACGATGGAATCGCTCTTTTCTGCGTCTTCGTGCTGGCCAGCGACTGAGGGACAAAACTGTCGTGTCAAGGCGAGAATCACCACTCCGACACAAAATAACTGGACATATCTTTGGGGAGAAATCTTCTTCATCATCATTACTTATATTGCAAAGTTAGCAAAATAATCTGTCATCTCAGTAATTCTTGTAAGCCAATTCTTTGAATCTTCGTTATTTTTTCAGTAATTTTGCACAAACTAATTCAGAAACGAGTTGATAGAGAAACATGTGATTCTGGAGGATATTGATCCTGTGACGTTCTACGGGGTCAATAATTGTCATTTCCAAATGCTCAGGTCATTATTCCCGAAGTTGAGGATTGTGGCAAGGGATAATGTCGTCAATTTGCGAGGCAGCGAAGAGGATATAGCCTATGTCGAAGAAAGCATAGACAAGCTCTGCCAACACATAGCAAGATACAACACCATCACGGACGAAGACATACTCGCTATCGTTAAAGGCACGCAGAGTCAAGACTCTCAGCCCAAGGATGTCATAGTGTATAATATGTCGGGCAAGCCCATCAAGGCTCGCTCAGAAAACCAGCAGAGGCTCGTGAGCGCCTTTGACAAGAATGACATGGTGTTTGCCGTAGGACCAGCAGGTTCGGGAAAGACTTATCTGAGCATAGCTTTAGCAGTTAAAGCTCTCAAAGAGAAGACTGCCAAGAAGATAATATTGAGCCGCCCAGCAGTAGAGGCAGGTGAGAAACTCGGATTCTTGCCTGGCGACATGAAAGAGAAGATAGATCCATATCTCCAACCTCTTTACGACTCGCTTCAGGATATGCTCCCACCAGCCAAACTACAGGATATGATGGACAAGGGCATCATACAGATAGCCCCGCTCGCCTTCATGCGCGGTCGCACCCTCAATGATGCCGTCGTTATACTCGATGAGGCTCAAAACACTACCACAGCACAGATAAAGATGTTTCTCACCCGCATGGGTTGGAACACCAAGATGATCATCACGGGCGACCTGACGCAGATAGACTTGCCACGCCAACAGATGAGCGGCATGAAGGAAGCCATCAGCATCCTCGACGACATAGAGGGCATTAGCATCATCCGCCTTGGCAACAAGGACATAGTGAGGCACAAACTCGTGACACGTATAGTAGAAGCATACAATAAACTTATAATCCCAAATAACAATGAAAGCGCTAACAAGAACTGATTTCCATTTTGAAGGACAAAAGAGTGTTTACAACGGCAAGGCACGTGATGTCTACAACATCAATGACGACCTGCTGGTAATCGTGGCCACCGACCGTATTTCGGCATTTGACGTTGTCCTGCCGAAAGGCATTCCTTTCAAAGGTCAGGTACTCAATCAGATTGCCGCAAAGTTTCTCGACACCACAAGCGACATCTGCCCTAACTGGAAACTTGCCACCCCAGACCCTATGGTGACAGTAGGACTCAAGTGTGAGAGTTTCAAGGTGGAAATGATTATCCGTGGCATCCTGACTGGTTCTGCATGGCGCGAATATAAAAACGGTTGCCGTGAGATATGTGGCGTGACTCTGCCCGAAGGCATGCGCGAGAATGAGGCATTCCCCGAACCTATCATCACTCCTACCACAAAGGCTGACGAGGGTCATGACCTCAACATCTCCAAGGAGGAAATCATCCGCACTGGACTGGTCTCTGCCGAAGACTATGCTGTCATAGAAGACTATACAAGAAAACTCTTTAAGAGAGGTCAGGAAATCGCCAAGAAACAGGGACTTATCCTTGCTGACACAAAGTATGAATTCGGTAAGCGTGACGGTAAGATATACCTCATTGATGAGATTCATACTCCTGACTCAAGCCGCTATTTCTATGCTGACGGTTATGAGGAGAAGGTGGAGAAAGGCGAACCTCAGAAGCAACTCTCTAAGGAATTCCTTCGTCAGTGGCTCATCGAGCACAACTTCATGAACGAACCTGGTCAGACCATGCCAGAGATTTCAGACGAATATGCAGAGAGCGTGTCAGAGCGCTACATCGAACTCTATGAGCATATCACAGGCGAGAAATTCGTTAAGGCTACGGATGCAGACGACATTGCCAGTCGCATAGAGAATAATGTGAGCAACTATCTCAAAACGCTGAAATAAAGATAAGCCCAACAATGGCAGAGGAATACGCACAAGAGAAGATAAAGCCCTATAGCGGACAAGGGGAAAAAGGCAAACTCGTCGAACAGATGTTTGACAACATTGCCCCTGCCTATGACAAACTCAACCATCGTCTGTCGTGGAATATCGACAGGCGGTGGCGCAAGATTGCCATCAAACAACTCGAGGACTTCTCGCCAAAGAAGATTCTCGATATCGCCACAGGTACCGGTGATTTCGCCATCCTATCAGCCATGACGCTTCACCCCGAGAGCCTCCTTGGCGTGGACATCTCCGAAGGCATGATGAATATCGGCCGTCAGAAAGTCAAGCAATTAGGCATCGACAATGTGGTGAGTTTCAAGAAGGAGGATTGCCTAAACCTCTCCTTTGCAGACGACACCTTCGACGCCATCACCGTGGCTTTCGGCATAAGAAATTTCCAAGATCTCGACCGCGGACTGCGCAATATGTATCGTGTGCTAAAGCCAGGCGGACGACTTGTGATTATCGAACTCACCATGCCCGTGCATTTTCCCATGAAGCAACTCTACGCCATATACCGCAGGACTGTACTCCCGGTGTATGGCCGTCTTGTGTCTAAGGATGCCTCGGCTTACGACTATCTCAACAAGACCATAGCAGCCTTTCCGCAAGGGGAAAAGATGCAGGTCATACTGCAGAAGGCAGGTTTTAATAATGTGACATTCCGCCGACTGACATTCGGCATATGCACACTATATACCGCCCAGAAAGACTAACCACATAATATAATAGTAACTATCCATATGGACAAATACGGACTTATAGGAGAACGACTCGGACACTCCTTCTCTAAGAACTTTTTTAATGAGAAGTTTGAAAACGAACATGTCGATGCACAATACCTCAACTTTGAGATACCCGACATAGGTGAGTTGAAGGCTGTGCTTGATACTAATCCTGAACTTAAGGGACTCAACGTTACTATCCCTTATAAACAGCAGATTATCCCCTACCTCAATGACATCACTAAGGAGGCAAAGGAGATAGACGCTGTCAATGTGGTGAAGGTCACACGCAAGAAAGGCAAGATATACCTCAAGGGATACAATAGCGACGTGATAGGATTCCGCGACAGTATCAAACCACTGCTCGAACCTTGTCACACGAAAGCCCTCATCCTGGGCACAGGAGGTGCTTCCAAGGCGGTGGCATATGGACTCAAGACGCTCGGACTGGAATACCAGTTGGTCAGCCGCAATCGCAAGGATGGATGCATCACCTATGATGACATCACGCCCGAGACGGTGGATGAATACAAGGTCATCGTCAACTGCACCCCGCTGGGCATGTATCCCAACTTTGAGACGTGCCCCGCTCTGCCCTACTCTGCCCTCAATAGTCGCAATCTGCTCTATGACCTCGTCTACAATCCCGACGAGACGCTCTTCCTCTCTAAAGGACGCCAGCAGGGCGCGATAACCAAGAATGGACTAGAAATGCTCCTACTGCAAGCATATGCCAGTTGGGAATTTTGGAACGAATAAAATACAATTGCCAGTTGGCAACTTTCTAACGAATATACAATTCTTATGGACAATAGATACATGATGCGCGGCGTAAGTGCCGCTAAGGAAGATGTTCACAACGCGATAAAGAACATCAACAAAGGTTTATATCCGCAGGCTTTCTGCAAGATTATCCCCGACATCCTCGGTGGCGACCCTGAGTATTGCAATATCATGCACGCCGATGGCGCAGGTACAAAGTCTTCGCTCGCCTACACTTATTGGAAGGAGACGGGCGACCTGTCGGTGTGGAAAGGCATAGCACAGGATGCTCTTATCATGAATACTGACGACCTGCTCTGTGTGGGTGCCGTGGACAACATCCTCGTGTCGAGCACCATAGGTCGCAACAAGATGCTCATTCCTGGTGATGTCATCTCTGAGATCATCAATGGCACTGACGAACTCCTCGCCGAGATGCGTGAGATGGGCGTAGGCATATATGCCACTGGTGGCGAGACTGCTGACGTAGGCGACTTGGTGCGCACCATCATCGTAGACTCCACAGTGACCTGCCGCATGAAGCGCTCTGATGTCATCAATAATGCCAACATCCGTCCTGGCGATGTCATCGTGGGTCTTTCCTCTTGTGGTCAAGCCACTTACGAAAAGTCCTACAACGGCGGTATGGGAAGCAACGGACTCACCTCCGCACGCCACGATATGTTTGCCAAATATCTCGCAGAGAAATATCCCGAGAGTTACGACCAAAGCATACCAAATGACTTGGTATACAGTGGTTCATATAAATTGACGGATGACGTAGAGGACGCACCAGTCTCAGCCGGCAAACTCGTCTTGTCACCCACTCGCACCTATGCGCCAGTGATAAAGAAGATGCTCACAGAGATGCGTGCCGACATCCACGGCATGGTGCACTGCACAGGCGGAGCACAAACCAAAATCCTGCATTTTATCAATGATGGATGTCGCGTCATCAAGGACAACATGTTCCCTGTGCCACCACTATTCCGCGCCATACAAAAGGAGAGCGGCACCGAGTGGAAGGAGATGTACAAGGTATTCAACATGGGACACCGCATGGAGATATACCTCTCGCCTGAGAATGCCGACAAGGTGATAGAGATCAGCAAGTCATTTAATATCGACGCACAGATTATCGGACGTATAGAGGATGGTAACAAGGGACTTGTCATCAAGTCCGAATTCGGAACATTTGAGTATTAATAACAATTGAATGGAAAACAACAGTATACTGCAAAAACTTGACGGACTGGAGGCACGCTTCGAAGAAGTGGCCACCCTCATCACTGACCCTTCGGTGATAGCCGACCAACAGAGATACGTGAAACTCACCAAGGAATACAAGGACCTGGAGAGCATCGTAAAACTGCGTAAGCGATATCTCGACTGCCTGCAAAACATAGCCGAGGCTAAGGATATCATCATCAATGAGCAGGACCAGGAGATGAAGGACATGGCACGCGAAGAACTCCAAGCCAACGAGGCTCTACAGCCCCAACTGGAGGAGGATATTAAGATAGCGCTCATTCCGAAAGATCCTGAGGATGACAAGAATGTGCAGATGGAGGTGCGCGCTGGTACGGGTGGCGATGAGGCTTGCCTCTTTGCTGGCGAACTATTCCTCATGTACAAGAAGTTCTGCGAATCTAAGGGATGGACCGTGTCGGTGACTTCTGAAAGCGAAGGTGCCGTGGGCGGTTTCAAGGAGATAGACTTCGCTGTCAGTGGCGACGGTGTCTACGGCGTACTCAAATATGAGTCGGGCGTACACCGCGTGCAGCGCGTGCCTGTCACCGAGTCCAATGGTCGTATGCAGACTTCGGCTGCCACAGTGGCAGTATTGCCTGAGGCTGAACCCTTTGACGTGCAAATCAATGAGGGCGAAATCAAATGGGATACCTTCCGATCATCTGGTGCCGGTGGTCAGAATGTCAACAAGGTGGAGTCTGGTGTGCGTGCCCGCTATATGTGGAAAAACCCTAATACTGGTGAGACTGAGGAAATCCTCATCGAATGCACCGAGACACGCGACCAACCGAAAAACAAGGAGCGTGCACTCGCACGCCTACGTACGTATATATATGATAAGGAACATCAGAAATATATGGACGACATAGCAAGCCGACGCAAGACTCTCGTCTCTACGGGCGACCGCTCTGCCAAGATTCGTACATACAACTTCCCGCAAGGACGTGTCACCGACCATCGCATCGGATTTACCACACACGACTTGCCTGGATTTATGGCGGGCAACATCCAACCTATGATTGATGCGCTCACTGTGGCTGAAAATGCGGAGAAGATGAAGGCCAACCAACTCTAAACCGACTCCAAAACATCAGACTCTAATATACACTCCCATCATGGCACTACACTACACAAGAAAAAAAGACGACACGGATGAGCGCACGATAAATGCGACCGAATTCATCGACCTCATGTGCGAACTCGACCGAAAACCCAAAGTGCCTGTCAAAACGGAAAAGATAGAATCAACGGAATAAAAGGAACATAAAATACATAAATCTAATAGATTATGAATAAATCAGAACTCCTTTCGCAGATAAAGGCAAAGAAGAGTTTCCTGTGCGTAGGACTCGATGTAGACCTCAACAAGATACCACAACATCTACTCAGCGAGGAAGACCCCATCTTCGCCTTCAATAAGGCTATAGTGGATGCCACTGCTCCCTACTGCGTGGCTTACAAACCCAACCTCGCCTTCTATGAGGCTTACGGTGTCAAGGGTCTCATGGCTTTTGAGAAGACTGTGCAGTACATACAAAAGAACTATCCACAGCAGTTTATCATAGCCGACGCTAAGCGTGGCGATATCGGCAATACAAGCGCCATGTATGCCAAGACTTTCTTCGAGGAGTATAATGTGGATGCCCTCACCGTGGCACCTTACATGGGTGAAGACTCGGTTACCCCATTCCTTGGCTACGACGGCAAGTGGGTCATCATGTTGGCTCTGACGAGCAATAAGGGTTCGAATGACTTCCAGTTTACTGCCGATGACAATGGAGAACGCCTCTTCGAGAAGGTGCTCCGCAAGGGTATGACTTGGGGTAATGCAGACAACATGATGTATGTCGTAGGCGCCACACAGGGCAAGATGTTTGAGGACATCCGTCGTGTCGTGCCCGATCATTTCTTGCTCGTGCCTGGCGTAGGTGCTCAGGGTGGCAGTCTTGAGGAGGTGTGTCGCTATGGCATGACCGCAGAGTGCGGACTTCTGGTCAACTCTTCTCGTGGCATCATCTATGCAAGCAAGGATGAGGATTTCGCCTCTGCCTCTGCTTCTGCAGCTCAGAAACTCCAGCAAGACATGGAGCAAGAACTTGCTAAGCACGGCATCATTTAAAAAATAAAATATTTAAAAATGGAAATATGGGAAGATGCTATCCATAGTAGTTGCAACGTCCTCGCTGCAACCATTTAGGAGGTACGGCGACCCAGCCGTACCA
>CAVABU010000104.1:0-8914 GCA_963586965.1 Gemmiger formicilis
GCGAATATAAACCAGCAGGTGCGCCAACCTTCCAATTGCATACTCGCATCTGCATTATATACGAAATGATTGACTATGGCTTGTGCAGAAAGCGTGCCGATGGAGGCGCCGAGTCCGTTGGTCATCATCATGAAGAGACCCTGTGCTGAAGAGCGTATGCCCTCGTCGGTATTTTGGTCTACGAAGAGAGCTCCTGAGATATTAAAGAAGTCGAATGCCACACCATACACGATACACGAGAGAACAAACATCCACAGTCCTGCACCAGGGTTGCCAGCTCCAAAGAGTCCAAAGCGGAGTACCCATGCCACCATGGCTATCATCATCACGTTCTTGATGCCGAATTTCTTTAGGAAGAATGGTATGAGAAGTATACAACAGGTCTCGCTTATCTGACTCAAGGAGATAAGTATGTTAGCATGCTGCGCACCAAATGTGTCGGCATATTCGGCTATGCTACCAAATGAAGTGATATATGGGTTGGCATATCCATTGGTAATCTGCAGACTCACTCCGAGAAGCATGGAGAAGATAAAGAATACTGCCATGCGATAATTCTTGAAGAGCTTGAATGCATCAAGGCCAAGTGCCTGAAAGACAGTTTTCTGTTGTACATCAGTTCCAGCCAATGCCTTCCTTGTAGGACAAGCAGGAAGCACCTGTGCATAGAGTGCGAGGATGATGCCGATGAGTCCGCTGACAATAAACTGATTGCTTGATGCCTGATAGCCCAACAGGTCTACTGCCCACATGGTGCAGATGAATCCCACTGTGCCGAATACTCGTATTGGCGGGAAGTCCTTCACTGTGTCAAGACCGCTCTTTACGAGGGCATTGAATGCCACACTATTTGAAAGTGCGAGTGTCGGCATATAGAACGCCACGCTGAGCGTATATAGTAAAAACAGTATGCCAATATTGGCATCTGCGAGATGCCCATATAGGCCCGCACCTATCATAAATACTCCTGCTAGAAGATGACAAAGTCCGAGCAGACGTTGTGCTGGTATCCACCTATCAGCCACAATACCCATGAGGGCAGGCATGAAGATGGAAACTATTCCCTGGACGGCATAAAACCATCCGATGATTGACCCGAAACCTGCCTGTGAGAGGTAGGTTCCCATAGATGTGAGATAGGCTCCCCATACGGCGAACTCAAGGAAGTTCATCAGTATGAGTTTTACTTTAGTATTCATAGATTGTTATTTATCAGTTTCAATTACCTTTAATGCAAAATTAATTATTTTATTTGTAAACGAAAGGGAAAGTCCGATGAATATTGCTAACATGAACGTCAAAATCTCTCATTTTTGACTACCTTTGCACTCAGTTTGGCAATACTTATGGCATTGCCTCGTGTATATTGTAATAAGGTAAGGAGACAAGGATATGGAAAATCTAGAAGTGATGGTGATATTATTCATCATCGTTATCTTGGGGTATGTATTGTGTAAACTGGGATATATGACAGAGCAGTCTGATCAGAAATTGTCACAAATAGTCATCGACATCACAGCTCCTGCCCTTATTCTTTCGTCTGTCATGGGCGATGAGCAACCAGACCGCACGCTCATACTACCGCTCCTGGGTGTGGGATTTCTCACTTACTTTCTGCTCTTGATATTCGGATTTTACGTGCCACGACTCATCACTCGCAATCACGACGACCAGGGCATGATTGGGTTTGCACTTATGTTTGCCAACGTAGGTTTTATCGGTTATCCCATCGTAGCATCCATCTTTGGACCTAACGCCATATTTTATGCCGCACTTCTCAATATGCCAAACACATTCTTCATCTTCACTGCTGGAGTAATGCTCATAAAGGGCGAGTATAGCTTGCGCAATCTCAATTTCAAGGTGTTGTTCAGTCCTGGCATGATTGCTGCCTTCATAGCAGCCTTGTTTGTTGCATTCAGGATTCAAACACCAGATATAATATCCCGTCCCGTTACGATGGTGGGCAACATAACTGTGCCCATGGCACTGATGATTATCGGTTCTGCTATGGCGCGTCTGCCGTTGCGTGAAATTCTGGGCGGTCCTATGATTTATATTGTATCAATTCTTCGTCTTGCAGTCGTGCCATTGACGGTGTATTTCATCTTTAGACTTTGTGGTGTCAGCGATATCATCAATGACATCAACACTATAGTCATCGCCATGCCTGTGGCTTCATTCGGTACGATGTTTTGCATGAAATACGGGCGCAATCCATCACTCATCACTAAGGTCACATTCGTGACGACCGTCTGCTCTATCATCACCATCCCATTGCTGACGCTTCTTTTCAAAGCTTGACATATTGAAATATTGGATTTAGGGCAAAGCGAGGATGCTTCGCCTACTATAGTTACCTCATTTCAATAATACCATCCTTATATATAAAATTATAGGTTGTCTCTCGACAACCTACAATCTAAATTTAACCTTAATAATCTAATACCATGAAAAACACGACGCAAATATATGCACATTATTTATAACGGCATAATTTGTATACGGAAATCCATCTCTTTATAACATTAGTTAAACATTAAAGATGTCCATTTTAACTTCCTTTTGCACAAAATGGCATCTACTCTTGTCAATTCCTCTTTTGTGAGAAATGGTGTAGAGATGTCAATATTTAATGTCATGGATGACGGATTATAGTCATACGAAATCAGTTGTGGAGAGAGCAATGACTTGAGTTTGTCATATGTCTCCACCGACATAGTGTCTGGGCGTGCGGTCAGATTGACTGTCGACATATCAGACATAAATCTCATTGAGGGATACCTTTGCCACTTGCCGTCATAAAAGTCCACCACACTTTGTTTTGCAGGTGCACTAACCGTCGTAATGCAAAGGTAGAGGCTGTCGCCGTCAGCATAAGGGAGCCTTGCCAATGTCATATCCTTTGCATCAGAAAGGTGGAAATATCCATAGTCTGCCGACAGCGTGTCTATAGACGACTCTCCCTGCAGTTTGTTGGTAACCTTTGCCTCCTTTCCAGCCTTATAGTTTGATAGAAGTTCTGCTCTAAGAGACTCAGTGAGATATTCCGCCTTGTCATAGGGCAGATTAGCAAACATGTCTGCGACTGATTGTGCGTGTGCAGACATGATGCCGAGACATATCATTATGGATAACAACCGCTTCCTCATTTCCTTTGTATATCATTGACCCTTACGCTCTGCGTATCTGGATACAGAAAGCTTCCTCGTGTGCTTCTGCGAATGCCTTGCTATCATTCACCACAAGAGCGAGGTATCCACCACCGCCAGCTCCGGGCATCTTCCATGCCAGCACGCCGTCCATAGCGCTATATTTGTCAATCATCGGCTGGACGCTTGCCTCTGGCAGTACCTTACCATAGACAGAAGGATTGATCATACCAGGGAACATGGCAACTTGTGCTTCGAATGAAGCCTTGAAAGACTTGGCAAATCCATCAAGGTCATGTGCGAGGATGGCTGTCCAGCATGCATCAGCGGCATCAGCGAGAGCCTTCACCTTCGCAGGATTGATATCCTTGCCTTCCACCACGCTACATCCATCACGACGTGGCTCCATCGGCACCATGACAAGATGGCTTTCAAGGAATCGCATGGTCATCTCATCCTGAGTGCTTTCCACCTTCTCTGGCCAGAAGTTGTTGTCATAGTAATGGCGCGCCAATCCAGGCAAACAGATACCTATGGCATCCTGAGCTCCTGATATGATACCGTCATGACGCTCGGGATTATTCTCAAAGCAGAACACCAGTCGTGCGAGCATCTCGGGATCCATCTTTGGCAATTTCACTGGCCATATCTTGCGTATCATATTTCGTGTAGACGTAGAGAGTCCGCACCTGTCACGCACCTCAAATGTAGGCATCAGTGAAATGGTGATAGCCCATCCTGGATGATATTGGCTCACATATGGTTGGTCTATCCATGTGCCTGCGAGGTCCAAACGGGTAGGTATACATGGTTCGTTATTGCTACTTGTGTCTGACGCATTAGCCAAGGCTTTCTTCAGGTCTGAAGAAGAGCGTGCAGTAAGTCCCTCGTGTGGGGTGCGCTGGAGTTCGATATACTCGATGCCTCTCTCTGCACACACCTTGCGCTTCTCGTCCGAACCGCCTTCGGCATTCACCACAAAGATATCTGGTTTCACTATGTCGAGTGTAGGCAGAAAGTCTATCACGCCACTACCTTGATTGATGTATGCTTCCTTTACCGCCTTGATGTTCTTCACCATAAAGAGGCGTTCTTCCTGTGGAAACATCGGTTTGCGGTGCTTATACTCGAGATATGTGGCATCTGAACCGATTCCCACGTATAGGTCACCAAACTGCGATGCCTGCTGGAAAAACTCCACGTGTCCTGAATGCAACAGGTCATAACAACCGCTGACAAAAACCTTTTTAGCCATTTTGCTATGTATTTATGTAATATGTATTATGAGCTGTGCAAAGGTAGAAATTTTCTTTTATATGGCAAAAACAATATCTATTGTTTGTTAGCAGATGGTACGACCTCACGCCGTACCATCCGCTATTGAGATTTATTTAGACATTTGTGCTTTGAGCAAAGCGGGTATCTCGCTCGTCTCATTTGCTACGGGTACGCCTACAGCTTGGAATGCTGCTATCTTGTCTGCAGCAGAACCCGACGAACTGGAGATGATGGCTCCCGCATGTCCCATCTGCTTGCCTTTAGGTGCCTGACGTCCAGAGATAAACACTGCCACTGGTTTGGTGACATGCTCCTTGATATATGCAGCAGCACGCTCTTCCGCATCGCCTCCTATCTCACCGATGAGCGCTATGCTGTCGGTATCAGGGTCATTCTCAAACATCTCCAGCAAATCCTGGAAATAGAGTCCCACCACTGGGTCACCGCCCACGCCTATCGCTGTGGACTGTCCCATGCCAGCCTGCGTCAGATTATACACCACCTCATAGGTAAGCGTACCGCTACGGCTTATCACTCCCGTATGTCCTTTCTTGAATATATCGGTCGGCATAATGCCTACAAGACTCTCCCCTGGGCTTACCAGTCCAGGACAGTTGGGACCTATCAGATTGGCACCTTTCGACTTTATGTAAGCGTGTGCGTAGGCAGCATCCACCACTGGCACTCCTTCGGTGATGCACACTATGAGTTTGATACCACCATCGGCAGCCTCAAGCATGGCGTCCTTTGCAAATGCTGCAGGTACGAATATTATGGATGTGTCGGCACCCGTAGCTTTGACAGCATCTTTCACCGTATTGAATACTGGTATGCCGTCGACTTCCTGTCCACCCTTGCCAGGTGACGTACCACCCACCACATTGGTGCCGTATGCCTTCATCTTTGATGCATGAAAACTGCCGTCTCGTCCGGTAATGCCCTGTACTATTACCTTTGAATCTTTATTTACAAGAATACTCATATTTTAATGATGTATTTATATGTCCTTTGTTTCCGTTGTCTACAATTTTGCTGCCATCTCCACTGCTTTGTGTCCAGCATCTGCCATGGATGTGCCCACGGTGAAGCCTGTGTCTGCAAGCAGTGCCCTACCCTCTGCCTCGTTAGTGCCAGTCAGACGGATGACGATAGGTATGTCAGTGTCCAGTTCCTTGAATGCTTCGATGAGTCCTTTTGCTACATCATCGCATCGGGTAATGCCACCAAAGATATTGACAAGCACCACTTTAACATGCTTATCGCCAAGCAATAGTTTCATAGCCTCGATAATCTTCTGCGGATTAGAACTGCCACCAATATCAAGGAAGTTTGCTGGTTCGCCACCATAGAGTTTTATCATATCCATGGTAGCCATAGCCAGTCCTGCACCATTCACCATGCATCCGATGTTTCCACCAAGATTTACATAACTAAATCCCTTTTCCTTAGCATAGAGTTCTTTCTTTTCCTCCTCGGTAGGTTCGTTGAGGGCAGCCACGTCAGGATGACGGAAGAGTGCATTATCATCAAATGTCATCTTCGCGTCGATAGCCTTCAAGTTGCCTTCGGTGTCTACTATGAGAGGATTGATTTCTGCAAGTTTGGCATCCTTCTCGATAAACAAACGGTAAAGATTCTGAAACAATGGTATGGCTTGCTTCACCTGTGCCATATCATCAAAAAGTGCGAAGGCAGCTTCGCGAGCCTTGTATACGGGCAAGCCGACAAGTGGGTCAATCGCTATCTTAATGATCTTCTCCGGTGTGTCGTGAGCCACCTTTTCTATCTCCATGCCACCCTCACGGCTGAGCATGAGTATCGGACTCTTGGTCTTTCTCTCGATGAGTATACTCACATAATACTCTGACGCTATGTCTACAGCTTCGCCTATCAAGACGCGGTCTACGATGAATCCCTTGATATTCATACCCAGGATGTCGCTGGCATACTGGCGCACTTCGTCTTCGCTCTTTGCCAACTTCACACCGCCAGCCTTACCTCTACCGCCAGTGTGCACCTGTGCTTTCACCACTACTTTCTGCAGTCCCAACTGACGATATGCCTCCACTGCCTCGTCTACTGTTTGGGCAAGGATACTTCTGTCTACAGGCAAGCCATATTGTCCGAAAAAGGATTTTGCTTGATATTCATGAACTTTCATACAATGATATTTGTTATGTTTACGATTAGCTTACTTAGCACCGACAATATTGGCATCGTGCCAAATGTCGTATTGTGAGTGCTAAGTTACAAAAAAGAAAAAACATAAACACACAATATCACAATATTATATAATTCTGCCCATAAAAAAGAGGTACGACACTCATGCCGTACCTCCTTAGGCGAATGCTTTATTCGCCGTGTCTATCAAGACGGTTTTTCCAAAGATATTTGCGCGTCTCATGCACTATAATACCATTCAAGGCGAGCAGAGACACAAGGTTTGGTATCGCCATCAAGGCATTTGTGCAGTCTGCCATATTCCACACCACATCCAGTTGCATCACACTGCCAGCAAAGACTGCCATGATGAATATTACCCTATATACGAGCATCCATTTCTTTCCTTTGAGATATTCCACAGCACGCTCGCCATAATAGCTCCATCCCAAGATGGTGGAAAAGGCAAAGGTCAGAAGACCAAACGACAACAGAATCGTACCCACGACAGGTATCTTGGCGAATGCCATCTTGGTCAATACGCCTCCGTTTTCAAAACTGATGTCGGGATATGCCAACACACTGCTTACTATGACGAGACCTGTCATGGCACAGATGACCACCGTGTCCCAGAATGTGCCTGTGCTCGACACCATGGCTTGGCGCACTGGATTGCGTGTCTGCGCAGCGGCCGCTACTATAGGTGCCGAACCGAGTCCTGACTCATTACTAAAGAGTCCTCGCGCTATACCATATCGCGCTGCCATCATGACCGAAGCACCGACAAAGCCTCCTCCGGCTGCCTGTGGATTGAATGCGGACACGATGATAAGTTTCAGCGCTGGCCATAGGAAATGGATGTTTACACATAATATATATATACATCCTAACACATACACCACTGCCATAAACGGCACAAGTGCACCGCATACTCTAGCGATATTCTTCACTCCTCCCAGCACCACCGCAGCAGTGAGGAAGCATACCAATGCACCTGTGATATAGGGCGATATGTTATATGTCTCATACGCCATGGTGGATATAGCATTGGCTTGCACAGTATTGCCTATACCAAATGACGCCAACGCCGTGAAGATGGCAAAGAGTATGCCTGCCCATCGGCATCCCAATCCTTTTTCCAGTGTATACATAGGACCGCCGATAATCTTGCCGTCGGGTTTCTTCTCTCTATATTTCACTGCAAGCAGACCTTCGGCATACTTGGTCGCTATGCCAAACACTCCCGTGAGCCAACACCATAGCACAGCGCCTGGACCTCCTAAGGCTATAGCAGTGGCCACTCCCACGATGTTGCCTGTGCCGATGGTAGCAGCCAAGGCTGTGGCAAGTGACGAAAACTGCGACACATCGCCCTTGGCATCGGGGTCGCGCTGCACGCTCAGACGTATGGCTTTAAATATATACCGCTGAGGGAAGCGTAGTCTTATTGTGAGAAAGATGTGAGTGCCTAAAAGGAGAATTATCATTGGCCAGCCCCAGAGTAGCGAACTAAACCACATAAAGAAATCATTGACTGCATTCATATTATCCCAATATTCTTTTTACATTATGCACGCAAAGTTAACAAAAAATATTCACATTGTCATATAATCGCAGTATTTATTTCTCATATTATTAATTAAAGCGTAATATTACTTCTCTATCATACACTCTACTATAATCATCAAGAAAGAATAAAAAGAGAAGATAACTACATCGCACGGAGAAGATAGCTTCGTTGGCTGGAGAAGATATCTTCATCGCCCATAGAAGATAGCTTCGTGACTCCATCGAAAACTACCTCACATCGCGTCGCCTCATGTATTGGCAGGTGTATCTGCACAAGACCACCGTGGGAGCCGAACGTCTGCTCATCAATGCTCTACGCCGCGCCAAACAATTGGTGCAGTCAGGCAAGACGGCGAAAAACAATATGTATAATATGGATGACGACCGCATCTCCATACTTTTCAATAACGGTACGCTCCATGACATCGCTGAAGTCTCCGACCTCATCGATATCCAACGGCTTTCACACAAGAAAACCAAATACTATCTCTGCTACCACCGCGTGTAATAGACCAACTTACTGAATACTCTACCCCCCTACCGCATCTTGGCAAAAGACACCTATATAGAGAATATGAGACGACTGTATGGGGAACTGAAACAAACGGTGGCAGCCGACTCTTACCTGCTCGACGACATGCTCGTGAAAATGTATTTCCACGAGACCAAATACGCCGAAGCCATCGAACAAAGTAAAGTCTTGCTCAGCAAGCTGTCGCCCGCCTCCGACTACTACGCCTATGCCCTCGGCAACC
>CAVABU010000105.1:0-8801 GCA_963586965.1 Gemmiger formicilis
ACCGCACACCAGCTGGTGTGCGCTTGCATAGCAGCTGGTGTGCGACTGCACAGCACCTGCTGTGCGCTCGTCGCTCGACTGCTGTGCGGTGATCCAAATATAGAACCAAAATAGTATTCTATAGGAGGTACGGCGACCCCGCCGTACCATCTCAAACATGAAGTCCAATAAGCGAAATACTATCTTTGCGTGGTACGGCGAGGGCGCCGTACCTCCTATATTTCATGCATCACTCTATAAAGGGGTTGCAGCGAGGACACTGCAACTACTAATCATACTTGAAAAAAATACAAATTCCTTTCCTTATGCTTTAAAATTTAAGATTATTTTACTAATTTTGCATAGTTTCGGTGTATTGCACTTGCAAGACACATAATATGCCATCGCATTAGAAGATAACAACATACGACATGAATATAAAGATAGCAATCAAGGGATTGGCACTTTTGCTCGCCACACTGAGCATAGTGTCATGCGCTGAGAAGAAAAAGGCAAAGGACTTCATACAACCTTGCAAAGTCATGACTGCCAACGAGTGCTCACTCGAAAACAAGTGGTATTACGTCGGCGAGGTCAACGCAAAGACTTCCACAGGCATAGGATTTAAGGTGCCAGGCATGATCACCAAGGTGTATGTCAACGAAGGCGATCATGTGTCAAAGGGCCAACTGCTTGCCGAACTGGATCCTCAGGACATGCAAAACAGTTACAATATGGCACGTGCCACCCTTGACCAGGCTGAGGACGCCATGCGAAGGGTCAACATCATGCACAACGAGCAGAGCATCTCAGATATAAAATATGTGGAGGTGCAGACAAAACTGGAGCAGGCTCGTAGCATGTATAGTGCAGCCAAGAAAAGACTTAACGACACCAAACTCTATGCACCAGTGTCGGGAGTGATCGGTAAACGAAGCATCGAGGTGGGTGAAAGTTATGGCATGGTGCTATCAGCCTTCACCATTCTCAATATAGACGAGGTGGTGGTGAAGATACCAGTGCCAGAGCGTGAGATATCCAATATAAAAAAAGGTGACGAAGCAAAGATATGTGTGCTGGCATTGGGCGACTCCGTGTTTTTCAATGCTCACATAGATGCCATCGGAGTGTCGAGCGACCCTCTGACACATAGTTATGAGGCACGCCTCAACGTCAAGAATCCACATCACAAACTCATGCAAGGCATGGTCTGCAACGTGCAGCTATGGCCAAAGTCTACACAGGGACGCAAGGGATTCATCCTGCCTATCACAGCAGTGAAGCTCAATCCCGACGACAATCACTACGTATGGGTGGCAAGAGATGGCAAGGCATACCGCCAGGCTGTGGATATAGGTATGTATTCTAAGGATGGAGTGATCGTCTATGGAGGTATCAAGAATGGCGAACATATCATCATCGAGGGACAGAGCAAGATTTGCGAAGGTCAGACCATAAAGGAGATAAGATAGGATGAGCACCCCAAATTTTACCAAACACACGATGCACAACCACCGACTGGTGGTGTTCTTCATGCTCTTGCTCGTTGGCGCGGGTCTGATATCACTGTGGCAGATGCCAAAGCAGGAGTTTCCTGAGTTTAAGATGTCCATCGGCATGGTCGTAGCCGTATATCCTGGAGCTTCGGCAGAAGAAGTGGAAAAGCAGGTGACCAACCGCTTGGAGGACTATCTGCTCAGTTTCAGTGAGGTCTATGGCGACCAAATGTCATCCACATCTAAAGATGGTATGGCCACCATAAGGGTGCGCCTCAACGACGAAGGTGCCAAGAATCCCGACGAGGTGTGGGGAAGAATACGTGACGGTCTGCCCCTATTGCAAAAGACGGTGCTACCTATGGGAGTGCTTGGCGTGGTGATACTCGACAGGTTTGGCGATGCCGCCGCCGAACTGGTGGTGCTCGACAGTAAGGACAAGAGTTATCGCGAACTTGACGAGTACGCATCGAAACTCAAAAGCGAACTTCAAAGCGTGGACAACATCACCAATCTGAGAAAACAGGGTGTGCTCCACGAGCAGATAGGCATATACCTGGATAAGGAACGCATGGTGCGCTTCGGAGTAAACTCCACCATGATAAATGCCATGCTCACCATGCAGAATCTGACCACGGGCGGTGCGCATATAGACACAGAGAAGTCTGACATGCCGATATATGTCACGTCAAACTATGTGACTGAGCGTGAACTGGCAGACCAGATAATCATCAATGATCCTACGGGAAAGGTGGTGAGACTGAAAGATGTGGCTCGCGTGGTGCGCGAATACCCAGAAGTGAAAAGCTACATTACCAATAATGGCAACCGCTCAGTGCTGGTCAGCATGGAGATGAAAAGCGGTGGCGACATCGTCTCCTTCGGCAAAGAGGTGGACAAGAAGATAGATGAGTTTAAGCAGACGCTACCACCGGGAGTCAACGTGACACACATAGCCGACCAACCCAAGGTGGTCAAGGACTCCATCGTGGGTTTCATGGGCGACTTTGTAGAGGCCATCGTTATCGTGCTCATAGTAATGATGCTACTCTTCCCTGTCAGATCCACACTTGTGGCGAGCATCTCCATCCCTGTCACCATAGCCATCACATTTGGAGCTATGAGCCTATGTGGCATACCACTGAGCACTGTGACACTGGCGTCGCTGACGGTGGCGCTTGGTATGGTGGTCGACGACACCATCATAATAATAGATGCCCACCAGAAGATGATGCGCGACGGACACTCCAGTTGGTATGCTTCGGTGATGAGTGCGCACACCTTCTTCCCCTCCATCTGCGTGGCCACGCTCAGCATCTGCTTCGTCTTGTTGCCGTCGCCGATGTTTATGCCACGACTGTTCAACACATTCATCGAGTCGTTTATCTTCACCTTGGTTCTTGCCTTGATGGCATCGCTACTTGTGGCAATGACCTTGGCTCCGCTGCTCAACCATAAATTTCTTGGACGATCGTCGTTTGAGAAGACAAACATTAAGGAGTCCAAACTGCTCATGCCCGTGCAAAAGGCATACGAGAGGGCTATGGAGCACTGCTTCAAGCATCCATGGATGACCATGATCGCATGCATAGTGATAGTCGGAGCAGGCGTGTGGGCATTTACAAAGATACCCCAAAACATGGTGCCTAACGCCGACCGCGACCAGTTTGTGGTGGAGATCTACAACCCTAATGGTGCCAGCATCGATCGCACGGCCAACATTACCGACAGTGTGGCTCAAGTGATGGGCAAGGACGACCGTGTGGTAAACGTGACAGAGTTTGTGGGACAGCTCATGCCACGCTTTATGGCGTCAGCCCCGATGGCAATGGGTGGCAAATCATTCTCGCAAATGATTGTCAGGAGCAAGAGCAATGAGGCCACACTGGACCTCATCCGTGACTATACCGGCTATTTTGAAGACCGCTGGCCTGACACTTACGTGCGTATGTTCCAACTCAAATACAGTCTGGTCTCAGGCATCAGCATACTGCTAACAGGTGACGACCTCGACCATCTGCATCAGGCTGCCGACTCGGTGAAGCAGTATATGCGCACCATCGACGGATTGATGTGGATACACGACTCTTTCGGCGAAGAGCAGCCAGTGGTACGCATTGACCTCGACCCTATAAGTGCAGCACAGTTGGGTGTGACGCGTATGTCGGTGGAAACAAATATGGCAATGAAGTACGGCGGATTTAAGGCAGGAAGCATATGGGACAATGACTATGAGATGCCCGTGATACTGCATACAGCAGACCTCAACACGCAGAAGGATGCGAGTGGCATAGGCGACGAATATATCGGCACAGCTCTCGGACGTAGCACTCCTCTGCGACAGATAGCCCATATCAATCCTGATTGGCGCGAGTCATGCATCATGCACGCCGCTGGCAAGCGCTGCGTAAACATAGAGGCTGACGTAAAACCAGGCTACAGTTTGGCAAAAATATCCAAGCAGGTGGAGAAGCACGTGAAGGACAGCATAATGCCTACACTGCCCAAGGACGTGAAGAAGAAGTTGTGGGGAACGGCAAACGTCAACAAGATGATAGCCGACCCATTGGCAAAGAGTTTCGTGGTGAGTATCTGCGTCATACTGCTTGTGATGGTGCTCAACTTCAAGCGATTCCGCCTCGCCTTGTTGGCTATGACTGGCACGTTGCTCGCCATACCAGGAGCCGTGATAGGAATGCTGCTTTCGGGTGTAGACTTCAGCATGATGTCCATGCTCGGAGTGTTCTCCCTGTTGGGAATCGTCATGCGTAACTCGGTCATCATGTTTGACTACGCCGAAGACCTCAGAAAAGGTGGCATGTCGGTATACGACGCGGCTATGGCTGCAGGCAAGCGACGCATGATACCTATCGTGCTCACATCTGCCACCACAGCCTTTGGTGTCGTACCGCTCATGTTCTCCAAGAGCACACTTTGGCCATCTATGGGATGGATTATTTGCTTCGGCACCATCACTGCCACAGTGCTTGTGGTCATCGTGATGCCTTGTGCCTACTGGAAACTCATGGATAAGAAAACTAAGAAATGAAACACCTACGATTATATCTCTTGCTGATGCTATCATTGGCAATATCGACCATACATGCCCAGAAAGTGCTAACCCTGCAAGAGGCAGTGGAGTCTGCTTGCCTCAACAATGCTAGCCTGCAGAAGAAACGGATGGACATAGAGGCGATGAAGGAACTCAAGCAGGAACTGTTTACCAAGTATTTCCCCGATATATCAGCATCAGCCACTGGCTTTTGGCGTAATAAGGGTCTGGTACAAGGGTCAGACGTGCTGAATACAGCTTTCGAACTGTTTGCAGCATTCAAGGATGTAGAGACTGACGAAGAGATTGATGCTAAGATACTGAAGTATGGTGTCTTCTCAGGAGTGAAAGCCACACTGCCCATCTATACTGGTGGCAGACTGACAAGCGCCAACAAACTGGCAAAGCTTGGTGTGGAGGCTACAGGTGAGATGGTGGCACTCAAGGAGAATGAGATCATACAGGAAGTGGAGAAATATTTCTGGCAACTGGTGCAACTCTATGAAGCGGACAAGATGCTCAATACTCTCGACTCGCTCGTAGACAAAGCACGTCAGGATGCTTCGCTCGCTCTCAAAGCGGGACTTGTCACCACCAATGACAAGATGGAGGTGGACCTCTATGCGTCAGACCTTGAGAGCACACATCTGCAACTCGACAATGGCAAGAAACTCTGCCGTGAATATCTCGCATACCTCGTAGGCGTGGATGCCATAGACAGCGTGACATGGAGCGACATCTACACGGTGAAAGAGCCGAGAGCATACTTCACCGACCCGATGTCGGCACTCAATAATCGTCATGAGATGAAACTCCTGCAGATGCAGAAGGAAGCAAGCGTGCTTAAGAAGAAATATGATAGGGGTACGATGTTGCCCACCGTTGGCGCCATGTTCACATTAAACTATCACTATCTATCAGCCTCAGGTGATGACGGTGTATATCATGATTTCTTTGACAAGAACGCCGTAGGCTGGTGGGTCGGCGCAAACGTGTCGGTACCTATTACAGCATGGTGGGGTGGCAAACACAAACTGCGTCGCTCTGATATCGCCATACAGAAGGCTGAGATGGAGTATGAGGACAAACGAAAACTGATGTCGGTGGAGATGTCGCAGAAATGGAATACGCTCACGGAGAAATACAAACAGATAGACGTGGCATTTAAGCGTCTTGAGCAAGCAGAGCAAAACCGCAAGCAGCATGCGAGTGCCTATCGTAGCGGTGCTTTGACGATGACTGATCGTCTGCATGCTGACGCACTATATGAGAAGGCACGCACCAATTACATCGATGCTTGTATCAAGTATCGACTTGCCATCACTGAATACAAGCATGCCACTGGCAATAGTTATATAGAACAATAGTAGCAACGCTTATATACGATAAAAGGTACGACGTGTAATGCGTCGTACCTTTTATCGTAATTAATATATAGGAAGATTACTCTATCACTGCAGTGAAACCACCATTGCGCACCATCTTGACATCAAGAGTGGTGTCGCTATCCACCTGGCGAGTATCCTTGCGATAGTCCATAGCCTGCGTGTCTGCATTAAAGCCGTCAGTGAAGATGGTCATAGTGTACGGTCCTGCACCGAGGAAGTTGAGTGGGAGATGGAATTCACGAGTCTTCTCCTCACCATTGCATATACCAGCCACGTACCACTTGTTGCCATGACGCTTTGCCACGATGACATACTTACCAATCTTGGCATCGAGACACTTGGTGTCATCCCATGTCACAGGCACTTTGGCAAGAAACTCTGTGCACTCAGCATTCTGATAATAGCGTGTAGGGCAGTCAGCAAGCATCTGAGTGCCTGTCTCCATGATGGTAAATAGAGCCATGCTGTAGGCACGTGTACCAACAGACGAACGGTTAGGATTAGACCACTCATCATATTCTGGTTGGGTGTTGAGCATAGCGCCCGGAGTGAAGTCGGCTGCACCCACGGCATTTCTAAGGAATGGTATGTAGAGAGTGTTGTCTGGTTGGCAACCGCTCATCTGCTCCAGTCCGCGCACACCCTCATACGCCAACAGGTTGGGGTAACGATATTCCAGTCCAGCTGGTTTCATGGCACCATGATAGTCCACTATGAGGTGATGCTTGGCAGCTTCCTTTATCACGCGCTCATACCAATTTATCATCCACTGGTCCTGACGATCCATGAAGTCTATCTTTGCTCCTGCTATGCCCCATTTCTCATAAGTGTCAAAGATGGTGCTGAGGTTTTGCTCCACACAACTCCATGTCAGCCACAAGATGATACCGACACCTTTCTCCTTACCGTAGCGTATGCATTCCTGCAGGTCAAGGTCATCATTAGGAGTGTATGGTGAGAATGTATTCTTTGACCATCCTTCGTCCATGATGATATACTTTATGCCGTATTTGGAAGCAAAGTCTATGTAATACTTATAGGTGGGAGTATTGCATCCAGTCTTGAAGTTCACATCACTGCCATAGATAGCCTTCTGATTCCACCAGTCCCAAGACACCAGTCCGGGCTTTATCCAACTCGTGTCATCCATTTCGCATGACGGAGCAAGTTGTGCTGGGATGGTTTGTTCGACCATGCCCTTGGAGTCGGTCATAGTGATAAATCGCCATGGGAAACTGCGCTTGCCAGCAGTGTGTGCACCCCAGTCAGCGAGTTCCTTCACCTCAGTACCACGGTCACCATCAAGCACCCATTTCTTATAGTAAGGCACGATATTGCCCGACAAACAGTCCTTGTCGCCATTGCCATGGAGATACAGACCAGGATAGTCACGCAGGTCAGTCTCAGATATTATCAGTTGGAGGTCGCCCTCAGTCGATGACAGTCCCACTGGAAGCGTCGCCATATCCTTATCATGTTGCCACTCCTTGAGCAAGCAGTTGGTGTAGGGACTTTCCGAGTTGGAGCCCCACTCCTCAGTACCCTGGTAGTGCACGTCCATAGCCTGAGCTGGTGTGAGATTGAAGGTTTCATCCACCACATACACAGAGTCCTTCTCATTGAGGATATATCTATAAGCCACAGCATTGTCAAATATGCGAAACTCTACCTTGTAGCCACCTTTCATGGAGAGCGTAGCCTCGGTGTAGTTGTTTTTTATTGTTGACTGTTTCAGGGGTACCACGGGTTTGACGATGCTGTTTACCTTAGCGGTTTTCACTCCTGAGATCTTCGCATTCTTGCCGAGAGTCTTTGTGGTGAGTTTCATCTGCAGATCACTCTGAGTGTAGACTCTCTTTCCGTCGAGCCATGTAGTGTAGGACAACGCTCCACCATTGTCAGTGATTAAGGCTTTAATCTTTCCACTGGGCGATGTGACGTTCACATCTTTCGCCTGTGCTAGCATGGTAGAAGCCAATGCCAATGTCAGTAGCAATGATTTTTTCATAATGTTTTATTTAAGGTTTAGTGTCTATGCTACAAAGTTATAGAAAAATGTTATACCCCGAGCATACCAGTGGATAAATATAAAAAAAAAAGCAGCAACCCTTCCTATGAAAGATTACTGCTTGCACTTTAGTCGGGATGACCAGACTCGAACTGGCGACCACACGCCCCCCAGACGCGTACGCTAACCAACTGCGCCACATCCCGAATAATATCGGCACTATATCCGCTAAAGCCGTGCAAAAGTACTACTTTATAATGAAATGAAGAAGAAAGTTCTCTACGAATTATCTTTTTTTAACTACAAAAGATTCTCCACTTCTTTCACTGGCAACGACGTTGCAAGGGATACTTGCTGGGGAGTAAAGCCTGCAGAAAGCATACGCTTCGCTGTGGCAATCTTTTCATCGTTGACACCTTTAGCCACCCCTTCAGCCAAGCCCTCTGCCTTTCCTTCATGATAACTATCATACTGCAGTGATTTCTCCACTCTTACACCATCCCAAAACTTATCATAGGCACGCAACTCGTCTTCACTAAAAGCAGAGACCTTCACCTCTTCCAGGGCCTTGCTGATTTCAGGATCATTTAGCAAGTCTTCAGGCACATCCTTCGTGTTTGAATCAATTTCCGTAAGGAATCTAAGCCAAAGCACCATCATGCGCCTATCGGAAATGCTATGGGGAGTAAACTTAGGCAACTCTATGAAAGTGAAATGAAGACCGTCTATCACCTTATTGCTATCCTTGTCGTGCACAATGCGGTAGTTATGAATAAAGCGGTCAGGCATGTCGTGCTCGAAGATGTCATTCACGAGATTGAGGGAATATACAGGTTGGAGTTCGCTATACTTTTCCTTACTCATCGCCTGTGTGACAT
>CAVABU010000106.1:0-8796 GCA_963586965.1 Gemmiger formicilis
GCCCTCGCCGTACCATCTCAAAAAAAGAATCCCGCCAAAAAGAAAAATTCTCCTTGCGTGGGTACGGCGAGGGCGCCGTACCTCCTACATATTACCTCTGCTTACTTGGTTGCAGCGGGGACGCTGCAACAACTAATTTTAGTAGGCGAAGCGTCCTCGCTGCAATCTTTAGGAGGTACGGCGCCCTCGCCGTACCATCTCAAAAAAAGAATCCCGCCAAAAAGAAAAATTCTCCTTGCGTGGGTACGGCGAGGGCGCCGTACCTCCTACATATTACCTCTGCTTACTTGGTTGCAGCGGGGACGCTGCAACAACTAATTTTAGTAGGCGAAGCGTCCTCGCTGCAATCTTTAGGAGGTACGGCGCCCTCGCCGTACCATCTCAAAAAAAGAATCCCGCCAAAAAAGAAAAATTCTCCTTGCGTGGGTACGGCGAGGGCACCGTACCTCCTAATGTATGCTTATATTAGCCCAAAAGTCAAAATAAAAAGGACTTTTGGGCAAATATAAGCACCTTTTCACTATCTTTGCATCTGACAACTATATCATGTACATATGCTAATAGGAAGAGAAAAGGAGCAAGGTTGGCTTCGTGAGGCTTATCAGTCTGACGAGTCGCAGTTTGTCGCTGTCTATGGACGCAGACGTGTCGGCAAAACATATCTTGTAAGAGAATGTTTCCATGACAAGTTTGTTTTTCAGCATTCGGGAGTTGCAAAGGCAAACACTAAGTTGCAACTGCGATATTTCCAGGAATCGCTTGTTAAGAGCGGATTCATAACGGCTCGCACTCCAAAGGATTGGGTGGAGGCATTTTCTTGTCTTAGACAATTGATAGAACAATCGTCTGAGAATAAGAAGGTAGTCTTTATAGACGAGATTCCATGGATGGATACTCCTCGCTCTAATTTTGTCACAGCCCTGGAGTATTTCTGGAATAGTTTTGCTTCTGCGAGAAATGATGTGTTGCTTATCGTGTGCGGTTCTGCCACGTCGTGGATTATCAATAAGGTGCTGAAAAACCACGGAGGCCTGCACAATCGTGTGAACTTGCGCATCTCTCTCCAGCCTTTCACTCTTCACGAGTGTGAACTATATGCCGCGTCCAAGGGGATGCGTGCCACGCATTATGATCTATTGGAATATTATATGGTGCTGGGTGGCGTGGCATTCTATTGGTCCCTATTGGACAAGGGAAAGAGCGTGGCGCAGAACATCGATGACATATGTTTTGCACGTACAGGACAACTACATAACGAGTTTAATGAATTGTATGATTCCTTGTTTGGTAATCCCGAACCATATCTGAAAATCATCAATATCTTGGGATGCAAAAAGGTGGGAATGCCTCGCAATGAGTTGTTGGAAAATCTGAAATTGTCAAGTGGCGCCAATGTCACCCGTATGCTGGAAGACTTGGAGGAATGTGGCTTCATTAGAAAATATAATGCCTTTGGCAAGAAACGTAATGATGCCATCTATCAACTGATTGACAATTTCACCTTGTTCTACTTTAAGTTTATGAAAGACAATAAAGGCAATGACGAGCATTTCTGGTCGCATAGTTACCTTTCCGCAGTAAGATATTCTTGGGTAGGCTTGGCTTTCGAACGTGTATGTATGCAGCACGTAGCGCAGATAAAGCATAAATTGGGCATTAGTGGGGTCTTGACCAACGTCTCATCCTGGTCGGCTTTGCCTGACCCTGTGTATGGTGCAGGTGCACAGATTGACTTGCTCATCGAGCGTGCGGACAATATAGTGAATGTCTGCGAGATGAAATTCTCTAAGGGGGAATATGTGATAGATAGGGATTACAGTTTAAATCTATCGCATAAGATAGAACGCCTCTTGCAAACTACCAAGACTCGCAAGACTCTTCATCTGACAATGATAACTGTCAACGGAGTGGCGCACAACGAATACTGGGGCGAGGTGCAAAGCGAAGTGCTGGCGGAGGATTTGTTTAGAGAATAGAGAATTGCAATCTTTCTCCGTGTGAACCGATATGAACTAACCGCCCATGCATCAACGTGATAAATGCAAAAAATCTGCATAACTTCCTGATAATCGGGCAGGGTAGGGGAATGTGTGCCAAAAGGGTGGCTTGACGGGCAACAAAAATTGTGTTGTCAAGTAAAAAAATCAGCGCGGGAAATGTCCGTTATTTTATATAATTTATGTATTTTTGCATATTGCTTGGTGCGTGTCCACTTGGGAGATGCATCGGCATGACATATTTCGGACTTGGTTTTCACTCACTCGCATACGTAAATGAATGAAATGACAGAGCGTCCTATGGTTTCGTCCACTCCTGCAGGGGACGACGGCGAAGCCGTGGCAGCAACTGACGTAGCCGGCAATCAGCCGACCACTACAGCCACTGTCGCAACTCATTGGTATGCTGCTCAAGTGAGGATGAATTGCGAGAAACGCTTTCAGGAAGACCTCGAGCGATGCTTTCGTGAAAATAATCATACACTCGAAACGTGGGTAGCCACCGAAAACCGCATTCGCATCAATAGTCGTGGCAAGCGCGTCGTGCGTGAGATAGTCATCCTCTCCACCTTTGTCTTCGTGAGAGTGGAGAAGCGATATCTCAATGACATCCGTTTTCGCTCCGACGTGTATCGCATGCTGACAGCCCCTGGATCAAATGTGCCGTATGTCATACCCGACAGACAACTGGAGGATGTGCGGCGCATGGTGGACTCGGGCAAGGCCGAGATACTCACGCGCACCATCAAGAAGGGCGACAAGGTCGTGGTACTAGGAGGACAGTTTAAGGATGTGACCGCCTATGTGCAGCGCATCCAGGGCCAGAAAGCCATCATAGCGTGTGAGATTCCCGGCATCCTTGGCGCTGCCATAGAGATCAATAAAGATATGCTCGACTTCGTTAAGGAGAGCAAGAGATAGTCAGACGTGTCTTCCCATGATGCATCGCACCTGATAGCGGTTGGCGCTCCACTGCCGTCGCAGACTGACGTGTATCCAGGTGGCACCACCAGAGTGCTCCCAGATGAGTTGGTCAAATCGTAGGTGGTCCTTGATATAGGCAAACCACTTTTGTCCCGTGTCCATATCGGGCAAGTGGATGTCAGCAGCTTCGCCAGTGCAGTGCTGCGAACGTGAGACCCCACCCACAGCCTTATTGAGTCGGCGACAACGGTAGCCACTGGTGATGATGATGGGCTGACAGGCATAGGTGCGAAGCGGTTCGAGTATCTCCTGACAGAGGTTTTGCATATTGGAAATGGAGTCAGCGGACGGTTCGTTGCAGATGCCAAGCCTTGAGGCTGTGGCAGACCGAGTAAACTCCTCGAGAGTAAAGTGCAAGGTAAGTTGATTCATAATGTAAAGAAATTAATGGGTGGCGATAAGAATCACCACCCTTATGATAAAAATGTTACAGTATGTTGGCGCACGAACTGATGCCCAGAGCGGTGAGTGCGGCGATGGCAGCCTGCACGACAGCATTAAGTATCTTGGCCCACATGGCCCTCTTTGATTCAGTCATAATACTAAAGATTTAAAGTTAATAACAATCTCCCACGGAGACTTGTCTTAAAGTAACTCCGTGGGAGCCTTTACAGTTTAGGCGGCGTCAGAGGCAGCGTCCTTCTTAGAGATGTCCACAGTGGTGGCACCTGCCTTCTCTGCCTTCAATGCTGCGGCTTGAGTCTTGCGAGAACTGACCGGATTAAACTCAGCCTTGTCGACGATGTTCTCAAAGTCCTCGCCTGGAGTGAAGACGATGTTGACAGCCTTGATGTTGGCGGCAGTAAACTTCTCAAGGGTTTCTGCACCCTCGGTCTTCAGAGAGATGCTGAAGTCACCGAGTTCGCCGAGCTTGATCTTGTTGCCATTGAGGAGTTGCTCCACGAGACACTCGCACATGTCTGAGATGACACCCTTCACAGTGCCACGGCTGTAGACGCCATTGTGGTCAGCGATGTGCTTAGCAAACTTCTCGAGGTTCCACACCTCGCGGATCTGATTCTTACCATAAGCCTTAGGAGCATCTTCTGCATTCAAAGGATTGGAGAGGAGATATACACTGTAATCTATCATAATCTGTTGCCCGTCGCCGGTACGGGACTTAGTGTTTACCCGACTGTGAGTATTGCTTTTTAAGTGTCGGGCCCGGCAGGGGTTAATAATTAAGAATGTAAATGTCGCGTTATCAGTGGCAGGCGCCTTGCTTCCTGATTGCGATGCAAAGTTACAACATCAAAGAGGCGATATCAAGCGCATTGAAAGCCGTTGAAATCTCATTGAATACCCGTTGAATGGCGGTGGAATAATAGGAGGTACGGCGCCCTCGCCGTACCACTTTAGTAGTTGCAGCGTCCCCGTTGCAACCATCTCAAACGAGAAGAATGTAATCAGTCATGTCTGACATAATATTTAATATCAGCGGAGGCAACAATCAGATACTCCCCAATGCCACTCATGCCGAGCAGCACTTCTATGGCGACCAGTTTGCTGAGGCTGCGCTGAGGAAGTCTTCAGACGCTACTGATAATGCCGACAGTGAGGCAGAGCAGCAGTTGGCGCTATATATAATAAATAAGGAACGCGCGAGGGACTACACCTCACAGCTCCGGCGCTGCACCATGGCTCGCGAGGTGGGAGGCATCGTCGCCACCATGGTGGATGACCGCAGCATCACCAAGGAGCAGGCAGTGACGCAAGTCTTCATCGAGAAGCTTCTGCCCTTCCTCGATGGTGTCGTCAAGGGCAAGACCATCGACAACCTCCGCACTCATATCAATAACGCCCTCGAGGAGCATAAGACCCTCCTCAGAGCACCACGTCATCTGTGATGCCCGATGAAGCTATCTTCTCCGGCCAACGAAGCTATCTTCTCCGCCCAACGAAGCTATCTTCATTTTAAAATGGAAATCATAGGAGGTACGGCGCCCTCGCCGTACCATCTCAAGTAAAAAGTTAAATTTGCGAACCTCTCCTATCATTTGGTACGGCGAGGTCGCCGTACCTCCTATCTCATATGATTGACTCAAAATATGACGTCAGTGGCGGCAGCAACCAGTTTCTGCCCAATGCCACCACTGCCATACAAAATAATTATGCCACGCCAGTCGATAGCCGCCTCTCTAGATGGTTTCGCAGGCTGAAGGAGGAGTTTGACCATGATCAGCGCCTCCAGCGCAAACTTGATGATATCCGCCGATATCGCACGCGGTTGCCTCACACCATCGGACTGGAACAGAAACTCCTCGACGGAGGATTCTCCAAGACTTCCATCGACACCGCACGGCGCAAAAAACAGTATTACGCCAAAAAGGCCACCAGATTTCAGTATTATGAGTCGGCGCAGCACATAGACAGCCATCTCTTTGCCATCGTCTGCAATAGATTTGAACTCTACATCTCGCCACTCATACAGGAGTCACAACCCTTGCGCGACATCAATCGTGCAGTCTATGAGAAGGTGATCATCCCCGTCATGCAGGAGATCAATGCCAATGGCGCCGATGACGACTGCCTCTGCTATACGGAAGACGACATCTTCGGCATGCTCTATTATCTCACGGGCAACTGCCACATCAACTGGCACAACTACGATGTATAATCCCGCCTTCGACCCATTCAACTGCATCTATCGCATGCTCCTCATCCTGCGGGATTTCGAGCACGAAGAATATGTAGAGGTGGATCGCCTGCGCATCTATGACTTCTATCTGCTCTTCCCCTATAAGACGTACACCATACGTTTCAAACCGACGGAGAAGGAACTTAAGGACAGGCTGTCGCAGTTTGTAAGTCGTCGGCAAAACCCCTATAACGAGACCACCAATGACAGACGCCTCTTTGAGCAGTTGCGTCCCTATCAGATGATAGCCTTGGGCCACATGGCGGGTTATGGGCTTATCAGTCCCGAGCATCTGCTCATGTATCAGGTGAAGGTGATTGATAAAGAGAAGATGCATCTCATCTTGTCTCGTCTTGGCGAGGCACCAGCCTCCGAGCGCAACCTCATCTCGTGGCTCAACCTCTGCTTTCGCACCACACCGCTCTGCGGTACCTTCGGACTGAAATACCGCACCCGACTCATGGAATATAAATACGATGGCAATTAATCTCTTCGTCAATCGTCTCTATGTGATCACCGAGGAGGGCGAGGTGGCTTATGATGAGCAGTTTCATCATGGAGTCAACATCATCCGTGGTGCCAACAGCAGTGGCAAGTCCACCATCATGCATCTGCTATTCTATGGTCTTGGTGGCGACTACACACATTTCGTGCCCGAGGCACGACGCTGCAGCCGAGTGATGGTGGAGGTCAGCATGAGCGGAGCCACACTCACACTCTCGCGACCCATCATGAAGGATGACGAGGGACGTGTGCTCACCCAGCGTGGCATGACCATCCACTGGGGCACGCTCACCGATGCTCTTGAGGGCAAGTGCCAGCATATCTCCTGCGGATACAAGACCACGGACGGCACACGCAGCTTCTCCAATGTGCTCTTTGACGCCATGGGGATGCCCATCGTGCAGGGCGACAGCAATATCACCATGCACCAGTTGCTCCGCCTGCTCTACATAGACCAAGACTCACCCACCTCGTCACTGTTTTATTATGAACAGTTTGATAATCAGACCACTCGTGAGACCGTGGCAGACTTGCTCCTCGGCATCTTTGATGAAGACCTCTATGAGGCAAAGGTGCGACAAAAAACTCTGGAGTCTGACATAGAGGATGCCAAACTCCAGATACGCTCGCTCGAACTGACTCTCCCTCTCAAGATGCGCTCTTCGGAGTCTATCAATCAGATCATCGATGCTAAACGCCAAGAGATACGTCAACTGGAAGAGGAGGTGCACAGCCTGCGACAAGATGAAGAGGTAAAAAAGCAGAAGACCACTCAGACCGATACTCTCAAACAAGAGGTGCGCCGACTGGAGAAAAATATCGCCAAGGTGGAGGAGAGTGTCGATGTGTTGAAATATGACATAGAGGACACCAATATGTTTGTCGCCGAACTGGAGCGCAAGCATATGGCGCTCACTCACTCGGCAGACACACGCCAGATACTGGGCACGCTCCGACTGGAGTATTGCCCTGAGTGCCTCTCGCCACTGCCAAAATATGTACCACAGGGCACTTGCCACCTGTGTCAACAACCAGTGGACAACACTACGGGTATCACGCAAGCCAAGCGACTCATCTCCGAACTGACATTTCAGCGTCTTGAGTCTGAAGAGCTCCTACGCCGTGATGAGGCTGAGATGATAAAGGCTAAGTCACGCCTACGAAAGCTCAAGGCGCAGTGTCGCAATACGCGCCACATGCTCGATGCCCTGTTGTCAGATGTGCGTAGCAGTCGTGATGAGGCTATCGAGGAAAAGAAATATCGCATGGGCGAGATCAATGGCGAACTCCTGCAATACTACACCATGCTCGAGCAAGTGGGCAATTACGAGGCGCTACTCCATAATCGTGAGCGCTTGGAGGCAGAACTCGTCACCACCAAACAATTCATCGCCGACAGACTCTCACACCAGAAGCAGCGACGAGATGCCGTGATGCGCAAGATACAACAGCATGGCGCCTACTTCCTGCAGCACGACGAGGAGCGCCAGCGCGCTTTCCTGCAAGCCACGCCCGAAGATTTCTCCGTGGATTTCTCCAATAACATAGTCTTCTTGCAGCACCGCTACGCCAAATACAGTGCCTCCTCATCATTCTTTCTGAAACTCGTGGCACGCTTCTCCCTCCTGCTTGCCTCCCTCGACATCGAGAAGATGCGCTTCCCACGCTTCATCTTCGCCGACAACATGGAGGACAAGGGTATCGAGATGACACGCGCACAAAAGTTTCAGCAGACCCTCATAGACCGCCTCCGTCAATACGACACTGACAGCTATCAAGTCATCTACACCACATCCTACATCACCGACGCATTAGACCACAGCCCCTACGTCGTCGGCGAGCACTACACCATGCACAATAAGAGCCTGAGGAATGTGTGAGTAATTCGTGCGCAATATACGAAAGATTTTCTGAGAATCTATTGGAGATTGCTTAATATAATCGTATTTTTGTAATGCACTAACTATGAAGGAGACAAAATATGAATAGCGAATTAATATTGGACACCAATCAATATCCAGGGGCGATGATGTATGCCAAGTCGCATAACATCAGTTTGAAACAACTCGTGGAAAACTTCTTGATGAAATTTCAAGTCACAATATCTGACAAGGAGGATGTGCCATTGCAATTGCCACCTCACTTGGAAAAGTTGGGCGGATGCCTCTCTGGAGTCAATGATCCAAGTGACGAAAAGTTGAACTACCTGTTGGAGAAGTATAAGTGATGAGAGCCTTTGTTGATACAAATGTCATGTTGGACTTCTTGCTGAAACGTGAAGATGTTTTTCAAGAAGCTCGCACAATTATGGCTTTAGGCTACAATAAGCGTTGTGATTTGTATATGTCTTCCTTGTCTTTCTCTAATATAGCCTATATAGCAAGAAAGCAGTTGAAAGGAGATGCTCTCTATGATTGTTTCTCTGAAATAAGAGAATTACTTAGTGTCACCCCTGTTACGCAGACGGAAATTGATCAAGCGATACTCTTGCGAGCGAGTGATTTTGAGGATGCCATACAGTACTATTCTGCAATGACGATAGGAGCAGATTGCATTGTCACCAGAAACAAGCAAGATTTCTCCTTCTCTAACATCAAATTGTTGTCTCCTGCTGAGTTCGTTCAGCAAATGACTAACTCTTCCACGTCAGAGTAGAGAATTTACTTTCTACGA
>CAVABU010000107.1:0-8766 GCA_963586965.1 Gemmiger formicilis
CCAGCCCCTCCCCATGGAGGGGAGGGGTGATATAAGAAAGATGGGCAAAGCGGGGACGCTTCGCCTCCTAAGGATAGTTAGAGGTTAAAAATGCGAGCCCGACTAAGAGTAAAAAATGCTTTTAGTCGGGCTTATTGTTTGAGATTGAGGAGATAATTGCTAACTTTGTATATAATGAAGAGGAGAGGATTAAGTTATTGTAAACGAGTGACGGACATCAACCGCATATACGATTATCACGTGAAGCGTGGTCTGAGCAACCGCGAGATATGGCGTCGATATGTGTATCCCGTCTATGCGATAAGCGAGCGCACATTTTATAATATCCTCAATGCTTCGAGCAATCCTGCCAACGAGGTGCCCCGAGAGGCAGAGTCACTATTTATCAACTTTGATTTTGGCGATGGACATACAGAAAGTTATCCGCAATATACTGCAAGACATTAGAGTGGAATTGAACGATGAGTTTGACCGTAACTTTGAGCGTCAAGGATTCTTTACCCAGGCGTGGGCACGACGCAAGAGTCCCCTTCGCCCTGGAGGGTCGATATTAGTGGACAGTGGTCAATTGAGACGTAGTATCCAAAGTCGTAGCGATAGTACAAGCATTACCTTCTATAGTAACCTGCCATATGCCTCCATCCACAATGCGGGAGGCGAGATAAAGGTAACTGCACGGATGAAGCGCTATTTCTGGCACAAGTACTACGAGGCGAGCGGTAAGTTTGGCTATAAGAAGAACGGTAGCCTTCGCAAGACGAAGCGCAACGCCCAGTTGGGCACCGAGGCAGAGTTTTGGAAGTCGATGGCGCTGATGAAGGTAGGGAAAAGCATAAGGATACCGAAGCGTCAGTTTATCGGAATGGCTCCAGAAGTGGAACGTGAGGTAACGAAGATCATCGAGGATAATCTGAGTGAGTATTTCGAGAGGGGTGAAATTTTATCAAAAAAGCCTTGAATATTGTGATTAAAAGTTGTATCTTTGCAATGCAAGACCCCCGAAAGGGCACGATAACTTCAAGCTTGTGGGGCATTAAGGTTGTGGTGTTTAGCTACAACCTTAATTTTTCTATTTCAGCTCTAATACTGTTTCTATCCTTGTGTTCGTCAGTTATCCGTACGGCCTTATCGTGATAGACGACATAGCATTCTTTAATAATGCCTTTTTTGAAGTCTTCGCTACGCCAGAAGAGATATTTTGTGAGTGCTGAAACTGGCAGTTTCCTTTCTCTCATGTTTGCATCGAGGTCGATGACCACGACCTCGCAACCTTGGGCTATAGCTTTTTTAAACCCTGATTGTATGCCTTTAGGCGATAGTATACCTTTTCTATCTCCCAACATATCATTAATGAGGTATTCTGGGTTCTTGACACCTTCCAAAAAGACGTGCCTTCGAATCTGTGCGGTCATATTAGGAAACGAACTAAGCATGGCTCTTGCGGCTCGCGTATTTTCTTCCACCTCCGTACTGTCGGCGTGCTTGCTAATCTTTAATCTCTCGCCATATACCTTATCTGTGTCGTAAGCTCCGATATTTACGCAAGCCCTCACGCATTTGCATGCCGCGCATACCTCGTTGTCGGGTGCCGATAGTGTCAGCCCTCCTTTGGCTACGTCACAGTCGTTGCAACGTCGAATGGTGTAGGGATTGTAGTCAGGCATGGCCTTACCCTGCTTGCCACTGTTGAATCGGAAGATATTGTATTTTTCATCACCGAGTGCCTCTTGTCCCCTCTGCATGGCTTCGTCATGCGGTGTGGCGGGATACTTCTGCTTACGCACCTGAGTGACGGTGCAACGACAGTTCCACCCATTAGGTGGATAGTAGGTTTCCCAGAAGGGGTCACTCATAGGAAGGGTGACACCTTCGAGAGCGGCGTGCTCTGGTCGCACCTTTCCATCATGAGCGGTGCGATACTGGAGGAAGTAGCGGTCGCCATCCTCGGCGAACTGCTCCCACTTGGCAGCCATGGAGGCAGAAGCCTGGATGAAGTTATACTCCGAGTGTAGATAGTTGGAGTTGTAGGTATCGTTGATGGATTGAACATCGTTTAAAAAGCGTTCAAATGGTTTTCTATCGCCGTTTTCATCCAGAAGAGAAGGGAAAGCCTCGTTGAGTTCATGAAAGGTTTTGATGCCCGAGAAGATATAGTTAGAGCGTGTGAGTCGCTGGCGCATGGTGTCGGTCATCTTAACCTTTTGGAAACTGGAGTCGAGGACAGAAGCGTGGGATGTAATGAAGTCTTGTGCTTGGTCAGAGGCGAGGATATTAATGTCGAGCTGTGCGCACTTTTGTCGGAAGAGCGCCTTCATCATGGTGGTGAACTTGGAGGAGAGTTTGGACTTGATTTCCTGCCACTGGTCATCACTCATGAGCGCGACAGAGTCAGGGACATCCATGGAGTGTAGGATCTCCTTGTAGCGTGCGTGTAGCCCCAGGTAGTCGCTGGGGCTTAGTCGAAAAAAGCGTTAGCCTGTTGTTTGTTGTCCTTAGAATCCTTGCTGTCCTTGCTACCATCGTCATCATCGTTGCCACCGAAGGCGAATCCCGTCTGCAAGCGGTTGCCCACTGGCATGTTGTACTTATCGGCGAAGTACTTAGGATCAACCTCATATCGGTCAGCGATCATCGTCTCGAAAGCCACCTGCTGTTCCGGAGTGTAGTCCACGGCATCATCCCATGCGAAGTGGTAGCCCTTGAGCGGGAATCCGTGTTGGACCATGCGAGGGAAGAGTTGATTATTGATGGTGTTGGCAAGCAGTTTAGCATCACTCTCCACGAGATTTTCGAAGACTTTGAGGTGCGTTTGGCTCTGTGAGAGCGAAGAACCATCCTCAATGGTCATGGTCTGCCCGATGATGAGTTTGGAGAGTTCGGAGTTAGCACGATTCACACGTTGGTTGTAGACATTGTAAGCATCCGTTTGGGAGTTGGCAATCATCTGAATGGTGGTGCCCTCAGGCAAGACGGCATAAGAGGCGAGCCCCATGCGCTCCATCATCTGCGAGATGCGGTCCACATCCTTTTGGTCCCGACTGCTGGTAGTAGCCACGCGCAGAGGCATGCCGAAGATTTCGGAGAAGACATCCCATGCAGCAAGTACGTTTTTCTTAGGAATGGTGTGAAGTGAGGCTTTGAGAAGAAGTCCGAGGTCATCAGGACGTCCCACCTCTATGAGGTTTTGAGCCCACTGAGGCTCATGATAGTCAATGCCCGTGGTCCAGTCCTGTCCGAGGTCTGTGATGACCCGATGATACTCGGGGATGACATACTTACGGTCTATGAGAGTCACGCCGTCATAGGCGAGGCATCCGTCTCCATCAGTGGTGAGCGGTCCAAGCTCTATGAGCGAGTGTCCCCAATAAGGAGTAGTGAGGATGAGTCGGCACAACTCCTCAAACCATTCCTGCTCAAAGAAGTGTTGTAGTTGGTCTTGGGGAGTGCCTTTCTTGTCCTCGATATTGAACGAGCGCGCCATGACGAAGCCCCGTCGCTGCTCTATGCAACCAGTGAGATGAGCATCAGTATCCGTGTCGCGATAGATGTCATAGAGCATCTGCCGATTGGGGCTCTCCACGTTGATGGCCCACTGCCACGCCCTGCGCCACTTCTTGATGTCAGAGCGAGTGAGCGCCTCGGTGGTGCGTTGCAGTTGCGCAAGCAGTTGCTTAGCCTGGCGTGTATTTTTGCCAGCGAGGAGAATGTCGCCGAACTTGGTGTGCTCCACGAAAGGCTGTCCAGTAAGAGCCCGATAAGAATTGTCGAGTCTATTGATGATGGAATGTATATTCATAATTTACCATGAGTTATTGTCTTGTCCTTTACCAAAAGCGAGGATACCACCCTGCGCAGTGATGTCGTCGTCATCTGAGGCGAGCGGAAGGTCGGGGACAATCTTGCCCGCCTGTACACCCTCAAGCCACTTGACTGCGCGCTCATATCGATCCTCACGCACCTCACTGCCCATGCGTTGTGGCAGAGAAGCCGACATGTGATAGAGAGCGATGTCAGCAGTGATCATGACCAACTGTCGATTGCGCTCAGCGCCCGCTGCGCTAAAGGCAATGTCGCAGTCATATCGTGGGCGCAGATATCCCTTGATTTCCTCGATAGCCTCGAGAATGGCATTATCCTTATTGTCAGTGTCAGCCTGCGAGATGGCCTTGACGGTCTGCTCGGTGGCTACCACTTTGAAGTCTTCATCAGTTATGAACATAAGATATAAATATTAAAAATATTACCAGACATTGCGCGGTGTATACCTTTCGCCTATGATAGGGTGGAAGGCATCGAGACGCCCTTGCTTTTGGAGGATGTAGATGGCCCCCTCGTCAGCATCAGGTGCATCATCATGAGCACGCGAGCCATGCTCGAGCGAGAGAGTCTGGTCAATGCCCACCTGCATATCCTCGGAGTCCTGCAAAGCCTCATTATAGTAGACCAAGCCCCGCTCCCAAAGCGGAGCAATGGACTCGATGCGCTGGAGTTTGTCAGGCTTCTTGCGGTGGTCCATGGCGATGGGCAATTTGTAACCTCTGATTTCGCCTTCCTTCTGAAACTCATCGAGAGCCGTGTCCTGCATGAGGTTAGCCTCCATATAGAACTGAATGCTTGCGCCCTGTCCCTGCGCCCTCTCATAGAGGTCATAGAGCCATCGCACCATCTCACCAGTGGTAGCCTGACGTACGAAGCAGTCAAGGAGATGCAGTTCATTGCCCAGTTTGCCCCACAGTCGGCACGCCTTGTAGTCGTTGGCCGTGGTGGACTTCCACGAAGGGTCAGTATAGCAGATGAGCGACTCATATTTGGAGAGTTTAGGCATCTTGCGATAGTGAATCCACTCATGTCGAAAGATGGTGCCATCCTTGATAGGATTGTGCATCATCTCCTTTTCCCAGTCCCGATAGCCGACAAACTCCCGATAAGCATCCACCTCTTGACGCGTCCACTTCTCCCGCCAGACAGGGTTGCCATCCTTGTCGACGGCGCACACCTTGGAAAGGAAGACTCCTTTGGTGTTGGCGATATTATAGAGTACGGAAGTCTTGGAGATAAGGTTACCCACCATGATGAATCGTCCACGCCCCACGTCGAGCGAGCCGAAGAGAGCAGACTTGACCCAAGAGGTAAGTTCGCGGACTCGCTTCTCATTCTTGCAGAGTTCGTCATCATCAAGGTCGTCAATGACGATATAGTCAGGACGCGCTTCACGGTCACGCAGTCCACGAGGCGACTGTCCACGTCCACAGGCGAGGAACTTGACGCCACACTGCGCCTTGAATTCACCGTCAGTCCAATCACCGCCCGTGGGCTTCTGCTGTCCGAAGTCAGCAGTGATGCGCTGATTGAATTCCAGTTCCGCCTGAATATCCCCAAGCAGGCGGTCAGCAGAGTCCTCAGACTTGCCCACGACCACCATGAAATTGATGAGTCTCTTAGGCTGAAACATGAGCCACAGTGGCATGAATACATCCATGTGAGTGCTCTTGGCGTGTCCACGAGGCCACATGAAGACCGCCTTAAGGTTGGCCGTCTCTCGGACCTTGCGTGCCGCCTGATTATGAAAAGGCGCATTATGAATAGTGCGAATGACCTCACCCGTGGTCTTATCCTTGAGTTGGAGGAAGTGTGGGAAATAATATTCGCAGAAGGCGGCATAGTTAGCGAGCAGTCTTTTCTTGCGTCGATCCCTCTCTGAGGATGTCTCAGGTTTGAGGAGAGACACATCGGTGATGGACTGGACCACCTTGCACCGCTCCCGCCAGCGCTCGTAGGCTTCCTTCTTTTCTGCAGCTGTTGCCATACGCTATACTACTTACTTTATACCCATCTGCTCGGTGATGTACATATCCTGATACTTATTGATGACACGCATCAAATCTGGAGTTACGGCAGGGTCAGTCTGCGAGCGAAACTCCAGCCACTTAGAGAAAGCCATGAAGACCTCAATGGCATCCACCACGTTTGCCTTTTTGTCGAGTTTCTCGATGACAGACGAAAGTTTTGCCAACTTATCGCCAAGTCCCGCCAAGAGAGCAGGGTCCTCGCTGTCATTGACCTGCGAGATGAGTTTGTCGATAGCCAAGAGCAGTTTGTTGACCAGTTCAGGTCGTGTGATATTCTTGGCAGCCCGTGCCTCCTTCCATCCATCAGCATTGCACCACTTAGAGATGGTGACCCGTGAGACCGCCACCTTGTCGGCAATCTCCTGTTGCTCCATGCCAGAGAGGTAGAGAGTGCGAGCGAGAGATTTCTTTTTTTCCAAATCAGCCTTTGTCATATGTGTAAAATCGTGTCTATTTTTATTTGCAAAGGTGGCACAAAATAGGCGCCAATGCAAGAAAGTGTGCAACGGTTGCGCGGAAGTGTGCAGGGTGTGCGGAGAATTTTGGAAGATAGGAGATTGCGGTGTAATATTGCAGTTGAAAAACGACAATTGGAATATTGAAATAAGTAAATATTGAAAGATGGGAAAACGAGTAAGAATCAGCAATGAGAGTGTGAACTGCTACGGCACTCGCATACTGACATCAGGCATAGACATAGCGCAATATCAGCGCAACCCCGTGCTACTCTATATGCACGAGCGTGGCACCGTGGTGGGTCTGGTGAAAGATGTGAAGGTGGAAGGCACCGACGTGACGGGCGAGCTGGTATTCGACGAAGCCACCGACCTAAGCAAGCAGCTCAAGAAGCAATGGGAATTTGGAAGCGTGAAGATGGTGAGCGCCAACCTGCAAATCATAGAGACCAGCAATGACAAAACACTACTGGCAGAAGGTCAGACACGCCCCACGGTCACGAAGTCGAAACTCTTTGAGGTGAGCGTGGTGGACATAGGAGGCAATGACGATGCCTTAGTGCTTAGCAATGGCGATGGCGAGCGCATCTCACTGTCAGGTCAAGAAGCAGACTGCACAATCCTGCCCCTACTCAATGATATAAGTAACAAACCACAAATAAAAACACAAGAAATGGAACTGAAAACATTAGCCCTGCAACTGGGACTCCCAGAGACCAGTACAGAGAGTGAGGTCAACGCTAAGATCACCTCGCTCATGCTTGCCTCCCAGGAGGTGGCAACTCTAAAATCAGCCGTCATCGGTCAGACAGTAGACACAGCCATCAGCGAGAAGCGCATCCAGGCAAATGCCCGCGAACAATTTGTCGAACTTGGCAAGAAGGTGGGATTGGACGAACTGAAGAAGATCTTTGGTGCGATGCAACCACAGGTGTCACTTGCAGCTACCATCAACCACAAGAGCGCGACAGCGGTGCAGACGGAAGGAGACTTTTCGAAGTATGAGAAACTGAGCGCCGTGCCTGCCAGCAAGATGGAAGACCTGCACGACAACCACCCTGACGAGTTTGCCCGTTTGTATAAGGCAGAGTACGGAATAGACGTGTAGAAGATGGGCCTCTCCCCCAGCCTCCGCCCCATGGAGGGAAGGGGAGTGATATAAAAAAGATGGAAAAATTGAAATATTGTAAGATTATGAACAAGAAACTGATTATGCATGTAGTGATGGCATTGATAGTGAATGCCATAGTGGGAGCCCTGGTGGCATCCCTGTTAGGATTTGCGCCTGTGGCAGGAGCTACGGTGGCATGTGTCGTATCCGTGATAGCAGGCGCATTTATGCCAAAGGGCGCAGCTTGCACTGGAGTGCTCATCGAGGTGTGGACAGGCGAACTCATCAAAGCCCTGCGAGGCTATCTCGACGCATCGTGGCTCAATGGAGTGCCAGACCAGTCAAGTGTGGTCAATAACGACGTAATCCACATGGTGGACGTGGGAGCAGACCCCGCAGTGCTTATCAACAACACCACCTATCCCATCGATATCCAAGAATTGGAGGATGGCGACAAAACCTTTAGCCTTGACAAATTTCAAACCAAGGTGGTGCCAGTGACCGATGACGAACTCTATGCACTGAGCTATGACAAGATGGCGAGGGTGAAAGAGAGTTGTGCGAATGCCCTCAACGATGCCAAGTACTACAAGGCAGCCCATGCCCTCTGTCCAACAGAGAACACTGACACCACGCCAGTGCTCAAGACTACAGGCGAGAAGGATGCCACCACAGGTCGTCTGAAGCTCACGCTGAAGGACATCGTGGCACTGAAACGTGCCCTCGACAAGATGGGAGTGCCAAGCATCCAGCGCAGATTGGTGCTCTGCCCTGACCATGTGAACGACCTGCTGGAGACAGAACAGACATTTAAGGAGATGTATAGCATCAATCGCACTGATGGCACAGTGGGTAAGCTCTATGGATTTGACATCTATGAGTCCAACTACAACCCTACCTACAGCACAGCAGGCAAGAAGAATGCTGTGGGAGCCACAGCCAAGACAGGCGAGTTTCAGGCATCGTTTGCCTTCTATGTGCCACGCGTATTTAAGGCGACAGGTTCGACCAAGATGTATTACTCAGAGGCAAGCACCGATCCTCTGAATCAGCGCAACCTCATCTCCTATCGTCACTACTTCATCTGTCTGCCCAAGAAGGAAGACGCAGGTGGCGTGATAATGAGTGACTACAAGAATGAGTAAGATGAAATACCTCGTAATCCACTGCACCGCCACGCCCGAAGGTCGTGAGGTGACGAGTGCTGAGATAAAGCATTGGCACACTGACCCCGTGAGCAAGGGCGGGCGTGGGTGGAAGCAGGTGGGCTACACCGACCTAATACACCTGGACGGCACGGTGGAGCGCATGGTGCAGAACAACGAGGATGCTGAGGTGGACCCGTGGGAAG
>CAVABU010000108.1:0-8689 GCA_963586965.1 Gemmiger formicilis
CGCCTAAAAATACAGGGCGAACTTGCACAACTTATTCTTTTCACATTACTAAAAAAATCCCACCCTTTATTTCCCGTCATATTTTCGTTGTAAGCCTTTCATATGTGAGAAAAAATGATTAATTTTGGAGCGTGAAAATAAGCGCCGAGTTCGTCAGAACGAATAAAAAGGGCATTTACGGCGATTTTACTGCTTTTTGCAGTGCGTCAGATTGCCATGCGTCGATGACGGATGAAGGCTTACGCTTCGCATTACATAGAAATTAATTAATCATTAAGTAATAAATGGACGAAAACAAGACAGTTGATCAGGACAGAATTATTAAGATCAACATTGAGGAAGAGATGAAGTCAAGCTACATCGACTATTCGATGTCAGTCATTGTAGCCAGAGCTCTTCCTGACGTACGTGACGGATTCAAACCAGTGCACCGCCGTATTCTCTACGGTATGATGGGCATCGGCAATGTTAGCACCCAACCTTATAAGAAATGCGCCAGAGTCGTAGGTGAAGTGCTCGGTAAATATCACCCACACGGCGACTCTTCAGTCTATGGTGCCCTCGTGAGAATGGCGCAGGACTGGAATATGCGCTACACTCTCGTGGACGGACAGGGTAACTTCGGATCGGTCGACGGCGATAGCGCTGCTGCCATGCGTTACACTGAGTGCCGTCTGTCAAAGATGGGTGAGCACATCATGGACGACCTCGAGAAGGATACCGTCGACATGGACCGCAACTTTGATAATACTCTTGACGAACCCACCGTCATGCCTACCAAGATACCAAACCTTTTGGTAAACGGCGGTAACGGTATTGCCGTGGGTATGGCAACGAATATGCCGACGCACAATCTCGGCGAGGTTATAGATGGATGTTGCGCTTACATAGACAATCCCGATATCGACACCGAGGGACTCATGAAGTATATCCCCGCTCCTGACTTCCCTACAGGCGCATACATCTATGGTCTGCAGGGCGTGAAGGATGCCTATGAGACAGGACGAGGCAGAATCGTCATGCGTGCCAAGGCTGAGATAGAGAGCGATGACACTCACGACAAGATTGTCATCACCGAGATACCTTATGGTGTCAACAAGCAGCAACTCATCGAATACATCGCTGACCTCGTGAAGGAAGGCAAACTTGAAGGCATCTCCAATGCCAACGATGAGACTGGTCGCCAAGGTATGCGTATCGTCATCGACGTGCGCCGTGATGCCAATACCAATGTGGTGCTCAATAAGCTGTTTAAGATGACAGCCCTTCAGAGTTCATTCTCTGTCAATCAGATAGCACTTGTCAACGGCCGTCCACGTCTTCTCACGCTCAAGGACTGCGTGAAGTATTTCGTAGAGCATCGTCATGATGTTACCATCCGCCGCACCAAGTTTGATAAGCGCAAGGCAGAAGCGCGCGCCCACCTCTTAGAAGCACTCATCGTGGCTTGTGACAACATCGACGAGGTGGTGCACATCATCCGTGGTAGCAAGAGTCCACAGGAAGCACAGCAGAAACTCATGGAGCGCTTCGGATTTGATGAGGCACAGGCTAAGTATGTGGTCGACATGCGTCTGTCACAGCTCACTGGCCTGCAGCAGGAGAAGCTCCATGCTGAGTTTGATGAGCTCCAGGCTCTCATCCAGTATCTGCAAAACATCCTCGATGATCCAGAACTCTGCAAGAAGGTGATGAAGGACGAACTCCTCGAGGTGAAGGAGAAATACGGCGACGAGCGTCGCACGAAGATTATACCAGCCGAACACGAGTTTAATGCCGAGGACTTCTATCCTAATGACCCAGTGGTCATCACCGTGAGCCATCTCGGATATGTGAAGCGCACCCTGCTGAGCGAATATCGTGAGCAGACACGTGGTGGAGTGGGAGCCAAGGCTGCACGTCATCGTGATAGCGACTTCGCCGAACTCATCTATCCTGCCACCATGCACCAGACGTTGATGTTCTTCACCAAGAAGGGACGTTGCTACTGGCTCAAGTGCTACGAACTGCCTGAGGGAGGAAGTGACTTCAAGGGTCGTGCTATCCAAAATATGGTCAACATCGACTCCGACGACAAGATACAGCACATACTCCGTCTGCGCAAGGGCGCATTTGATGACCAGGAGTTCATTTACAATCATTATGTAGTGTTCTCTACCAAGAATGGTACGGTGAAGAAGACCTGCCTCGAGAACTACTCTCGTCCACGTGCTAATGGTGTCATCGCTATCAATCTCGTAGAGGGTGACGACCTCATCGACGTGCGTCTTACCAACGGCAAGAACGAACTCATCATCGCCAGCCGTCACGGTCGTGCCGTGAGATTTGACGAGTCTGACATCCGCACCATGGGACGTATGTCTACAGGTGTGCGCGGTATGCGCCTCGAGGATGAGGACGATGCAGTGGTAGGCATGATCGTGGTCAACGACGCAAGCACCGAGACAGTCATGGTGGTGAGCGAAAATGGTTATGGCAAGCGCTCACAGATAGAGGAATACCGCAAGACGGCACGTGGCGCCAAGGGTGTGCGCACGATGAATATCACCGACAAGACGGGAAGCCTCGTGACCATCAAGAATGTCAACGATGAAGACGACCTCATGATCATCAATAAGAGTGGCATCGCCATCCGCCTCTCCGTAGCCGAGTGTCGCATCATCGGCCGCAACACTCAGGGCGTGCGCCTCATCAATCTCACCAAGAAAAATGACATCATCGCAGGTGTCACCAAGGTGATGGGTTCTGGCAAGCAGGCAGATGCCGAGGAGGCAAGCCGTGCTGCATGGGCAAAGAATAATGAGGAATTCCAGCAGCCTGAAGACGATGCTAATGTGAGTGATAATGACGACATTGAAGGCAATATTGACGACAATGGCGGAGAGAATAATGCTCCAATAGTGGATTTTTCTGATAACGAAGAATAAAACTTGTAATAATGTTGACGACAACGACAATTAATCCGTATATTTGCATCCGTCAATCTAAACGAAACTAATTTATAAGAATATGAAGAAAATGATGACTATCGCTGTTGCTGCATTACTTGCAACATCAGCATTCGCTCAAAATCCAGATGCTCTCAAGCAGATCAAGAAGGCAAAGACCATCGCGGATGTGAAGTCTCTCATCTCTACCAATGAGTCTTCCATGAGCACCACAGAGAATGCACAGGCATACAACAAGCTCGTTGATGTCACCATGTCAAGCGTGAGCACTGCACAGGCTGCCATCCAGACCAACCAGTTGAAGGAGCAGATGAAGCAGGAGCCTACGGAGAAGGTGGACATGCAGGCTATGTATGGCGACCTCTACTCTGCTTACGAGGCAGCCCTCAAGTGTGACAAGTATGACTCTCAGCCAAACGAGAAGGGCAAGGTGCCTTTGAAATTTCGTAAGGCCAATGCAGATCGTCTATACTCTCTCCGTCCTTACCTCATAAATGCAGGTCAGGAGGCTCAGAATGCAGAGGACAACAAGTCGGCTTCTAAGTATTATGGCATGTATGTCACCACTGGTACATCTGATATTTTCAAGGAGAAGATTGCTGCTGACGCTAAGACATCCGCAGAGGGCGTGGGTGACCCATATCTCTCAGAGGTGGCACGTGTAGCAGCTCTGACATCATTCAATGAGGGTGACGCTACTGCAGCACAGTCTTATCTGGATGTAGTGATGCAGGATCCTGCAAAGGCAAAGGAAGCGCTCAATCTCAAACTCTATTTCATCGAGAAGGGCGTGAAGACACACGACGACTCAGTGCGTTGCCTCAATCAGATGAAGGAACTCTATGCACAGTATCCTGCTGACAATGATGTCTTCGCACGCGTGGCACAGTGGTATAGCAACATGGGTCAGAATGACCAGCAGCTCGAGGTGATCAATCAGAAATTGCAGAGCGATCCAGAGAACTTCACTGCATGGGCTATGAAGGGTCAGACTGATATGAATGCTCAGAAGTATGATGACGCTATCTCAAGTTTCAAGAAGGCACTCGGATGCAAGGTAGACGAGCAGGCTCAGAAGGCTCTCGTAGACACCTTCGTGGGCTACTGCCTCACACAGAAGGCTGCACAGGTAGACAAGTATGATGATCAGGTGGCTCTTCTTAAGGATGCCATCCCATACCTCGAGGAAGCTAAGCAGCTCGATCCTAACCGTGAGCGCAGCAACTGGGCATATCCTCTCTACAACTGCTACTATTATGTAAACGGTGAGAAGGATGCCAAGACTGTAGAGCTCAAGGATCTTCTCGGACTGTAATTAAGTAGTTGCAACGTCCCCGTTGCAATCATTCTTAATCAATTATAATAGGTGGTACGGCGTTCTCGCCGTACCACCTAAATTGTTGTAATATGTCGCCGTACCAACTATGGGCAAAGCGAGGACGCTTCGCCTACTACGAAATGCACATACCATTATTAAAGGACTTTTCTTTAAAACAAGATAATAAGTTTGGCAGTGTAAGAAGGAAATTGTATCTTCGCAATAGAATTTAAAAAGGAGAAGGAAATATGGATACAAATGCTGTAACACTAAAAAATCCACAGTTGGTGGTTTCCGTATCAGATCCATCTATGCTTAACAAGTTGAAAAATGCCATTAAGCTGCTTAATGGAGTAAGTTCCATCTCTGTATTAAAACCTAAGACGACAGGCATTGAGGAAGCAATGGATGATATTAGTCACGGAAGGGTGACTGAATGCAAAAGTGCTGAAGATATGTTTGAAAAATTGGGAATATGAGATATAAGCTAGTGTTTACTAAACGCTTTGAGAAAGATGTGAAGCGTTGCGTTAAACGTGGTCTCCCGATGGATAAATTTAAAAAGGTAATTCTCCTACTTGAAGCATCAGGAAAATTACCTTCGGAGTATCGTCCTCATAAACTGTCAGGGCAATATGCTGGGAAATGGGAATGTCATATTATGCCTGACTGGTTATTGGTTTGGGAACAACATGAGGAAGAACTTGTGTTGATAATGACGAATACAGGTTCGCATAGCGACATCTTTTAAATGCGTAAATTATCCGTAGAATTAAATGGATAATAGAACGCCAACTAATCGTCAGTGATTGCAAATCTTTGTGGTGTCAACTGTGAATGAGTCTGACTTTGATGCAGGCATAAACTTGCCTCGCTGCTCGAGAAAGTCAACGAGCTCGGCGGCCGTCATATCCTCTGCCGAACAAGTGTAAAACTTCTCTTCTGCACCAAAGCGTGCGATGATAGCATCAATGAGTTCTTCGCGTGATGCGTAACTGTTGCCCTCCATCATGTGGAGTACTTCGTGTCCGTGTGTCATACTTATATGTGTTTTTAAGTTTGTTATTGTTTCCGTTCTTTCATTCGCTTTAGCAGTTTGTGGGTAAACTCATGATTCTTCAGTCCCCACTTGGGAGCCAAGAGCAGTTCCTTGGGACTTTGGCTTACAAACCTCTCCAGTACAAGCGTAGGTCGCAGATGGCTGATGTATTCACATAGCAAGTCGATGTATTCTTCCAGAGAGAAAGTCTTTATCTTGTCTATGTCCTTTGCCATCTGAGTGCCACGGATAATCTGCAGTTGGTGTATCTTCAGAATGTCGAGCGGTAGCGACGAGATAATCTCTGCCGACTTTATCGTCATCTCGCGAGTCTCGCCTGGCAATCCTAATATCACGTGAGCACCCGTCAGAATGCCCGCCTCGTGCGTCTTGACTATTGCTTCGCGACTTTGCTCAAACGTGTGACCGCGGTTGACATTCTGCAACACATCGTCATATACCGACTCCACGCCATATTCCACCATCACGAATGTGCGCTTCGCCAAACTGCCAAGGTAGGCTATCTTCTCATTATCGATGCAGTCTGGACGCGTGCCGATGATGATGCCCACCACACCGTCGACGGAGAGAGCCTCCTCATAGAGAGCCTTCAGACGGTCGAGTGGGGCATAGGTGTTGCTGAAAGCCTGGAAGTAAGCCAAGTACTTCATGTCAGGATACTTGCGTGAGAAAAATCTCTTGCCGTCCTCTATCTGTTCCGTTACGCTCTTCCTGCCGTCGCAATAGCTTGGATTGAAAGTCCTATTGTCGCAGAATGTGCATCCGCCATGCGATATGCGCCCATCCCTATTGGGACAGGAAAAACCAGCATCTATGGATATCTTCTGTACCTTGTAGGGGAAGTATTGCGTTATCCAGGAAGCGAAGTCACGGTAAGGTTTTGTATCAGCCATCCTATGTACTGGGGAAAAAGAATCTATTCTTTGCAAAGTTACGAAAATATAAGTAACTTTGTGGGAGTATAATAAAAGATTTCAATGATGAGAAAATATTTCTTTCTGATGATTTTTTCTTTCCTTGCAGGTATTGGTAGCGCAAAGGCGCAGACTCTTACCCTGCAGAATATGAACTCCGAGTTTAGTGCCAACAGGATTCATAGCCTTGAGACAGTCAAGGGCACAGACCAGTATGTGGAGATTACCACCGATGGCAAGAAGATAGTGCAACATTCTTTTAAGGACGGCAAGCAGACAGCGGTGCTCTTTGATGTAGACAACACTATGGGCGCACACATTGAGACCGTGGACGGCTATATCATGTCGCCCGACAATCAGCGCATGCTCATACAGACCAATACCGAGAGTGTGTATCGCCGTTCGTTTAAGGCAGACTTTTACATCTACACCATCAAGAGTCGCAAACTCGAACGCCTCTCTGACAGCGGTAAGCAACAAGTGCCGATGTTCTCGCCCGATGGTAATCAGATAGCATTCATCCGTGACAACAACATATACCTCGTCAAACTCCTCTTTGACAATGCCGAGAGTCAGGTGACCAAGGACGGCAAGTTTAATGAGATTATCAATGGCATACCCGACTGGGTGAATGAGGAGGAGTTCTCGTTTAACACCGCCTACTGCTTCAATGCCGACGGCACGAAGATTTGTTGGATAAAGTATGACGAGAGCGCAGTGATGACCTACTCCCTACAGATGTTTAAGGGACTCGAACCCGAGAAGAAGGAGAATGCCGACTACCCGAGCCTCTATTCCTACAAGTATCCTAAGGCTGGACAAGACAACTCCAAGGTGACTGCCTGGAGTTATGACATCAAGAGCCACCGCACACAACAGTTGCAGGTGCCTCTCGATGCTGACGGATATATGCCACGTATCATCACGACTGACAATCCTGACCGCATCCTCGTATATACACTCAATCGTCATCAAGACAACCTCAATATCTATGCGGTCAATCCATCATCCACTCTGTCACAACTTGTTATCAATGAGAAGGCTGATAAATATCTGCCCGAGAACACACTCTCGACAATACTCATTGGTAAGCAGACCATAGTGTTGCCAAGCGATAGAGACGGCTACAACCACCTTTATATATATAATATGAACGGCCAGCAACTGCGCAAGGTGGGACAAGGCGAAGAGGTCATAACCGATGTCTACGGATATGATGAGGCTACGGGCGACCTCTACTATCAGACTACGGCGCTTGCTCCCTACGACCGCCAGGTGTACGTGTCGCACAAGAATGGCAAGACCGACCGCTTGACACAACAGCAGGGATGGAATGATGCGCTATTCTCTGGCGACTACAAGTATTTCATCAACACATGGAGCAATATGAATACTCCATACGTCTACACTGTGCGCAACAATCAAGGTAAGGTGCTCTCCACTACTGAGGACAACTCCGAATTGGCTGCTAAATTAGTAAAGAATAAATGGAATCGCCGTGAGATGTTCTCCTTCACCACTACCGAGGGCGTGAAACTCAATGGATGGATGCTCAAACCAGCAAACTTCAGTGCTTCTAAGAAATATCCTGTCATCATGTATCAATATTCAGGTCCTGGTTCGCAACAGGTGAAAGACTCATGGAGTTGCGGTAGCATGGGCCAGGGCTTTGACTACTATTTGGCGCAGGAAGGTTACATCGTTGTATGTGTGGATGGTCGTGGCACCGGAGCACGCGGTGCAGACTTCGAGAAGTCTATATATAAGAACCTCGGTGACCTTGAGTCCAAGGACCAAGTGGAGACCGCCATATGGCTTGGCTCGCAGTCATATGTAGACAAGAGTCGCATAGGCATTTGGGGATGGAGCTTTGGTGGTTTTAACACACTCATGTCAATGAGTGAGGGTAGGGCAGTGTTTCGTTGTGGCGTGGCAGTGGCACCTCCGACCAACTGGAAATACTATGACACTGTCTATACAGAACGCTATATGCGCACACCGCAGGAGAATCCTGAGGGATATGCCACCAACCCCATACAGCGAGCAGACAAGCTCAGTGGTGCTTTGCTCATCTGCCATGGATTGGCTGACGACAACGTGCATCCGCAAAATACCTTCGAGTATTCAGAAGCGCTTGTACAAGCCGACAAGGATTTCCGTGAACTCATCTACACCAATCGCAATCATAGCATCTATGGTGGTAACACTCGCAATCACTTGATGCGACAGATTGTTAGCTGGTTTGATCAGAATATGAAGTAGTTACTCTATGACCGCCCACCAGCTGGTGTGCGGTCATAGAAGTTATATTTTTCGAAGACCTAAGTTGTTTTCTTTCCCTATTTTATATATGCCTAAATCGTTCTTGCAACTCATTGATTCTCTCCAAAAGTTTCTCAAACGATAAAGCCGAGCCATAAATGAAGTGGTTACACATCTCTGCATAATC
>CAVABU010000109.1:0-3350 GCA_963586965.1 Gemmiger formicilis
GCACGGAGCGGACGAGCAAGCGTGAAGGCAAGTGTGAAGCCGTCAGCGGACGGCACGCCAGCCACGATCATCATAGAGAGCAGTTGTGACTCACTGGCGAGGCTTTGCTCCTACTATGAGAGACAAAACGAGTGGCTGAGCGTGGCAAATACACAGCTCTCAAACACCGTGGAAACGGTGAGTGAAGAGCATAAAAACACCATCGGAAGATATATTCTCATGGCAATCGCCGGCATCATGGTCGGCACAGTGATAACCCTAATAACAAGAAGAATATGGCAAAGACAGTATTAGACGGCACCGACCTTATCCTCAGTATCGGAGGAAAGGCCCTGGCATTTAGCACCGGATGTAAGATCTCCACCTCGGCAGAGACGGGAGAACGAGTGACCAAGGAAGCCGCAAGTGGCAAGTGGAAGGAAAAGTATGTGAAGAACTTCTCTGAGAGTATCAGCGCCGATGGCGTGGTGATAGTGGACGGCGATGACGACATGCCATCCTATGACCAGCTGAAGGACGCGATGATGAAGGGTGAACCTATCGACGGCTCCTACAACGTGCGTCAGGAGGACTCTCGCGAGGGCAAGACAGCCGGTGGCTACAAGGGCAAGTACATCATCACGAGCCTCGACATCGACGGCCAAGCAGGCGACGACGCCAAGCTGAGCATCACGCTGGAGAACACTGGCAAGGTGGAGAAGCAGAGCAATGGTCTGGCTGACGCGACGGAGTGAGAAAATGGCCTCTCCTCCAGCCCCTCCCCCATGGAGGGAAGGGGAGTGATATAAGAAATATGTAAATATTGAAATATTGATGAAGACAATACGTATCAACGGCAAGGACTACCCCGTGCGCTTTGTGATGGGAGCGATGCTACTCTATAAGCGCGAGACTGGCCAGGATGTGAGCTCACTGAAGCAGGATGACGTGGAAGGCATGCTGATGCTGATGTGGTGCTGCATAAAGTGCGCCTGTCAGGCAGAGAAGGTGGACTTTGACTACGACTTTGAGACCTTTTGCAACTCCATAACACCTCAAGAAGTGGCTGAGTGGAATGCGATGATATCTGCTGAGAGTGCAGGCGAGAAAAAAAAAGACACAGCAAAGGAGCCAGTGGTGAAGAAGTAGCCGACATAGATCAGCTCTTGGGCATAGCGGTGGGGTGTATTGGGATGAGCGTAAGTGACTTTTGCCAGTGCACCCCATCGGAGTTTTACAGCGTGTGGGACGCCTACAGCGAGCGCGAGCAACGCCAGGAGCGTGGAGCCTGGGAGCGTATGCGAATGCTGTGTCTATGCTCATTGCAACCTCACTCACGGGCGAAGCTGACGACGCGCGACCTGATGACGTTCCCCTGGGAGAAGGAGGCGGAAGCCGACAAGGAAAAAGAGGCGCTCACGGAAGCAGAAATCAGGGAGCGTTGCGAGAAGGCAAAAGCGAGGTGGGGACTGAAATGAGGAAAGGTGATTAGTAGTACTTCCTCATGCTATGGTGTGAGCGAAGGATGGCATCGTCCATCTTGTCTATGCCAGAGGTAATCCACCACCCCAAAAGGAAAATCACAAGTGCGACAGTGAAGCATACAAACACGTCATAAATCAAAGCGGGCACATGATGAAGATGGAAGATGACATAAGAAAGGGCCAAGTCTATGATAAAACATATCACAAAGAGCCATCCCCAAGGGAATTGCCAAGATGCATTGCATTTCTTCTTCATAACGTTTAATCTTAATCTCGCTTGCAAATATAAGAAAAAGAATCGAATTATCCAAACAATAATAACAGAAAAAGAATATGGGCAAGACTGTAAATTTCACCATCGCGCTCAATGTAAACGGTAAGGATGCTGTGACAAGCGCCACCACCACTATTGACCAACTGGGACAGGTGGTAAGAGATGCGCAAAGTAGTGTCAAGAGTAGCCTTGACAGTTTCAATGATTATGGTTTTGCCTTACAAGGTATCCAGTCTGCCGTCTCACAATTGTCGAGCACTCTGAATGACTTGACAGCAGAAAGTCGAAGTTTCAGTGGCGCGATGGCAGCCGCCAACACTATGGCGGATAAGAGTGGCGAAGACTTTACCAACCTCAAGGCGAGTGTGGCAGACCTTGCCAAAGAGGTCCCCATAGCTCGTGACGCATTGGCTAACGGCCTCTATCAAGTTATCTCTAATGGTGTGCCAGAGGATAACTGGATAGAGTATCTACGTAAATCAGCAAGGAGTAGTGTGGGAGGTATAGCAGACCTCGAAGAGGTGGTAAAGGTAACTTCCACGGTGATTAAGAACTATGGTCTGGAATGGGATGCAGCAGGTGAGATACAAGACAAGATACAGCTCACGGCTAAGAACGGTGTGACCTCTTTTGAACAGATGGCGCAAGCCCTGCCACGCGTCACGGCCAATGCAGCCACCTTAGGCGTGACCGTCGATGAGTTGATGGCTTCCTTCGCCACACTGACAGGCGTAAGCGGTAATACGGCAGAGGTTTCTACTCAGTTAGCTGCTATCTTTACCGCCCTCATCAAGCCGTCGAGCGAAGCCACCGAGATGGCCAAGCAGATGGGCATACAGTTTGACGCGGCGGCTATCAAGGCTGCGGGCGGTATGAATAATTTCCTGTCCTCACTCAGTCAGAGCGTGACACAATATGCCACATCCAATGGGATGCTGGAGCAGGAAATATACGGAAGACTCTTTGGTAGCGCCGAGAGTCTTCGCGCGCTCGTGCCTTTGGTGGGTAATCTATCAGATAAGTATAAGGAGAATGTGGATGCCATGCAGGATAGCACTGGTGAGATGGATCGCGCATTCGACAAGATGTCGAGCACAGGAGCGTCTGCTCTTCAACTATTGAAGAACCAGTTTGCATCTGTGGCAGATGTACTCAATACGGTGGTAGGTCCCGCCCTCCCTATTCTTAATATCACCACGCAGATAGGAATGAGCGTGATGGCTGTCAGAACCATGGTGCAAGGTGTTAGTTCTTTGGGATTGGTCACCAAGGCGACCTCTGTCGTTGTACGAGCATTCGGTCCTATCGTGCAGGTCTGCTCAGCCACTATGAGAGGTGCGACAGTAAGTGCCACCACTTTAAAACTTGCCATCCGCGGTCTGATGATTTCCACCGGCGTGGGCATTGCTGTTTGGGCGCTCTCCGAAGCCATTGGCTATCTCACCTCAAATAGTGACGAAGCGTCTGATAAGATTGATAGTCTGAAAGAAGCTGAAGATGCAGCCACCAGTGCTAGTGCGAAGGTGAAGACGGAAATTGATGCAGAAGTAAAGAAACTCGGTACGCTCATACAAGCAAAGAAAGACACCACGGAGGCGGTACAAAACCTCAAC
>CAVABU010000109.1:4247-8662 GCA_963586965.1 Gemmiger formicilis
CAAATCAGCGAGACCGAACTGAAAGGGCTGGAACTGCAACGCCCGGGCAACCTCACCGCCGACAGCAGCGACGAGAACTTCGACCGCGAGATAGCCTATCAGCAAAAGCTGAAAGCCACGTCGGAGGGTACTACCGACGCAATTGACAAAGAGATAAAACGCCTTGAACGGCTGAAAGACAAGCGCACCGAACTGCAGATTATGCAGGACGCCCTGTCGGACGTGCAGGAGGAGTTTGACAACGCCACCACTGTGGAGGCGAAAGTTGAAGCCAACGCCCGCATAGCCGACCTCCAGAAACAGATTGACGAGGCCACACGCGGCAAGCTGACCATTGAGGCGGAGACCGAACCGACATACATCGTGCAGGGCAGCACCGCCGACAAGCGTCAGAGCTATGCGAATGCTCAGTCGCGGGTGAGCCGAATACAGACCGACTATGAGATAGGTCTGATAGGCAAGGATGAAGCCAAGAAGCAGATAGATGACATCAACAAGCAGATAGAAGGACTTGGCGTGGGACTGAAGCCCCTGAAACTGGAGGTGGATGCATCGGCTGTCAGCAAGGCGATGAGCACGATCAAGGATGGATGGGGAGGCCTCCAAGGCATAGGTGGAGGCATAGAGAGCATCACGAGTGCCCTAGAGGAAGATGCGAACGCATGGAAGACGCTGAGTGGTGTGGTGAATGGATTTTTTAGCATTGTGGAGGGCATACAGTCGATAATAGCGATAGTGCAACTGCTGACCACGTCCACCCATGCTCACACTGCATCAAGCTTGGCAGAAGGCACAGCCATAGGCGCGAGCGCGACAGCCTCGGCGGCCGACATAGCAAGCAAGGGCGCAGAGGCGGCAGCGACAGTGCCAGTGATAGCGGCTAACAAATTGCTGGCAGCAAGTTTTCTGGAGGTGGCATCGGCGAGTTTCTTTGCTGCGCATGCGTATATACCCTTTGCTGGATTTGGCATAGCAGCGGGATATGCATCGTCAGCGGCGGCGATGACCAAGACCATGGGAGCGCTGGCATTTGCGACGGGAGGCATAGTGCCCGGTACGTCTCGCATGGGTGACAAGGTGATAGCGAGGGTGAACTCTGGCGAGATGATACTCAATGCCCAGCAACAGGCGCGCCTCTTCGCTATAGCCAATGGAGCCTCGCTATATGGAGAGGCACTGAGCATAGGTGGCGAGTGGCAGAGCGGACTGAAGCCACAGGAGGTGAAAGCCCAACTGCAGAAGCTGCAACGCATGGCCATGGAGGGACAGGCCACTACGGAGCAGAGGATAAAACTCAAGGTGAGAGGCAGAGACCTCATACAGACGGCGGGCAATGAACTCAGGAGCACACGAAGGAGGAGCAACCTGAGGTGAGATGGAAATATTGAAAGATTGAACGGTGATTGAACGCCGTTTGAATACTGTTTGACAACACACATATATAATATATAAAATGTACATACACGGACACTACTATAATAAGCAGAATGAGAAGATTACGGTGCACATCGTGACCAAGGGCGACCGCACGGAGGAGTTGGTGATAGGCGACGGCATGAGTGGTCTCTACTTCGGCGAGGACCCTGTGGAGACGGAAAGCCAAGTGAACGATACCTTTGACGTGCTGATGGAAAACCAGGCTACGGTGCGTCTGCTCACCGCCAACTACATGGAGGACTTCTTCTCGAGCACGTGTCGCGATGCGGTGGTAAACATCTATCGTGACGAAACGTGTGTGTTTGCTGGCTACATAGAACCGATGGCACTGTCGCAGGGATATAATGAAGAACTCGATGAACTCGAACTGACGTGCATCGATGCACTGTGCGCACTGCAATATAGTAAGTACAAGAATGTGGGTGCTCTGGGCGTGGACTATAGCGAGGTGAAGAGTGAAGCAGAGCAACGGTCGTTTCTCGATATTATAAAGGAGATACTGCAAGGTGTCACTACGGATATAGACATCACGGGTGAGAATGGGGCAAAATACTGGTATGACGGGAGCAAGGCGATAGACTCGCAGGAGGACAATCGATATAAGGTATTGTCACAACTCTCAATCAACGAACTGCTCTTCCTGGGCTCTGAGGAGGATGACGTGTGGGAGCAAGACGCGGTGATCGAGGAGATGCTCAAGTATCTCAATCTGCATATAGTGCAGGAGGGACTTGACTTCTACATATTCTCATGGGAAACCATCAAGACCGCCACGGACAGTATCACATGGCATGACATCACTGGCGAGGATACCACACAGCAGACGCAGTGTGACACCATAAGCATCACCACCGACAAGGTGGCCGACTGCGATGCGTCAATCAGCGTGGGTGAGGTCTATAATCAACTGCAACTCACCGCCAAGGTGGAGAGCGTGGAAAATGTCATAGAGAGTCCGCTCGATGAAGACTTGCTGACAAGTCCTTACTCCAACAAACAGAAATATCTGACCGAATACTCCAGCGATGGTGAGGGCGTGACGGCGTATGATGCATTTTATGCCATGACGCACGACGAGAAGACAACGTATGGCGCAGGCTCCATCACAGACTGGTATGTGCAGATTATGAGCAACTCACAGTGGAAATTTCCGATAAAGGGAGACACCACGAAGGATATCGTGGAGACATACTGCAGTAAGGGGATGTATCAGCACGTAGTGCCAGACTGGCTGGGAGTCAACGCGGGAGCATGCATCATGGCGATGGGCAGTGTGAAGACCAGCACTGCCAATGATGATAATAGCCCAGTGAGCAAGGTCAACATGACCAACTATCTGGTGCTCTCGGTCAATGGCAACGAGAAGGATAGTGACAGTGAGACCTATCCTCAGGCCACCGACATAATGAGCCACATCCCCTATGCCGTCTACACGGGCAATACAGCAGGAGGTGCATTCTCGCCGTCAGACGATGAGACCACCAACTACATAGTCTTGTCGGGCAAGGTCATACTCAATCCCATCATGGCGCAGACCAATACCTACACGGCACTGCATGAGCGGGAGTGGAGTGATAAATATAATCCAGAAAAAGAGAAACTGTGGGTGTGGCACGAGACGGTGCCAAGTCGCACCAATGGTGACGGTCGCTACTACACGCGCAAATATTGGCTGGCTGAGACTCCCGCTAAGGAGGAGACGTGGCACAAGCGAGGCGACACGGGTATGTATCCCTACACGGGCGAAGGTCCTGAGCAATATGAATTTCAATATAGTGCCATAGGTGACGGCACGGACACCATCAGCAAGGTGGCAGTGATAGCGTGCATGCTCATCATAGGTGACAAGTGCGTGGTGGAGACGGGCACAGACGGTCAGACGACGGACTTCACGTGGCAGACGTATAAGGAGAGGAGCGAGTGTCAGTCGGACGATGAGTATTACCAGCAGTGCTTCACCATAGGATTTAACCCGAAGATAGGCGACAAACTCATCGGTACCGAATATGATCTGCAAAACAATATCAACTACCGCATGGGCGTGGATGCAGAGGGCACTGCCATACCTATCAAGAAGAGTGACAAGGTGAGCGGTCAAGTGCAATTCATGATACTCGGCCCAGTCAACACCACATGGGATGCTGTGACAAGGAGGCATCCCACATGGTTTCGTCACACTAAGTGGACATCCACGTCGGTGCCACTGCTGGCCCATGTGAGTAGCATCATGCTAAAGTCATTTGAGGTGAAGGTCTACAGTGACAACGGACTGGTGGACAATGGTGATGACGACAACGACATCGTCTACATGAGCGACACGAAGGAGACATATGTCAATGTAAAAGATGACCTCGAGATGAAGATACACTCAGCGCTGACCACGGCAGAGTGTAAGCAACTGGGTGTAAACAACTCGGTGAAGATCTCTACGCCTGTCTATGTGGACACGGGCGAAGGCGTGCTCACCATATATGACCATAATGGAGGTGACACAGCCAAGGCAGAGCAGATATATGTGGACAGATACTACACGGAGTATCACGTGCCACGCATCATCTTGCAACAATGCATGATGGACACGGCGGATGGTGGCGTGGTCAGCATATGGAATCACTATCGGCTGGGCACGATAGACAAGACATTCTACGTGCAAGGCATCAGTCGCAACTTCACTGACGGCACTGCTGACATGACACTAAAAGAGATAGACGCATGATAGACATAAAGCAAATAGCAAAAGCGAAGAGTGGCTCCACGGGTGGATCATCCACTACCACATCGGGCAGTACTTATGTGGGCAAGACTGTGACAGAGGCAAAGCACGCCACCAAGGCAGACCTTGCCTCTCGTGCCAGCAAGGCAGACTATGCCGACCAAGCGGAATATGCCGACCGTGCGGGTTACGCAAGTCGTGCCGCTTATGCTGACACGGCAGGCGACATAGCGGAGGGGAGTCCAGTGTATGACAAGTTCTTGAG
>CAVABU010000110.1:0-8662 GCA_963586965.1 Gemmiger formicilis
AAGATAGCTTCGTTGGCTGGAGAAGATATCTTCATCGCCCATAGAAGATAGCTTCATCAATCGGAGAAGATAGCCTCGTCGTAAATAGGAGGTATGGCAATCTTGATTGGTTGTAGCGAGGACGCTGCAACTACTATGATTTCCCTTCTTACAAATATTTCCATCTTTAAATATTTAAATCTTTCCATCTTTCAATATTCTCATGAAGGACTTCAAGGTGATAAACGACCCAGTATTCGGGTTCATAAAGATACCACGTGGACTGCTCCTGCAGATCGTCCGCCATCCGCTCTTTCAGCGGTTGACGCGCATACGCCAGTTGGGTCTCACCTCGATAGTCTTTCCTGGAGCACAGCACACGCGCTTCCAGCATTCGCTCGGCGCATTTCATCTGATGAGCGAGGCACTGCTGACACTTCAGCAGAAGGGTACTTTTATCTTCGATAGCGAAGCCGAGGCAGTGTGTGCTGCTATCCTCATGCACGACATAGGTCACGGACCATTCTCGCACGTCCTGGAGCATACCCTCGTCCAGGGTATCTCGCATGAGGATATATCGCTCATGATGATGGAGCAGATAAATCGTGACCTCGGTGGACAACTCAATCTTGCCATAGCCATCTTTAAGGGCGAGCACTCCAAACCCTTCCTTCACCAACTCATATCAAGCCAACTCGATATGGATCGCTTGGACTATCTGCGTCGCGATAGTTTCTTCACAGGCGTGAATGAGGGCAATATCGGTTCGGCACGTATCATCAAGATGCTCGACGTGGTGGATGACCACCTATGCATAGACCACAAGGGCATCTACTCCATCGAAAACTACCTCACATCGCGTCGCCTCATGTATTGGCAGGTGTATCTGCACAAGACCACCGTGGGAGCCGAACGTCTGCTCATCAATGCTCTACGTCGTGCCAAACAATTGGTGCAGTCTGGCAAGACGCTCTTTGCCACACCATCGCTACAATATTTCCTTGCACACGATGTGGACAAGTCATGGTTTCTCTCTCACGAGGAGACGCTTGGACATTATGAGCGATTGGATGACAACGACATACGCACATCCATTAAAGTGTGGGCTGAATGTGATGACCCCATACTCTCGCGCCTTGCAAGCGGACTTGTCAATAGACGATTATTTAAGGTCGAGGTGAGCGACCAACCCTTTACCGACGACTATGTCGATGAGAAGCGCCAGCAGATAATGTCTGCGCTCGATATCACCGAGGAAGACGCCGAATACTTCATGTCACTCACCACGGCGAAAAACAATATGTATAATATGGATGACGACCGCATCTCCATACTTTTCAATAACGGTACGCTCCATGACATCGCTGAAGTCTCCGACCTCATCGATATCCAACGGCTTTCACACAAGAAAACCAAATACTATCTCTGCTACCACCGCATGTAATAGACCAACTTACTGAATACTCTACCCTCCCCCCCCCTCACACCACACATACACACACACACCGAATGGTAAGTTGTTTTACGATTAAAAATACGTTGCGTCAACAATATTCTTGAGATAATGTCAAGAATATTTGTCTGTGTCAAATATGTATAGTACCTTTGAAACAACTAACAATGATAAATCGTGATATTCAAACTTACCTTGAACATAGACCGCACATTCGGAGATTGTTTACCGTTTAATTATCAGTATGAGCAGTCTGCCGTCATTTACCATATATTGGCGCAAGCTGATAAGCAATATTCCTCATGGCTCCATGAGAATGGCTATGTCTTGAATGGAGCGAAAAGGTTTAAATTGTTTGCTTATTCACCCTTTATATTTAATAAGGTGAAAGCTATGCCACAAGCAGGGTGTCTGAATATTATAAGTGAGAAAGCCGTTTGGTACATCAATTTTATACCAGAAAAAAGCACCACAGAGTTTATACAAGGCGTTTTCGCCAACCAGCGTTTCACTATAGGTAACAAACAATTCAAAGTGGCATTTGATGTTATGGGAGTAGAGGTATTATCCTCACCGCCTATTACTGAAGAGATGTGTTTTCAAACATTGTCGCCTGTTTGTGTTAAGTTCCATGAAAATGGCAAGATAAAGTACTTGTCACCTTCAGACCCTTTGTTTGCACAAGGCATAAAGAACGGTCTTTTGTCAAAATATGAAAGTCTTCACAATAGCCCTTTCCCTGATACTGATAACTTGCAAATGGATTTTGTCGTAGACGAAACTAAAAAGATAAAATCGAAAGTAATTACGATCAAAGCAGGGTCACTGGCAGAAACAAAAGTCAAAGGTTATCTATTTTCTTTCCGAATGAAAATGCCGAAGGAATTAATGGAGATTGCCATTGAAGGCGGAATAGGCGAACAATGCTCACAAGGTTTTGGATATATAAAGATTAAGAAAGGAAATGATTATGTCAGATAATATAATAGATTTATCAATACTCAAAAATTCACAGTTCGCAAAAGTGAACACTACTCTTGAGATAAGACCATTGGCTCCATTGTCAATGGTAAGTGAGATGCCTGGATCTTTCTATAAGACCTTGCAGTATCCAAGCAAAAAGATGCTTTGTGGTTTGTTTGAGAATATGCTTGGATGGCATTTTGACAATACTATGCGAACTCAGATATTCAATGATATGTCAGATTTGCGCAAAAAGCAAAAACTGACAATAAAGAAAACACAGTTAATGCAAGGATCCACCTATTTGCCTCTTTTGATGGAATATTTCGATATCACAGGAAAGATAAGCCTGAAAGATTTCAAAAGCATGTTTAACTATAGCGATTTGTGGAACCGAGGATATCGGCGTGCAGATTCAAGCAAACACTTGAATGGCTGTAGAAACATTGATATAAATCTTGTGGCAGAAAAAGTTAAGCTGTTTGACGAATGGGAGAATTTAGCCAAAAAGGACGCTGATACCAAAAAGGATGACTGGTTTAAGAAAAATATAGGGGGAATACCTTGTTTTTACACTTCACCAACAAACAGGGAATTCGTTGCATTGGATGCCGTAGTGTCAATACCTTTGTGCATAGATACTCGCCTATTGGATATGTTACGTAAGAGAATAGATAAATCAGACTTAGGTTATCTTGGTAATAGCGAAGGATGGGTAAACGTAAAATTGTAAAGACTATGAATACACATGCTTACATGAAATATGCAATAGGTCTTCTGATGGAAGAGCATGACATAAAAGACGAACACTCAATTACTTTTGAAGAAATCAAAGAAGAGTTGACTAAGGGAATGAATGCTTTCAGCGTGAAACCCATTGAAGACTATGCTGGGAAAAACGAGGTGAAGTTTGGTTTTACATCAGACAAGAACAATGCGAAATCGTATATTTATTTGTCACCGAACTGCATAACATCTGAGATGAAAGCCAACAACCTTTACACTTCTATAAAAAAGATATGTGAGGAAAAGAATATTGATTTGTCCAAATCCTACAAAGTCTCTCAGTCGGATATGCCAACAGCTGGTGAATTCAACTCTTTCTCCGACAAAGGGAATATTGGTCGTGGTAAAGCCTCATCTACAGTATTACATCAATGTCTATCCCTTATCACCTCAACTACGCCTTTAAAACCTTGTTTGCAATATCGTTCAGGATCTGGGAAAATAACAACAGACAATGTTTGCCTTATTCCAGATATAGAATTGAATGAATTGGTGGATTTCATAAAGTTGTTCAAAAGAATAAGAATACAAAAGTTGGATTCTTCCTTAATGTCCGGCAAAGTGAAAATGGTCGAAGGTAAGGTGATAAAGTATGAACCCAAACGTCCCAATATATTCAATGGTAATTTTCCTAATGCACCGCGTAGTAGTGCTTTAGGAATAATAGCGCTACTTGGTGCCATAGGTGAAATGACTAAGGATGAGGATACATCCGTATTGGCCAGAAAGGTGTTGGAAAGTCTAAAGAATGCAAATTTCTACATGTTCAAGTATGGCGATGCAAAAGTATTCTCATACAATAATTATGTGATAGACATTGCCTCTGACGGAGAGTTAAGAAAGATAGTGGATAGTTTGTATTATGTTGTCTTGTATAATCAAGGTAAGAGGACTATGGGCAACTCGTTTGAGTATCAGAAATTCGACTTGTTTGCCAGTCGCTTTTTGCAAATGTTCAATGGTCCTTCATTTAAGGATTTCTTATCCTTTAGAGCAGAATATCCAAATGAAATAGAATTATTGCTAAACAAATATTTTAATCGTATGGAGAAAATAGACGAAAACATTGTTAGGTCAGCCAAGGAATTAGGCAAATGGCTTAACAAGGTGGCTTACTTCTCGGCAAAGGATATTGCCGACAGTAATAGTTGGGAAGACATAAGAAAAGCGAAAGCCAAGATATTGGTGGAACTTGAAAGTTCCATTTTCTCAGCAAAGTCTGGCGATGCTCTTATCGCGCACACCATTGCCAGGGCAGGCCGCCTTTCTGGTTCGGATGCCCCAGAATCAGCATCCTGTTTTTTAGAGTGTACCGCGAGTGGACAACTGCCTTTGGAACAAGCAAAAAACCTTTTGATTGCATTCTCTAGACTGCGATTTAATAATGCTCCTGTAGACGATGGCAAAGACGAGGATTATACTTCAGATGTTGACAAAGAAGCAACGATCGACTTAAGTGACATATAAACTAATAATAAGAAATTAAACTATGGAAATAAAAGGAATATTAATTTCAGTGTTGGCACCTTTTGAGGACCATATCGCCAATGGTGGAGAAAAACTGTTAGGCAACGCTTCTTCTATAAAGAGACGGCCTGATGGTAGAGTGTACGTGTCAGGACAGATGCAGCGTCATGTACTGTTTTCTGCTATAGACCGCTTGAACATATCGGATAAAAACAAAGGAGATACGTTTGTGTCTAATGGTGATGGTATAACAGACCAGATAGAGAAAGACTTACGAGCTGACATGGGTGGTTTCATGCATCCGACAAAAGGAGATTACTCTGGGCGAAGAACTGCACCTTTATCTGTCACGCCTGCTGTGGCTATGAAGGAGAGCGAAGTTGGACGCGACCTACTTATGCGGCTAAAGGTGAATACAGATGGTACAAACTCAAATGAACAGGCTATAGCCACAAGGGAGTTTAGCCAATATGACCTCATGCGTATGAACTTTTTCCTTGACATAACTGAACTTAGCATATCAAAAGCATACGAGTATAAGGATAGCTTTAATGTGCGCACTTTGTTTTATAAGCACGCCACTGAAGCAGAGAGAAAAAGAAGAGTTCTACTATTCCTAAACGCAACACGCTTGATGAACGACTATGCTAATCAAGCGCGCAATGCAGTTTGTGGAGAGCCTCAACAAGTGCTGATAGTTTTAGACAATGTGCTGAGCCGCAAGGCAGCACGCTATTTTGAGGCGGGAGAGACGGAACGAGAGAATATCCTCCAAGAGTTGAAGGAAAGAAATGCTACTTATTTCATTGGTGATGATAGGACAGGAAACAGTGTATTAAAGGCTTACAATGATGCTATGGCATTTATAGAAAAGAATAGTCTTTATACTTGTGAAAAAGACGATAGTAAAGTTAAGAGCTTCGCTGATGTGTATGTAAAAAAGTAATGACGATATATCCATGTCCCCCAAAAACTGCTAAACAGGAGAAATTAAAGGGAAATTCATCTCCCTTATTTGGAGGCTAAATAAAAAAGCACATCATGCAAAACAAAGAAACAATATTGGCAAAGCCTTCTGGAATAACGCTGGCAAAACATGAAGCTGATGTTGTAGCTGAGACAGTGGAAATATGCCAAAAACTTCCTGCCAGTCTGGATTATTACTCCAGACTGACAGGAAAGAATTTGGCAAAACGTCTGCGTGTGTCAGCACTTTTACATGATGAGGGGAAACAATTGTCCAAACAATGGCAAGAGGCATGTAAGAAAGATTATTGTAGTTTCTTGCAGTGGAAGAAAGAAAATCCAGTAGGAACATTCAACGACTATAGCCATGACAAGCCTAGCGAGGCAGGTGCAAATCTGCGTAAAGTAGGCATAAGACATGAGATGTTCTCCTTAATACCGGCTATAGAGAGAAAACTACCAATACCACTACAAGTGGCCATAGCTTCGCATCATTCAAAGTTGGGATATGGCTTTGCTGAAAAATGGCAATCTGACAAACGGTTTGAAAAATATTGGAAGCTTTTTGTTCGCACTTCAAATGATATCATTGAAGATGAAAGCCTACAAACTGTATGCAACAATAGTTACGAGTATGGAGCGGTCAGAGGACTCCTTCAACTGGCAGATCACCGAGCGAGTGCACGGGAAGAGGGTGAATATGTGTCAGAGATAAGTACATTCTCATATAAATTTCCTTTTACACAGAAACGTGGAATACAAAAATTGATAGAAGAGAATTGGCAAAATGACATTCTTCTTGTGCGTGCACCAACTGGAGCAGGAAAAACAGATGCGTCGTTGCTATGGGCTTCGCGTCAAATTTCTGCCCATAAGGCTGATCGCCTCGTAATTGCAATGCCCACACGTTTCACCGCCAATGCACTTGCCGTTAATGTGACAGAAACTTTGTCATCGACAGGCATCTACCATTCCAGCGCATGGTACTCGAAAAAGCAGACTATAGACAGTGGCAAAGTCAGACGGCAGGTAGCCTTGGCACAGCATAAAATGGCAAGATTGTTGGCAACACCTGTGACAGTTTGTACAATAGACCATTTGCTTATGTCGCTTACCCAGACACAGGAGGACCATCACTTAATCAATTTCAATTTAGCAAATGCGTGTGTTGTTATAGACGAAGCTGACTTTTATGATGAATTCACGCTCGCCAACATTATGTTTCTCTTGGAAGTTCTGCGACAATGGAAAGTTCCTGTACTTATAATGAGCGCATCGTTACCTGAGTCATCTTTGGCTATGTATCGCCGAATCGGATATGACGTAAAAGGCATATTAGAGGATAAAGATTCACCTGACAACAAAAGAGAGCGTTTTGAAATTTGCGAAATTGTAGACTATGAGTCGATTGACGAATTAGACCATTTAGTTGATGTGTGCATAGAAAGAGGCAATGGCATCATCTATATGAATACTGTGGAAAAAGCTATGGCTGTATATAAGTTGGTGGTCAAAAAAAAAGATGAAAGAGGCATTGACATTCCTATTATACTTTACCATAGTCGCTTCACTGAATCAGACAAGCTGTTGAAGGAACAAAGATTGCTTGATGCACTTGGTCGCAAGTCATGGACAGACCGTACGGCCAAAGGTATTGCCATCCTGACACAAATAGGTGAGATAAGCATAAACATCAGTTCTGAGATAATGGTTTCAGACATGTGTCCTATAGATCGACTCATACAAAGAGCAGGACGCTTATGTAGGTTTGACAATAAAGTCGGGCAAATGTATATTGTTGTGCCACATAAAGAAGGCAAATTATATCCAGCCCCATATGGAACGCTTTCGCAAAAAGAGAAGGTTTGGGTTCCATACAAGGCTTTTAAGGATTCTGTAGATGTTATCACAGCAGGAAAGTATGCGGCTGAAAACCTGGTTGGATTACTCAATAAGGTGTACTCGGAAGAACCAAAGATTAACGTAAAGGCTCGCAACAATTCAGATATGCTGAAACAGATGTTTACCTATAATTGGCTGATTTGCCCAATGGAAAAATGGCAGGAGGATGATACTCATACCAATAATTGGAGCAGTCGCAACATTGTCCCTCAAGGACTTGCTTTTGTATGTAAGCCTGTCTATACGTATTTCCGTAATTACTCGGAATACATGGAGTTTCAATTGTCTAAATCAATAAGCATGCCAACATATTTGTTGGAGAAAGGACGCAAGGAGCATAAGATTGACACCTATAAAATAACAATAGGTAGCAATAATCCTATCCCAATTAATGTGATACGTGAAGGATTTTATAACTTTGACATTGGTTTTGATCTATCAGAATTAGTAAAGGACAATTTCTTATGATGATCACTGGCACTCATTTCAACTATTACCAACTTTGCCTTCGCAAACTATGGCTATTTGCCAACGGCATCAACATGGAACAAGAGTCAGACTTGGTCTATGAAGGAAAACTGGTGCATGAGTCAAGTTACCCTCAGCGTAGTTCACGCTATGAGGAGGTGGAGATAGACGGGATAAAGGTAGACTACTATGACGCTAAACGAAAAGTAATACACGAGATAAAGAAATCCAATAAGGTTGACCATGCACATGAAAGGCAACTCAAGTACTATATGTATGTCTTTGAGCTACACGGCATAACTGGTGTTACGGGTATACTTGAATATCCTTTGCTGCACAAGACGGAGGAGATTGTTTTGAGCGATATCGACCGCGAGGAAATCAGACAGATGAAAGGCGACATTGCTGATGCCATAGCCCTGCCTACATGTCCTCCACTCACTAAAAAGGGCATTTGTAAGAATTGCAGTTATTTCGAGTTTTGTTACACTAACGAAAAGGAGGAGGAAGAATGAAACGTACTTTCTATTTGTTCAATCCTGGCATCATGGAGCGTAAGGACAACACATTGAAATTTACTCCCATAACGCTGAATGAAGACAACGAAGAAGTAAAGGCACAGCCTCGCTTTATTCCTATCGAAGACGTAGCTGAACTATATGCCTTTGGAAGTCTTCG
>CAVABU010000111.1:0-8640 GCA_963586965.1 Gemmiger formicilis
AGTTGTCGCCGGGATGGACTGGCGGCAACTCTTTGCGTTTGCATCCAAACAGGCGTTGCTCGGGTTTTGCTTCGATGGGATTGAGAGAATTGGTCGTGAATATCCCTCGGACTTGAAGCAGAATCCTATTGGCGAGGATTTGCTGATGCTATGGATGGGAAAGGCGCAACAGATTCGACGGCAGAACATGAAGGTGAATGTTGTGGCAGGGAAACTCTATGCGCAACTACGTGGTGATGGGGTGAGATGCTGCATCTTGAAAGGACAGGGGAATGCGGTGATGTATCCAAATCCTTATTCGAGGACTCCTGGCGATGTTGATGTGTGGGTGAATGCTTCTCGGGCGCAGATAATAGAATATGCCAAGGGGCATTTTGAGCTTGGGGATGATATACGGTATCACCATTTGGAAACTTCGGTGGACGGGGTGCCTGTGGAACTGCATTTCTTTCCTTGTGTGATGAACAATGCTATCTACAATCGTCGATTACAAAAGTGGTTCTCTCGTAATTCGGACTTGCAATGTTCGAATGTGGTAAGTCTGCCTGATGGGGCTGGGGCGATTACTGTGCCTACAGCTACTTTTAATGCGATTTATCAGCTGTGCCATCTGTATCACCACTTCTTTGATGAAGGGATTGGTCTCAGACAGATTATTGATTACTACTATGTGATTAAGAGTCTCCCACAGATAGCACAGAAATCACAGAATTCTTTATCCGCGGAACTTAGACGGAACCAACGGTCGGTGGCCGAAGGGAAAGCCAATATAGACGGAAGCACATCTGTTCGGTGCTTGGAGGGTTCGAACACGGAAAGCACGGAATACACGGATAGGGCTGCGTTGCAACTTGAATTGAAAAGGCTTGGACTATGGAACTTTGCTGGGGCGGTGATGTGGGTGCTTCATAAGGTGCTGGGATTGTCTTCTGAACAAATGATTGTGCCGAAGGATGAGAAGCGTGGGAAATTGCTGCTATCGGAGATACTGGATGGAGGTAACTTTGGGAAACACTTTTCTAAGTATGGACACTTTACGCAGCAGGGCATGGCGCGGAAGTATTTTCTGAAAATATGGAGGAATATGCACTTCGTGAGATATTATCCTGCCGAGGCTCTGAGCGAGCCGATATTCAGAACATGGCATTTCTTCTGGAGAATCTCCCACAGATAGCACGGAGACTTGTCGTAGACCCACTGACTAACGGGAAGTAAAGCACGGAAATCTTTATCCGCGGAACTTAGACGGAACCAACGTTCGGTGGCCGAAGGGAAAGCCAATATACGGATGTTATTCTGACACGAATGATCATGAATCAACCACGAAACAACGTTCGACGTACGAAGTGAAAGTCAATTATTCACACATTATTAATAATCAGAGGTGTTCATCAAGCATCGCAAGTTTCACGGAAGGCACGGATGTTTTATGAATTCAGCATTTTTCTGCTTGATTTTCTTAGTGGTTTCAGGATAAAAGCGTATCTTTGCAAGTGGAAGGAGTGTATAGTATAAAAAAAGAAAATTATGGCAATAGCAATAAAAACAATTCCTGTATTGACAGGACAGGTTGCTGAACGCTTTATGGAAATTGCGGAGAATAGCAGACACTTGGCTACGACCGTGGTTCCAAGCGGAGCACAGGAGGCTATCCATCGTATGATGGAACGCTCTAAGACAGTAAAAGTAAAACTTCCTCATTAAAGCATCAACGAGGTGAGTAATTTTAAATATGATATTTTGGAAAGATGCGATTTTATGCCTTTGACAGCTGAACTCGCATCTTTGTCTTTTTGTTGTGGTGAGACGGAAGGAGACAAAGACTTGGAGGACTTCTTTCATCACAATGCCTTGTTGTATGCACAGGAACGGTTAGGAAAAACTTATTGCTTTGTCAATAATGAAGGTGAGTTTTCTGAAATTGTAGCTTTCTTTACTGTCTCTAATGATAGCGTGAAGACGACTTTCATACCTAAGCCTTCTGTGAATAAAGTGCAACGGACTGTTCCTGGACAGAAGCATTTGCGTACATATCCTGCCGTGTTGCTAGGAAGACTTGGTGTCAATAGAAAATACCAAGGTAAGGAATACTTTGTAGGGCAGCAAGTGATGAACTTTATCAAGACTTGGTTTATCCAAGAGGATAACAAAACGGGGTGTAGATTCTTGGTGGTTGATGCTTACAACCAAGAAAGGGTGCTTCGTTTTTATGAGCGCAATAAGTTTAAGTACCTTTATGCCACGGAGGACTTGGAGCGTGAGGGACAGCATTTTCCTGAAAGTGATACCCCGATTTATACAAGACTGATGTTTTTGGACTTGATGCATACTCAAATCTTGGATTGTCAAGCAAGTGTGTAGCAGAATCTCCCACAGAACCAACGGTCGCTGGCCGAAGGGAAAGTCAAAAGCAAAGCACAGAAATCACGGAAATCTTTATCCGCGGAACTTAAACGGAACTCACGGATATACACACATTCTTTTTGTACTCTTTTATCAAAACGTGACAATAAGTTTGGAGGTGTGAGGGGAATGATGTATCTTCGCAATGGAATTCATTTTTTTAACGTTTAGAAGGAAAAGATTATGGAACAGATATTAGTTACGGTTGACAATAACCAACCTCTGCAGAATATTCGTAAGGCCATTAATATGCTTCGGGGAGTGGTTTCCACGTCTGTGGTGAAGGAACCTGCTTTGACTAAGACGCAGAAGCAGCAAGCTTATGTCAAGGAAAGCTTGACAAGAGCTTTGCAAGAAGTGAGGCTTGCCAAGTTGGAAGGAAACTTCAGAGTATCGATGATTTCTTGAAAGAACTTGACGAGGAGGAATAATTATGGAGGTGAGTGAGGATGGTCTTAACGTGACCTTGCTCACTATTTATGATAAAGGCGAAATCTCCAATGTCAAAGATGAATTTATAGAGTTCTTGATTAAGAGCTTGTAAATAACGTGGATGCCAAATAAGATTTTAACTGACGTGAACGTCAAGTCATTCCAGTGGTGTGGTGCCAAGGTGTATCTGATAGAGGATATACAGAGCGTGCCGATGTCAGAGGTGGAGCGACTGATGCAGTCGTTGCCTCAGTGGCGACGCGAGAAGGTGCTCGCGATGAAGAGTGATGGTGTGAGGCGTGAGAGCGTGATGGCATTTACTCTGCTCATGACGGCACTGCGACAGGACTTTCATGTGGAGGATGAGATAGAGTTTGTGTATAACGAGCAAGGTAAACCTCGACTTACTCATCATCCCGACATTTACTTCAATATCAGTCATTGCCAGCAGGCGGTGGCTTGCGTGATAGCCAATCGTGAGGTGGGTGTAGACGTAGAGCGCAGGGGACGTTATAAGGAAACCTTGGCGCGACATATTCTCAGCGATGAGGAGTGGCAACGCTTGGAGCGAAGCGAGCAAGTGGACCTCGACTTCACTATCCTGTGGACGAAGAAAGAGGCTGTGCTCAAGAAGACGGGTACAGGTATCAGTGGTGGAATGAAGCGTGTGCTCGAGGAATGTGGCAAAGATGACATCAAGACTTATGTCAGCGAACAGTATGTTTGTTCTGTAGCGATATAAAAGTATAGTGAAATACAAAAAAGACCCGATGGCCTATGTGGCTGTCGGGTCTTTTTTGTATTGTCACTTCACGAAGCGTCTGTATAACTTCCATCCTAATAGTGCGCCATCAAGCAGTCCTGCACTTGTGGAGATGATATTAGCGAGCTTCATCGACGGACTATTGGTCTTGAGCTTATCCTGCTGGAATAGAGATTTCCATAGCGTGCCAATCCGTTTCTCGTTAGCAGTCAGGCTATCCTTCAGTTGGGCCTTTCTGCGCATGATGTCGCTGAGCGAACTGTAATCGTTTCTATCTACCATATCACTCCATCAATATGCTGGCAAGAAATTTCACCAGTGGTCTTTCTATTAGTTTTTTGCGGAATATGACACACAAGATAAACAGAAGGACATAAAAAGCGCCAACGATGCAGAATGCCGTCGTATAGCCCATGACTGTCGCCATGGCATATGCCGCTCCGAAAGAGAAATAGGTCAGAGCCAATAGAAACAGCACGAAGAATATCACCATGATGGCTATCGCAGTGATGAGCCTTACAGCCTTCTCCACGATGTTGAGTCTGATATACTCTCCCTTGAGGGAAAGATATCTCTTCAGTTCCTCCACCAGTTGCGCTATGGTCTCTATGTTGCGGTCGTTGCTAAACATTGTACGTCCTCTCTTTATGTCTTCTCTCTGCTGTGTCTGTCGTGACGCATCGTGTCAGTGTGACTTAAGCCTCAGTGTCAGTAGCCTCCTGGATGTCGTCTGCGAGGTCACTCACCTGCTTCTTAGAAAGATTCAGGTTGTGCTTCTTGCAGAAATCATCTATTGTGTCCACGAGCTTCTTCTGAGTATCAGATCCCTTTTCCGGTGCGATGAGAACACCGAGAGCTGCACCTGCAATGGCACCGCCAATGAAAGCGCCTAAATAGCCTAATGTCTTCATAATTTGAATGTTTAAATTATAATATTGCAAAAGTAAGCAAAGTTTTGGTATTTGCAAGAGATATCTTGCGAAAAATAGCGATTTAACAAACTTTATGCGCAGAATATGCCATCTGCTTGTCGTTATTTGTAAGATTATTAGTATCTTCGCACCCAACAATCAATTAAACTGTAACGAAATAACATATCATTATTATGAAGAAAAGTATCGTGATCTGTGCCAGCATGGCTCTCGTAATGGCATTCACAAGTTGTAAGTCATCAGAGAGCGCTTACAAAAAAGCTTATGAGAAGGCAAAGGCTTCCGAGACTGCGACCGCACAGACTGAGGCTGTAGTGGAAACTCCTGTGGTGACTCCTATGGTGGAAACTCCTGCTACAAAGACAACCGTGGTGACTACTCCTGCTAAGGAGGAGAGCGTACGCACTGAGGAGCTCTCGGTGGTAGACGGAGCTGCACTTAAGAGCTACAGCGTCGTGGTGGGCTCTTTCAGCCTCAAGGCAAACGCTGAAGGACTGGCTAAGACTCTTCGCTCTTCTGGTTACGATTCACGTATAGCATACAATTCCGCAAGAAATATGTATCGTGTGGTGGCATCAAGCTTTGACTCTAAGTCAGACGCTGTGTCTTCACGCAATCAGTTGAGAGAGAAGTATGCCGACGCTTGGTTGCTCTTCCAGAAGTAACAGTCAGTGGCACGCATACTTTCTATAGACTACGGAAAGAAACGCACAGGTCTAGCAGTCACCGATCCGCTACAAATCATTGCTGGCGGACTGGTGACTGTTCCCACGTCTACACTCTATGACTATCTCGTGGACTATATCTCTCGTGAGAGTGTGGAGCGCGTGATAATAGGAAAGCCTGTACAAACCAACGGACAACCGAGCGAAAATTTCGCCCGCGTCCAGCAGTTTTATAATAGATGGAAAAACCATCAGACGATACCTATCGAGTATTATGACGAGCGCTTCACCTCAGTCTTGGCACACCAGGCGATGCTGGATGCAGGACTTGGCAAGAAGCGTCGCGCTGACAAGGCACTGGTCGATGAGATAAGTGCCACGATAATACTCCAGGACTGGATGAGAAGCAAGAAAATATAACACACATACATGGTATTACCTATTTACATATATGGCATGCCTGTCTTGCGCAAGACAGCACAAGACATCACTGCCGACTATCCCGAATTGAGCAAGTTTATCGCCGATATGTGGGATACTCTGGCACAGTCGGAGGGCATCGGACTGGCAGCTCCACAGGTGGGCAAGGACATCCGCGTGGTAGTGATCGACCTCGATCTGCTCTCGGAAGATATGCCCGAATATAAGGATTTCAAGAAAGTGTATATCAATGGTCACATCCTCGAATATGATGACCAAGACAAGGATACCATGGAGGAAGGCTGTCTCTCGCTGCCTGGTCTCCAAGAGCGTGTCACACGTCCCACACGCATACGTGTGAAATACATGGATGAAGAATTCCAAGAGCACGAAGAGTGGGTCGATGGTTATCTGGCACGCGTCATACAGCATGAGTTTGATCATCTTGAGGGCGTGGTCTTTGCTGACAGACTTTCTCCACTGAGAAAACAACTCGTCAAGAATAAACTGAAGACATTTCTGCAGGGACGTTTCTCGTGCAGATATAAATGCAAGTTCAGACATCCTTAAGCAGAGGACGTCATATATTGTCGGGTGAAAAGATTTCTATTGTATATATGTTGCTTTGTGATGGGTGTGAATGCCCATGCACAATTCAACATTGACAGAATGCTGACCAGTGGAGAGATAGCTCTTCACTATGAAGACTATGTCCTCTCCATACAGTATTTCAATCAGATCATTTCACTGCGTCCGCAGCTCTATCAACCTTGGCAATTGCGTGGTGTGGCAAAGTTTTATCTTGAGGACTTTGCTGGAGCTGAAGACGACGCCACACATGCCATCCAGCTCAATCCTTATATCGATGCCATCTACGACCTCCGTGCCATAGCCCGCATACGTCAGGAGAAATATGAGGATGCTGTCAAGGACTATACAGCAGCAATCAAGATCAACCCCACACAACAAAACTACTGGTATAATCGTGCCATCTGCGAATACAATCTCAAGCACTATGACACGGCACTACACCAGATAGACACCATCAATCGCAAGTGGTCACAGTTTGCTAACGCCTATTCCCTGAAGGCGGAGATATATCTCCAAAAGTGTGACACCACGGAGGCTGCACGCTGGCTCGACAAGTCGCTTGAAGTAGATCCTTATGACGGCAACACATGGATGACACGTGCTGCCGTGCATCTCACTCGTAAGGAGTGGTCATCAGCCGACACCTGCTTGTCTAAAGCCATCCATCTCCGTCCGAAACATGTGCCAAGCTATATCAATCGTGCCTTGGCACGCCTCAATACCAACAATCTGCGTGGTGCCATGAGCGATTATGACACGGCGCTCGACCTTGATCCCAATAATTTCCTTGGACACTACAACCGCGGTCTGCTACGCATGCAACTCGGTGCCGACAATGATGCCATAACGGATTTCGACTATGTCATAGAGATGGAGCCGGATAATGTCATGGCCATCTTCAATCGTGCCCTCTTGCGTGACCGCACTGGCGACCTGCGTGGTGCCATCAGAGATTACTCCAAGGTGATAAGTCAATTCCCCAACTTCTGGGTAGGCCTCGACAATCGTGCCAAATGCTATCGCCGTCTGGGCATGAATGCGCAGGCGGAGAAGGACGAGTTTCGCATCTTCAAGGCACAGATGGATAAGCATATCGGTATCCAACCGCGCTGGTCTGCAAGCAAGGTCAAGGCGATGCGCAAGCGTGAGGAGATCGATCCCGACAAATATTCGTCCATCGTCGTGGAGGATATACAGGATTCACCTGAATATCAGAGCGAATATCGTGGACGTATACAAAATCGCAGCGTGACCATGGACTATCGTCCGATGTTTCTTCTCTCGCTCTATCCTTACACCAACGGCATGAAGTCCTACCAGGCTTTCGACCGCGATGTGGAGAAGTTTAATGCACATCGCCCTCTGCGCCATAATATATATGTGGCATGTGGCAACCTCGGTCTCGGTGCGGATGCCACATCGTCTGCGTTTGCCCTCGTCGACTCCCTCTCTTCAGATATTGCTTCGACAGGCAGAGGTGCAGTGGCCAACAGGCATCTCATGCAGAGAGCCGTGGCTTACACGGTGCTACAAAACTATCCCGATGCCATCGCCGACCTTGATGTGGTCATACAAAATGACAGCACCCTCATGATGGCATATTGGCAACGAGGTGTGTGCCAGACCATGATGAATAATTTCAATCTCTCGCAGGGTATTGACGCACGTCTGAAGACCGTGAAGGCGATGGGTGACTTTGATAAGGCCATCCGCCTCGCACCAGAGAATGCCTACCTCTATTATGATCGTGCCGCACTTCATGTGTCGTTGGGCAATACGGGTAGCGCTATCGAAGACTATACGCATGCCATAAAGATAGAGCCTCACATGGCTGAGGCTTACTATAATCGCGGGTTGCTCTATCACGCACAGGGCGACAAGGCGTCTGCTGCCAAAGACTTGAGCAAGGCTGGAGAACTCGGACTCTATGATGCTTATTCCGTTCTAAAGCGCATGAAATAATTGCGAGGGTACGGCGAGGGCGCCGTACCTCCTAAGGGCAAAGCGAGGACGCTTCGCCTACTATGGCTGGCGCCATCTATAAAAAATGGAAACATTAGTAGTTGCAGCGTCCCCGCTGCAACCGTTCTCAAGAAGGTAGAGTAGGAGGTACGGCGCCTCGCCGTACCATCTCAAGAAAGAGACCGCTATTGAGATATTCCTGATTGCGAGGGTACGGCGAGGGCGCCGTACCTCCTAAGGGCAAAGCGAGGACGCTTCGCCTACTATGGCTGGCGCCATCTATAAAAAATGGAAACATTAGTAGTTGCAGCGTCCCCGCTGCAACCGTTCTCAAGAAGGTAGAGTAGGAGGTACGGCGCCTCGCCGTACCATCTCAAGAAAGAGACCGCTATTGAGATATTCCTGATTGCGAGGGTACGGCGAGGGCGCCGTACCTCCTAAGGGCAAAGCGAGGACGCTTCGCCTACTATGG
>CAVABU010000112.1:0-8506 GCA_963586965.1 Gemmiger formicilis
TGGCACTTCTCGCAATGGGAGGCTTGGCTATAGCCTCATGCGACAAGGATGCTGCCACCAATCCTGGCGACTTCAGCCTGAAGTCGACACTCGAAGTGGAGCCACAGATTGTCTCTACGGGAGGATTCTCTGCCGAACTGAGACTGCTACGCTCCATCGACTCCACCTATCAGTATTCGTCAATAAAGAATGACACAGTGAAGGATGCCAATGGCAACCCCGTCATAGGTGCCGACGGCAAACTGCAGATAAAGGCGGACACCACATGGTATGATGGCAACACTACGGCAAAGTTTAGCGAATATGAGGTGGTGATGCTTCCTGCTGCAGCCGACACCTTCACCATCAGCCTGAAGAGCAACGCTCAGTGGAAAGCTCCTGTGCCATCAAGCGGAGGCAAGGCGCAGTGGTATTTCAATTACAATCTGCTCACGGGTTCGACATCGACATCGGGTGGCGGTGACGGCTATGTGTACTTCCGCACACTGCGCAATCGCAATAAGAAGCGCGCCGTGACAGCCGTGCAAGACATCATGACCAATGACAGCACGGTGCTGGTGCGACTCAACTTCAGACAAAGCGGCGAGCGTGACTGACACTGGCAAGTGGAAGGAATGCTAACACACTGACAACCTTATATTCACACAAGACAATATACACAATATGAAAAAGTATTTTCTCATAATATGCTGCGTACTGCTCTCTCTGCCCGCTCTCGCCCAGATAAAGGTGACTGGCGTGGTGATAGACGAGAATGGCGAGGGTGTGCCTGCCGCTACAGTGCGCGTGAAAGACTCTAAGTCTGCCACCATCACCGACATGGATGGTAAGTTTACTTTGTCGGTAGCTGGCGCTTCATCAGTGCTACAGATATCCTACATAGGCTATGAGGAGTGGTCGCAGAAGGTGGGCAACAAGCGCAACTTCTCCATCACGCTGAAACCTATAGCCAACATGCTGGAGGAGACGGTGATCGTGGGTTTTGCCACACAGAAGAAGGTCAACGCCACAGGTGCGGTGAAGACCATCGGTAGCGATGTGCTCACTGACCGCCCTATCACTAATGCGGTGCAAGGTCTCCAGGGAACAATCGCAGGTCTTAACATCTCCAATGACTCAGGCGGTGGCTTGGGCACTGAGATGAATATCAACATCCGCGGTATCGGTTCGATAGGCGAAGGTTCGAGTTCATCACCACTGGTGCTCATCGACGGCATGGAGGGTGACCTCTCGACCATCAACCCTAATGATATAGAAAACATCTCCGTGCTGAAGGACGGTGCCTCGGCTTCCATCTATGGTTCGCGTGCTCCTTTTGGTGTCATCCTCGTCACTACGAAAAGTGGTAAGAAGGGATTTAGCGTCAACTATCGTGGCAATGTCAACGTGAAGCAACCTATCAGCGTGCCTAACCCTGTGGATAGCTACACCTTCGCTCTTATGGTGAATGATGCTTACACCAACACTGGTGGTACGGCACCTTTCGGTAAGTCACAACTCAACAAGATATTGGCTTATCAGCGTGGCGAACTGGAATATGGCACTGAGGCTTATGAGAATGATGACAAGTGGAAATCTAATCAGATGGCGTTTGGCAATACCAACTGGTATGACACTTATCTGAAGAATCACACGACTTCACAGGAGCACAATGTGACACTCAATGGTGGATACAAGGGCCTCACCTACTATGCTTCGGCCAACTATATGGGACAGACGGGACTTTTCAATTATGCTGACGAGAAGTATAGACGTATGACATTCAACGGCAAACTGGGATATAAGTTTACTAAGTGGCTCACCGTGAACTGGTCTACTCGCTACATAGACATCGACAATGACAAACCGTCAGCTCTCAATAGTCTATTCTATCACAACCTCGGACGACGCGCTCCTCTCGCCGTGACCATCCTGCCTAACGGCGAATACTCTGGCGAGTCGCTCATCCCGTCTATGCTCAAGGGTGGACGACAGGACACTAAGACACGTCAGCTCTATAATCAGGCTAATATCGTGATCGAGCCGATAAAGAACTGGAAACTGCACGCTGAACTCAACAGTCGTACGGAGCGCAATCCTTACTCGCGCGACTTCCTGCCTGTGACAGTGCACAAGCCAAGTGGCGAATCGGAGAGCATCCTCGTGCTGGAGGGTGTGAGCGCCAAGCACACCATCAATAGTGATGGATCATTCTCTGTGCAACCTGCCGCTGGCGAAACTTATCATGAGAATGCCACGACACGCATCAACTATTTCAGTACGAATGTCTATACTGACTACAACCTCAAACTCGGACGCGAGCACAACTTCACCTTCCTGCTCGGTGAGCAGAGCGAATACTATCACCGAAAGATAGACCGCTTCGCCACTACTGACGCTGACCTGGGCGAGGGTGCTGGCAATACGACTCTGTCTTCATTTAAGAATGGAGAATGGTCTTCACTGGGTTTCTTCGGACGTGTAAACTATAATTATGCTAACCGCTACATGCTGGAGGCTAACCTGCGTGCGGATGGTGCTTCACGATTCCCCACAAATCAGCGTTGGGGATATTTCCCATCAGTGTCGTTGGGATGGAACGTGGCAGAGGAACCATTCTGGAAGCCATTGGCAAAGGCTGGATTTGAATATCTGAAGATTCGTGCTTCTTATGCCACACTTGGCAACCAGAACACCACATCTTTCTATCCTTACTATCAGCAGATGAACACCTATCCGGGCAAGGTGATGCTCGATGGCAAGCAGGCCACAACACTGCCTATGTATTCTCCTTACTCGGTGTCGCTGACATGGGAGCGCATCGAGAACTTAGGCTTTGGTGTGGACTGGGGATTCCTCAACAATAGACTGACGGGATCATTTGACTACTATCAGCGCACCACCAAAGACATGGTGGGTCCTGCCAACGCTCTGAGTGCCCTCTATGGTGCAAGCGCTCCGAAGACCAACAATGCGGAGATGCGCACACGCGGATGGGAAATAGAGATCGGCTGGCGTGACCGCATCGGTAAGGATTTCAGCTATAGCATCTCTGCCACACTGAGTGACTACAACACTCTCATCACTAAGTATGACTCGCCTGACAATAAGATCAGCGGATGGTATGAGGGAAAGAAATATGGTGACATCTGGGGCTACGAGGTAGTGGGCATCGCAAAGAGTGATGCTGAGATGTATGAGTATCTGGCTAAGCACTCTCAGAGCGCCATCGGCGACAAGTGGGGAGGCGGCGACCTGATGTATCGTGACCTCAACAATGATGGTAAGGTGGACAAGGGTAGCGAGACTCTCGATGACCACGGCGACTTGAAGGTGATAGGCAACACTACGCCACACTATGCCTACAGTTTCACACTCACAGCGCAGTGGAAATGGATAGACGTGCGTGCATTCTTCCAGGGCATTGGCAAGCGTGACTTCTTCTTCAGCGGTAGTGCCACATTCTTTGGATTCGCCCGTGAGTGGCAGCGTTCGCTCTACACTGACCACTTGGACTACTTCCGCTATGCGGGTTCTACTCTCGGTGCTAACCTCGACTCCTACTACGGACGTCTGCGTATAGACCAAAACAACATCCAAACGTGCGACCGCTTCCTGCAGGATGCAAGTTATCTGCGACTGAAGAACCTGCAGATAGGATTCAACTTGCCACAAAACACCAAACTGTCAAAGTGGATAAAGAAGGGACGCATATACTTCTCTGGCGAGAACTTGCTCACATGGACCAAACTGCGCATCTTCGACCCAGAAGCCATCGGAAGCAACTCTGACGAGTATGGTGCAGGTAAGACTTATCCACAGTATCGCACATTCTCGGCAGGTATTGAGATAACGTTCTAAAGACCTTACAATATAAAAGAACTTACCAAACGAAACATACAGATGAAAAAGATAAAATATCTATGTATAGCGGCTACTGCCACATTGTTGGCTTCGTGCAACAGTTTCCTGGAGCGCGAACCGCTTGACTTCGGTAATGAGAATACTTACTTCAAGAGTGCCGACGACCTGAAGATATTCGTCAATGACCTCTACAGTGTGTTGCCTAAGAATAACGAACTCTGGGGTGGCCTCTACTCTGAGGACGTGACGAGCGATAACCAGTGTGCGTCGTCGGCTCAGTCGCTATTCTATAAGGGTGACAAGAAGACGGTGCAGATAGCAAGTTCGGAGTGGAACTTTTCTAATCTCCGTTCGATTAACTATTTCATCAACAAGACCCGCTCTAACATGCAGGCTGGCATCTTGGATGAGAATGATGCCATGCAGAAGCACTATCTGGGTGAAGGATATTTCCTGCGCGCCTATGACTATTTCCGTCTGCTACGCAACTTTGGCGACCTGCCTATCATCACAGAGATGATGCCTGACGACCAGTCGGTGCTGACAGCAAGAAGCAAGCGTGACCCTCGCAATGAAGTGGCTCGCTTCATCCTCTGCACTCTCGATACGGCGGTATCGTATCTGCAGGCAAAGGCTCCTGAGTCTGGACGTATCTGCCGTGACGCTGCCCTGGCTCTCAAGGCTCGCGTGGCTCTCTATGAGGGCACATGGGAGCGTTATCACGCCGGCACATGCTTCGTGCCAGGCAATAGCAAGTGGCCAGGCAAGACCACATGGCCAGACTTCACATTTAAGGCTGGTTCGGCAGAGGCAGAGGTAAACTTCTTCCTCGACGAGGCTATCAATGCAGCCCAGCAGGTGGCTGATGCAAGACAACTTGATGCTGACTATCAGAGCATGTTTGTAGCAACGGATGCTTTCGGCGACAATGACGAGGTGATACTCGCTCGCTATTATCAGAATGGTGTGTTGGCTCATAGTTGTTCGGCATATCTAAAGAATGGTGGCGGATGTAATGCCACCCGTGCCCTTGTCAACACTTTCTTGATGACAAGCGGACTGCCCATCTATGCTACAGGTTCGGGGTATCAGGGTGATGTCATAGGCTATTACGAGTTTCAGAATCGTGACCCACGACTCACGGGTTCGGTGCGTGCTGCGGGATCTATCATAAACACCCGCCAAGAAGGTGGCAAATATGTCAACGACACAGTCTACTATCATCGTCCTGCCATCTACAATAGTGGACGTGAGAAGGCTACCACGGGTTATGAGTTGCAGAAATGGTGTAGCTCTGACTCTAAGCAACAGGAACAGTATAAGTGCACTACGGCAGTGCCAATATTCCGCGCAGGCGAGTGCTATCTTGACTACATAGAGGCTTACTACGAGCGCTATGGTCAACTGGGTGGCAAATGCGACACTTACTGGCGTGCTCTGCGCAAGCGTGCTGGCATAGACGAGGACTACCAAAAGACCATCGCGGCTACGGACGTGACAAAGGAGAATGACCTTGGTGTATACTCTCACGGACAGACAGTGGACGCAACACTTTATAGCATACGTCGCGAGCGCCGATGCGAACTGATAGCTGAGGGTCTGCGATTGGACGACTTGAAGCGTTGGCGCAGTCTTGACAACATGGTGGACTATCAGCCAGAGGGCATTAACCTGTGGGACGAGATGTATAATATGTATAGTGCAAGCCAGCGTTCAGAGGAATTGGTGTCACAGAGCAGCGTATCCAAATATATGCGCCCACTGCAGATCAGTTCCACATCAGTGGCTTACGGAGGCTATAACTTCCCGAAGCAGCACTATCTGGAGCCAATTCCAATAAGCGAATTCCTCATCACTGGCGGTGGTGTGACCTCCAATAGCATCATCTATCAGAACCCCGGTTGGCCACAAAATACTGACGGCACAGCCGACTACACCTACGATTGCGATTAATAAGCGCAATCAGTTACAAGAGGGTGTGTCCAATTATTTACCACCCATAAAAACGAAGCGTCCCCGCTTTGCCCTCACTACATTTCTTGAGGAGCTAAGCGGGGACGATTAGTAACTACTATCGCTTATTGATTAATCAGAAACACCAATTCACTTATCAATTATCGATTATTTTCCTATAGTAACTTGTAGAAAATCTCAAAAAGGTGTATATTTGCATTGTAGAAAAATCTCAAAAAGGTGTATGATATACCTTATGAAAAATCTCAAAAAGGTGTAAGGCAACGAACATGAAGCGTAAAATATATCAGCAACTCCTTGATTGGAAGGAGAAAAGACATGGCGAAGTGGCACTACTCGTAGAGGGAGCACGGCGCATAGGCAAGAGTTATATCGTAGAGGAGTTTGGCAAGAACGAATACGAGTCATATATCCTCATCGACTTCAACAAAGCTCCACAGATGGTCAGAGACTGGTTTGACCTATATCTAGAAGACCTTGATATGTTGTTTCTCTATCTGAGTCAGCACTACAAGGTGAGACTCTATAAGCGCAAGTCGCTTATCATTTTTGATGAGGTGCAGTTGTGCCCAAGAGCAAGAGCCGCCATCAAGTTCTTGGTAGCAGACGGCAGATATGACTACATAGAAACAGGTTCATTGGTAAGCATCAAGAAAAACACACAGGGTATCGTACTCCCATCGGAAGAGCGTCCAATACAGATGTATCCCATGGACTTTGAAGAATTTCTATGGGCTACTGGTAACGATATGCTCATGGACTTGATACGTAAAATGTATGCAGAACAGAAGCCGATGGGGCAGGCTTTTCATCGTCAGGCTATGGATGCTTTCCGCCTTTATATGATAGTCGGAGGAATGCCACAAGCTGTCAAAAAGTATGTAGAAACTAAAGATTTTGATGCCGTAGATATAGCAAAACGTGATGTATTGACGATTTATCGGAATGACATCTTCAATTATGCTGGTGAGATAGCAGACAAGGTGGTGTCTGTCTTTGACCAGATACCTCCTCAGCTCTCTAAGCACGAAAAGAAGTTCCGTCTGTCTGCCCTTAAGCCTGGTTCTAAATACCGTGATTGGGACGATGCGTTCTTTTGGTTGAAGGACGCAAAAGTTATCAATATTTGCTACAATTCTACAGAGCCGAACATAGGACTGAAGATGAATGAAGACCGCACTACACTGAAGTGCTACATGAATGATACAGGTTTGTTGATTAGCCACGCCTTTGACGAAAAAGGTCTTGTTTCTTCCGAGATTTATCAGAAGTTGCTCTTTGGAAAACTGGAGGTGAACGAAGGGATGCTCCTTGAGAATATCGTGGCACAAATGCTAACAGCAAGTGGCAACAAACTCTTTTTCTATAGTAAGTCGTCAGAAGAAGCAGAAGAACGTATGGAAATCGACTTTTTGCTCCAAAAAGAAAGAGTGACCAGTCGTCATAATATCCGCCCGATAGAGGTGAAAAGTGGAAAGAACTATACATTATCTTCTCTAACAAAGTGTATAAAGAAGTTTGGTGAGTATATGACATCTCCTACTGTTTTACATGCAGCCGACTATAAGGTGGTGGATGGTATCACCTATCTCCCTATTTATATGACACCATTGTTATAATAGGAGTCTTTCTTACTCGATTTTTGTAGATATACCAAAAGATTATCAGGACGTGCATTAGAGATGCATGTCAATTATACCATGTGCCGAAAATGACTTACATCTTAAGGAATTCACCGAGATGCACGTGCTTGATGCCGTCCACGCTGCTTCCGCTGGTCCATTCGTCCAGGCTCACCACATACTTGGGATAATTGTTGCCCACTCGGGGTTGGCCAGTGAGCACCATTATGATGTTCTTGTTGACGAAGGGAGATATGCGCTTTGTATATGTTGGCCGGGTTATAAGTTGAATCATAAGCCTCCTTTTTATTAGTTATACTTAAAACTTTCGACGAAAGTACCAATTTTATTAATCATACCAAATAAAAACGACAACAATTGAGAATATCATCACAATATTTTGACTTCCAAAATACTAACGTTCCAAATGTAATATTCTACACATTCTTAACACCTATTTTGTGCAAAGCTATACATTTTCCGCATATGAGGCATGATTTCGCACTTATAAGACATGCTTTATGATAGCAAAAGTTTCGTTTTTGCCTTTCCAAAAGGGGATTAACATTTTGCACTTCCCACATTATTGTATATCTTTACACTCGAAAAGTACACAAATCGCATTTTAATGCAAAAACGAAACGGCAGAAAAGTTATGATGCAGTCACATAGAAAAGCCATTGTGATGGGTGCCACATCTGGCATCGGAATGGAAGTTGCCACGCTCCTGGCGGAGCGTGGTTGGCAAGTAGGCATTGCCGGAAGAAGAGTCGATAGATTGGAAGACGTGAAGCAGAGCCACGAAGGGATTGTGTGCTATCAGCAGATAGACATCACATCGCCCGATGCTCCCAACCATCTGCGAGCACTCATCGACCAACTTGGTGGCATGGACCTATACTTCCATAGCTCGGGCATCGGTTGGCAAAACAATTCGCTCGACATGGAGAAGGAGATGAAGACCGTGGAGACCAACGGCTTGGGATTTGTGCGGATGGTGGATGCAGCCTTTAACTGGTTGGCGGAAAGGAAGGAATCTGGCCGCATCGCTTGCATCACGTCCATCG
>CAVABU010000113.1:0-1187 GCA_963586965.1 Gemmiger formicilis
CTCTTCCAGCCACTTGTAGAGACACCACCAGTCCGCATCGTCACGAAATCCATCGGCAGGTATTTTGTGTGTATTTGATGAATAAACATAAGGCGAAGTAGACATTCAAAGTCAGCGGCAATCTTGTAGGACAAGTTGTAATTACCATATTTCTCATATACACTTTTCCTACAATAAAACGAAGGATGCGCTGGCATGAATCCCATCCTCATGTATCTGCGATGAAAATGTTTGGAAGAATAGTAACGCACGCATTTCTGCAAATTGTCTCCACGAACGAAATGAATGTCACCATACACTGCGTCTAAACTCTTATCTTCTACAAATGCGTCAGCCACCTTGGCGAGTACATTATTGTCGGTAAAGAAATCATCACTATTGAGAATACCCACCACATCACCGCTGGCAAGAGCGATGCCCTTATTGATTGCATCATATAGACCTTTGTCCTTTTCACTTACGTAGTGCAGGCGTCCTTCATATAGGGGCTCCATCCTTTTCACAATATCCATAGTGCCATCTGTCGATGCTCCGTCTACAATAACATGTTCGATGTCGGGATATGACTGCGAGAGGACACTTTGCATTGTATCTTGCAGAGTGGCACTACTATTCCAAGTCACTGTAATAACTGATATTCTCATACTCGGTCTATTATACTTTCATACAAATGGAAATAATCATTGAAGCGATCGTTCTTGTTGAACCCGTTCACTACACGCTCTCGACAATCTTTAGCAACTTGCGGAGTATCGTCCGCGCAAAATCTTTCGATGCCAGCAAGTATAGATTTCCAATTCTCTCTCTCCACTACCATCCCTATGCCATCAGTTATAGCCTCACCGCATCCTCCTGTATTATATGTGATGACGGGTGTGCCACACGCCAAAGATTCTAATATTGTCGTGGGGAAGTTATCCTCTAACGAAGGATTGAAAAAGACAGAAGCCATAGAATACAATGCCACCAATTCATGGACATTGTTTGTCCTGCTTATCCCGATGATGCCTTTAGGAAGTTGCGCCAATTCTTGTTTTTGAAGACCTACGAGCACAATGAGCATACGTGATTTGTCTATCTTGTCATACAGTTTCACGAAATCTGGCAGTCCTTTCCGATACCAATTGGAAGCTACTCCGAGAATCACATATTTATCCTTGGGTATGCGTAACGAGTCTCTATATTTC
>CAVABU010000113.1:1197-8479 GCA_963586965.1 Gemmiger formicilis
TATTTCTCCGTATCATCACAAGGCGCAAATATATCGGTGTCAATACCATTGTAGATCTGATGACATTTGTAGTCACTTAGAAATGAATTCTTCAACTCAGACTCTAACCATTTGCTTACTGGCACAATGGTGAGATTGTTCACTCCCGAGAAGCATTCCTTTTTCCTGATATAATTCTGTCGGGAGCGATCCATCAACATACTTTTAGGATATGCTGATTTTTGCGCGCAGTCGTGGCACCCACTCTTCCATTTGTCACAATTGACATACATGTAATGAGCGCAGTGACCTGTGTAGGGCCAACAGTCATGCAAAGTCCACACCACCGGTTTGCCATACTCCTTGAGAAAGTCAAACAGCATGGGGTAATTGAGGTAATAGCCATGGATATTATGCAGATGGATGATATCGGGAGAAAGATTTCTGATGTATAGGATAAGTTCACGAGTGGCGTGGATTGACGCAAGGCCATGTGCATCAAAGAGTCTTGAGACCACTCCGTGTATCCTCTCATCGCACATGCTACCAATGTGATACAGTTCAGACTTGCTTTCATTCCACCATCTGCCATAGGCTATATGACTACTCCACCCATGCGACATTGCTACAAGGCCGATACCCTCAGCAATCTTACCATGCGACCCCCAATTGGCAGTAATATTTATCTGCAGTAGTTTAGTCATTATCGTATTTCTTTATGCAACTTAGGAAATAGAAAACGTGTTTCTTTGGCCAAAAGGGTTCGAAATGTCTACGATTGATGACGGTGCCATTGAAGGAAAAATAGCGTTTGTAATCCGACTGAGAGAACACATACTTATAGCAATCACAGGCTATGGCTATTGACTTGCTATTGGCTTGCGACAACTTACCGTAAGGGAAAGCGAAATATGGGCACTCTTTACCTATTTCTTTCTCAATGATACCCTTGCACGTTTCTATCTGATATCTGAGTTCGTCTTCGTCATCCGTATTGATCATATAATGATCCATCGTGTGTGCGCCGATGATATGTCCACGCTCTGACAACTCCTTGACATGCGCCCATCTCATGGGACGCTTGTTGGGAGTCATGACGATATTTGCATTGAAATTGTCGATATATTTCTCATCACCATCGACATAATTGGGATTGATAAAGAATAGAGCATTGACTCCAAACTCCTCAAGTGTGGGTGCAAAGATGTCGTAATTGTCCATAAAACCATCGTCAAAAGTAAATGCCACCATGGGTCTTGCTGGTTGCTGATGGGTAATTATCATTTCTACGGCCTTTTCCACATTGACGAAATCCACATATTTGCGCAGTTCCAATAGCAGATTACGAAATGTGTCAGGTTCTATCTCATCCTCTATACGATGTCCATTGAGTATGTGTATACCAGGTTTGGGACGTGAGACAGCTCCAAGGATGTCAAGAATAATACTTCTTACAGTCTTGCGGACAACGGGATATATTTTACTTATTGCCATAGATAACCTCATTGAGTACATTAAGTTGATAGTGGATATTCCACTTGTTGTCTATCTCGTGATATGCATTCTTGCGGACTATGTCTTTTTGTTCTGCTTTAAGGCATGTCCACTCTGCTATTTTCCTTGTCAAGTCTTCCACATTATCTTTTTGAAAGAAATCGCCTGTCACATGTGGAGTGATGGCCTCAAACTCAGGATTTTGGTAGGCAAAGTCATTGTGCGTTATCACAGGGCAACCGAAAGACAAGGCATGGATTGCCGTCAGACCTACATTGCCTGGCGAGACGCATACGTCAGCATTGTAAAACAATTCGCTCAATTGCTTGTCATCATAACACGGGCCATATAGCCACAATTGATCTAAGATACCTTTTCCTTCTGCGATAATGTCAAGGTTTACATTTTCCACATCTTTGCCTATGAATACGACATTGACGAGTTTCCCCTGTTCTTTGAGGAGTTTGACACTATCCAAGATCATATCAAGTTTTTTCCACTTCTGTATTCTTCCGCAATAGATTATCACGGGGCGATTATTGCCAAAGTGCTCTCTATAGACATCTGTCGGATGAAGACTTTTTCTTAGTTCCAGTTCATAGTCACTATCCATGGAGTTGGCTATACAAAACATCTTTGACCTGTCAAAGCCCTCCTTCTCCATCAAGGAAATCGCATAGTCACTATAAATAAGAAGTTTTGTATGCAAGGAGTAAAACGTCTTCTTCAGTATTCTCTTGACAAGACCCTCTCGTCCATACCATCCATGCGTCCAAGCAATAGTCTCCTTACCAAGCAATTTGCAGAGCAACAATATGACCCATGATGACAAGCAGTAAGGTTCGCCATCAAGAATATATGTCGAATACCGTTTGAACGCTATTCTAACGCTATTTGATTGCCAATAAAAATCACCTAAGAAGCGGTTCTTCAATGTAGCCTTATAGTTAGTCAACTCTGCATAATCAAACTTCTTTATCGGCAGGGTCACATGGTCTCCCAGATAAAAATCACAATTGAGTTTCTCTGAGAGCGCTTTATATATCGGAAGTCTATAGTGAGGTCCGATATTTGTTATCATGCAGACTTTATTTTCCTTTATCATCATCAACAGTATTTTCTTCCTGATAGAAAGACTTTGTGCAAGAAACAAGTATTATCAAAAACAATAGACCATTTGACAACAGCGTCGTGAAAATGGATGTATTGAGAAAGAATGCCATTGTCGGCATATATATAATGAAGATGTCCGTACGTTTGTATCGGGCAGATATGGAGTTTACCAATATCAGAATACCAAGGAAGAGCACCCCGATGAATACTATTCCTACAAGCCCTGCTGCTGCCATACCATCAGTAAGGAAGAAGTTGGCATTGGCATTCTGACTTCCATATGCCACCACCCTTCCTAAAGGATCGTTGTATGGATACGAGTTGGTCACAAAATTCACCACATTTATATGAGAATAATACGTGTATGGATTCTCATTGAAAAAGTGTACATATAATTGCGTCAACCAACCTGCCACGCATACTGTTCGCAATAGGAGAAATGACGCTATCGTAAAGACAAGCGTATTGTCTTGTAAGGCATATGCTAAAGTGGAGAATATTATTAGGCACACCACAATGAACGAATGCAAGTAATTGCTGATTTTCTCTTCATTGATTTTTATGACATAATATAGCACCATCAAGGCGAAAGGCATAAAGAATGTCAGTTTCTGCATATCCGCCATAAAAAGTAACATATAGCCTACCAAGGGAAACATCGATTTTATCCAATGCTTCTGACGCAAGTAAGCTACCAACAGGTATGGATAGAATGCTCCAAATAGCCATCCCTGCACATAGGCAATGCCACCACCAACTCCATTTTCAGAATTCTCCGCTCTCAGTTGATACAATAGGTCCTGATTGGTGAAGATATTCACGAAATGCATATTGTCACGCGTGAGGGCAACAAATGCCACAGTGAGTAGCAACGTGACTATCTCTATGGCCCTGAATGGTATCTGAGGTTTTACCTCTATGTCCTTTATGGGTGACCATCCGTTACCAAGTTTGAAATAGAGGATCACAAAGACAAACATTGCCAATGAATATGATCCCAACTGCAGACTGTCTATACCATAAGCCACATATATGCCATGTATGAAAGGTATGTATACGAGAAGATATATAAACAGTGAGAAGAAAGAGGATATCTTCGTCAGACCATTATATTCGATTATTGGCAACACAGACAGCAACATCCACACAATACGCTTCTGCACATCCATCGGCTCATAGTCCAAGCCTCCCATATACGAGAATAGTTCGAACACGAAATTCTCATACATGTAGTCATACATCAGCACATAGATACACATGAGCAAGACCTTGCCACATGCGCTATTGGATGAAAATATGTATTCTAATGTACGTTTCATATGATGAATATACGGACTGCCAAGGCTACAAGTGCCACAGTCAACACTATGGCAATGAGTCTTATCTGTGAATTGGGGAGATGTATTTTTTTATTTATGCCAGCGAATAGGGCTGACTTTGTGAGGACGCACACTATGGAGAAGACCAAAAGCGTAGTGGTCATCTTCAATCCAAGGATGGAGCACACAAGGATGCTTCCTATACATCCGAAGAAATATAGCAAGTCATATCTTAGCAATTCGTCCTGCTTGTCGCAGACTCTGAACAAGGGCAATAGCGGTTGGGTGAAGATTATCGGAACTGACCAAAGGGAGAGACTGATGGCCACTTCACCAGCATCTGTCCAATCCTTGCCAAGGAAGTAAACTATCAACTTGTCTCCACCACAACAGATGAATAGCAGTGGTAGCACGGACACAACAGTGAGAACTTTGATGATAGAGGAGGATAATCTATGTATCTTGTTTGAGTCTTCTCTATTCTGGCTAAGTTCCTGATAATACACCTTACCCATTGCCGATCCTACCAGTGACATAGGCATCAACAATAGTTGGAATATAATGGAAAGACACCCCACACTGGACTTATCATAAAATAAAGCCAAGATTATCGTCGGCAGGCTAAGAGTGGAAAATGCCAACAGGCTGGATGGTGCGTCATAAAGAGGAAATTTACGATACTTTGTTGCCGTATATCTTATCGTCTTGCGATTGGCAGACTGATGCCAGATGCATTTAAGTTTAGCCAATAGAGGCAACATCAGGCATACGGCAGTAATGCACTGCGCCAACGTCGTGCCCAATATAAGACCATTGACGGCAAACAAGGGGATTATGGCAAAAAGTATTCTTCCGCATGCTTGACTGACGCCTTGTAGGACATTGGCAGTTGCGAGCATGGAATATTTGGCATATCGGTTATTGAGATTGTATGCCAACGTATAGACCATATAGGCTACGAGATAGATAGCAAGCACTGGCCAGACGGCGATGCCATTGCCTGTAAGGGCACCTGTCATATGCATAGCACAAACTACAGCAGTAGACAATGCTATCAACACTGCACTTATGCTTAGACATATGAATAGAATATCTTTGAGTTCTGTTTCTTCTGCCTTCACTATCGTGTTTTCATAACTTAGGAATATGACGATAGTAATGATGGTGGTGACTGAAGAGAACACTCCCCACTCGCCGAAATCGGCAGGAGCGTAGAGACGTGACAATATAGGCGTCACCACTACGGGCAACATATACATGAGTATGTTGCTCGCAGACAACTTGGCTGCATTCTGCACAAACGAGTGCCCTAATATGTCACGTAAGATGTTTCTCAAAATTTATATCCTTTTGGCGACGGCACATAATACATCGTGATGCCACGTCTACCAAGTTCCAACATTTTGCCAAGACACTCTTTGGAATCATAGACGCGTATACGCAGATTGGATAGTTTGCGTGTCCGCATATGACTACCAAAGTGCTTCGTGAGATTTCGTTCTCTTGTCCGACATTCTATGTTTCCAGTTCGGCAAGTATAGGTTTCCACATTTCCTTGCGTATTGCGGTATTTGAAAGTAAAGTTGAGTCCAAAAAACTGATTCCAGTATTCATGCTCCTTATATAGCAAACCTTCCACACAGTGGTCGAATGTCCCGATATAGTTGGCAGACAATCCGAGACAAAAGACCAAGGCACCAAGTCGGGTCATCCGATACCATGGTGAGCATTCATCCCAACAGTTGACTCCTCTATGATGGTCTTCCGTAAGCATTTGTGCATATTTACCAATGGCACACACTGAATGTTGTGTATTGATACTCCTTATCACCCCTGGCATTTTCCTGAATGTTTCAGCCAGATATCCTGCTGCTGTGGGTGTCGATGCAGGGTCAAAGACAAAGTTTTCGTCAAGTATGCATTCTCTTTTGGGAAATGCTGGCATCAGCAATGTGCCCTCGGGACTAATCACTTGTAGTATCTTGTCAATCAACTCTTCTGCAGTGCCTTGATAATTGTAGAATTCCTTCATCGCAGCATGTATGCAGACGACACTTCCTTTTTTCATGCCCAATGAGATCATCATGCGCACTATGTCATCCGCATCATATTTCTTGTGATATATAGCCTTGCCTATCTGCTTCTTTATATTCTTTCTTAATTCAGAGATATCCTTTACACCCGTTATCCGCTTGAAGATTATGCCACACCTAGTAAGAAAACTGACATCGTGCTTCATACCATTCACTTGAATACGTCTTTTATTTCCTTGCGCAAAGACCAGACCAATGTAGCAAAGAATGTCAGGCAGACCATTATCAACACGAAGATCATGCGCTTGGGACCTGCTGGTTTAATAGGTACGGCAGCACCTTTCAGCATAGTAAATGCAGGTGTCTTTTCTTGTAGTTTGGCTACAGATGCTTGCAACTGTTGTTCAAACTGTGTGTAAGTGTTGTATTTTAGTTGCATGTCATTCTCCAGGTCATTTTGCTTGGAGCGGAAACTTTCCAGCACCGCATCAACATTGGAGTCTGAGTATGACCCGTAAAGTTGTCTGGCCTTTTCGTATTGTTTCTTCGCCTTTTGAGCGAGATCTGTATAGTAAGCCACGTCTGCTCTTGCCTTTGACGTGCGGTATGTGGTGATAAATTCTTTCAGAAGGCTACTGATGGAGTCTGCCAAAGTCTTGCAGACAAACGGATCATTGTCTGTCGTAGTAATCGTTATGACACCGGTCTTGGAGTCTACAGCAATCTTCACATTGCGTCTTATCTGTGTCAAAATTTTATCCTGGGCCTTGGTCACGACATATGGATCTGCATCCTTGCCAGGATTCTTTCCATCATTAGGATTATCCTTAGACGAGAATATACCTTTGCCATGCTCTTGATTATAGAGATACTCATAGTAACTGGACGTGGTCTTGGAATCCTTCGTCTTCACTGGTATATCAAAGAAACTGAAAAGAAACTTATTGTCCTTCATCAGGTCTGGATATAGCGTAGGCGTTATGGCATCTTGCGATGACATATTAGAAAGATCAAAACCGAGTGTCGACGCTATAGAACTGACGGCACCACCCTCGGCACCACCTCCGAGTTCTGGAGCCAGTTTGGTGTCCGTGGTATAGTATCGCGGAACGGTGAGGATGTAAGCACAAGACAGTATAAACGTAATCAAGGCCACGATGGCAAAGAGTTTATACTTTTGCCTCACCTTCTTGACTACCGTTGCAAGATTTATCACCTTGCGTGTATTACTCTCTTTTATTTCGTTTTCCATTATGCTTTTTCTTATTTCTCGATGAGAGCCATTCTTCTCACGTTTATTTGCTCAATATATTAGCCAGGGTGGCTATGATGGTGACGAGTGAT
>CAVABU010000114.1:0-8474 GCA_963586965.1 Gemmiger formicilis
CTTGACAAACCGAAGGAACTGATCTCTTGTGCCTACAAGGATGCTGGTGGCAACATGTGGATAGGCTATCGCAATGCGGGATATCAAGTGCTATCGGAAAACATCATCTCTTACAGGACTGCCAACGACAATCACCTCGCTCAGACCACACGTGGCAAGGACATCACTTGCATGAACACTACGGGCCACTACATCCTTGCTGGCACGACTCTCCGTCTCTACGTCTACGACACTGACACGCACTCGGTCACATACGAGTATTATGACCGACTGTTTGATGCCAAGGATATTCTCACAGGCATCGTCACTCTTGACGATAGGCACATCTGCCTCATAGGTCATCGGCACATATTGATGTGCGCTTTGGAGGGTGGAGGCATCCGTGTACAGGAGAACACGCCATGCGACGTCACGCTCGGTGCTGCCTCACTGATAGACGACATGGTCTATGTCAGTTGTCAGGCGCCATATATAATGAGGTATAGCAGCGAGGACTCCCGCCTTGACTCCATAGCCATCGACCACGCGCTATATGACGAGGAGACGCAGTTCACCACATTGCATGACGGACGCTTGATACTATTCATGAAAAATATGCAATTGGCTGTCTTCAATCCCACAAAACAAGAGATAACCAATCTGAAAACTACGGGCGCACCTCAGCATAGCAACATAGACCCCGCCTTTGTGCGCGAAGACTCACATGGCAGCATATGGCTTGGCACTAAGCGGTCGGGACTTTACAAATATGACATCAAGCATGGACAAGTGGAAAGGATGAACTTTGTGGGCGACGTACATATACAAGGGTTGGCTGAAGACCGACAACAACAGATATGGATTACCACACTCAAGGATGCCATCTGCTATCAACCATCCACGGGTGCAGTGCTGATGAATAGCCTCGCATCGTCGAGTCAGAATGCTTGGAATAGACAGTATTTCGACAATTCACTGAGTATAGCGCCTAATGGTGACATCGTCTTGGGTAGTTCGGACGGATGCATATTCCTACCTCATAAGGCGGGCAACAAGATGAATATAGCCAATAAGCGCAACGACCGTCCTTATGACCAATCGCGTGCACTCGAAAATGGACTTTGCATCTATGCCCTGGGTGTGCAGACTGCTGACGGCAAGAAGCTCACTGCCGACATACCGCTAAAGGAGGACACAAAGGTCACGCTCGCACATGATGAAAACAATTTGGACTTTAGTTTCTTCTATCCCAACTATAGTCGACGCTCTTCGCTCATGTTTCAATACCGACTTGAGGGATACGACAACGCATGGAGCAACACCACTTATGATCACACGGCACACTATGCCAACCTCGCTCCTGGGAAATACACATTCCGTCTGCGACTGATGTCGTCGCCACACCTTGCACCGCTCAATGAGAAATGCATCCAGGTCACCGTCATGCCTGCTCCATGGAATTGTGCGGCAGCATGGTGGCTGTACGTTTGCTTGGTCGCACTGGCGGTCTATTATGTCAACACGCTATATCTGAGAATACGTGCCAACAGGATGCTCCTGCAACAGGAAAAGAATGAGCATGAGCGCGAACGACTCACCAATGAGATGAACATGAACTTCTTCGCCAACATCTCGCATGAGTTTCGCAATCCTATCACTCTCATAGCCGGGCCACTGCTCTCGCTCAAGTCTGATGCCTCCCTACCCTCACGCGCACAGCGCACTCTCGACAGGGTCTGCATGAGTGTCAACCGCATGCTGAGACTCATAGACCAGATGCTCGACTTCAATCAATTGGAGACGGATGCCTTGCGTCTGAAGGTCTCGCATACTGATGCCAAGAAGGAGATAAACTTGATAATAGACCAATTTGAGGAGTCTACAAACATCCGCAACATAAGACTCGTATCCGACATAGCGCCAGGCGATTATGATGCATGGATAGACGTAGACAAACTGGAGAAGATCATGAGCAATCTCTTCACCAATGCGCTGAAGCATACGCCTTCGGGTGGCACCATACACATCTCTGCACATTGCGATGGCAAGCGTCTAAACATGACAATATATAATAGCGGAAGCCACATAGCGGAAGACAAACTGCAATATGTCTTCCTGCGCTATTTCCAATTGCCTGACACTGAAGGCTTCCACCAATATGGATGGGGCACGGGCATCGGTCTCTATTATGTGAAACGCCTTGCTGGTTTGCATCATGGTAACATAGAGGTGTGCAATGAAGCAGATGGCGTAGCGTTCCGACTATGGCTTCCTACTGATGAGGCTTCCTACACGGATGCCGAGAGGTCGGCACGACCTACTCGTGTCATGCAGATACCTCTGGAAACGACGGCTGCGAAAAAGTCAGAAGATGATACTGACAATGGTGACACGGAGAACAAGCAGAAGATATTGGTGGTCGACGACGACATAGACGTGGCACAATATATCCGTTCGCTCTTTGCCGACAACTATGTGGTGGAAAACAGATACTCCGCCGAAGAGGCTCTTGCTGACATGGAGTCCATACGACCTGACATCATACTGAGTGACATCGTGATGGGTGGCATGTCGGGATATGAATTCTGCCACGAGGTGAAGTCTAACCTGATGTTTAGCCATACGCCTGTCATACTTATCACTGCCAAGTCGAATATGGAGGAACAGATAGAGGGTCTCAAGCAGGGGGCTATGGCTTACATCACCAAACCATTTGACCCGACTTATCTCAAGGCGATGGTCGAGACATTGCTTGCCAACATGCGTCTCTTGCGCAAGCGCTTGGGTGAAAGCACCGACACTGACAACTTGTCTCCTGCCGTTGCCGACACCTTATCACCACAGGACCGCAAGTTTATGGACGAGCTATACAGTCTGATGGAGAAGCGCTCGGCAGAACAGGAACTGAATGTATCGACCGTAAGCCATGACTTACTCATCAGTCAATCGAAATTTAATTATAAACTGAAACAATTGACAGGCGAGACTCCTGGCACATTCTTCCGTAAATACAAACTCAACAAGGCTGCGCAGTGGCTAAAGGAAGGCACATACAATGTGTCAGAGGTGGCAGTAAAGACAGGATTTAGCACGGCAGCGCATTTCTCCGTAGCCTTTAAAAAACAGTTTGGGGTGTCACCCAGCGACTACCGCTAAGCGCACCCCAAACACCTCTCTTATGAAACACTAACACCTACCTATTAATAGATGCCTAAAACAAAATGGTAAACGTAACTGATGCCGATACCAGCCAAGGTGGCTGTCACGACGTGTATCATGCCTGGCATCATGAATGAGTGATTGAGCAGATACTTGCCGATGACCGTAGTGCCAGAGCGGTCGAAGTTGACCGTGGCAATGTCTGAAGGATAGTTTGGTATGAAGAAATATCCATATACCGATGGCATCACTCCGAGTAGCAACCATCCCTCGATGCCAAGCGAATAGGCAAGCGGAAGCATGGACACCACGACGGCTCCTTGTGAATTGATAAGCACTGAGACAAGGAAGAATACTATGGCTATGGCCCATGGATAAGACTTCACGATATCAACGAGCATGACTTGTATCTCTGCCTGATAATTAGAGAAATATGTGTCGCTCATCCATGCGATGCCGTAGATGGCGATGACTGCCACCATACCGTTTTGCCATACGGCGCCAAGGATGGCTCCCTTGGATTTCGCCTTGCAGAAGATTATCATCAGGGCTGCGGCTGTTATCATGGCTATTTGTATGACGATGTTCATCGCCAATGGTTTCTGCACCTTCTCGGTCACACCTGCCATCACCACGCCAGCCTTTGCCAACTGCTTGGCTGTCTCGGTCACGCCATCAGCCAAGGTCACCGACTCTGGTGCGCCTGCCATCACCTGCACGGTGGAGTATGTGGGCAACAAGTTGACTCCCATCATGCTGCATACAGAGATAATCACAATCACCACAAGAGCTGCGAGGAAGATGTAGACTGCGCGCTTGCTTTCAGGAGAAATCTTCTTGTCAAGAGTGGTCGATGTACCTCCATATATGTATTCACGCATACGTGGCTCTTGGAGTAGCTTTTGGAAACGTGGGTCTTTGTCAAGGTCGAGTCCGCGATTCCAACTGGCTGCCACGGCACAGAGTATACCGATGACACATGCTGGCAAGGTGACGAGCAGCACCTGGACGTTGGTCACATGAAAACCATTCTCGATACTTATGGCAGAGAATGCCACCACCGCAGCAGCGATAGGCGAACAGGTGATACCTATCTGCGAGGCGATGCTGGCGATGCCACATGGACGCTCAGGACGTATGCCACGCTTGATGGCGATATCACAAATGATAGGCATGAGGGTGTAGACCACGTGTCCTGTGCCTACAAGGACGGTAAGAAAGAATGTGGTGAATGGGGCTAAAAGGGTGATACGCTCCGGATGACGACGCAGTATGCGCTCTGCTATCTGTATCATCCAATCCATACCTCCCGAAGACTGGAGCATGCCGGCGCAGGTCACGGCTGCAATAATAATATAGATAACGTCCGTGGGAGGGTTTCCTGGTTTTAGTCCAAAACCGAATACAAGTAATGCCAGGCCAATGCCTGAAATGGCGCCAAGCGCCAAGGATCCATAGCGGGCTCCTACCCATAGAGCAACCAGCACGACCAGTAGCTCTACTATCATTAAAAGTGTCATAATTGAGCGATAGATTTTTAAGTTATTTGTTTTCGGTTGCAAATCTATCGCTTTACAGCAAAAGGTGCTTTCGTTTTCTTACAAACGTCTTTCGTTATTCTGCAAGTCACTGGTAATCACATGATATTTACAGGTATTCGAAAGTATAATAGTAGTTGCAGCGTCCCCGCTGCAACCATCTCAAAAAAAGCAGTGGTAATATATAGGAGGTACGGCGACCCCGCCGTACCATTCGCTAATTTGCAAGACTCTCCCTTGAGATGGTACGGCGAAGGCGCCGTACCTCCTAAGAAATGTATTGTTTACTTGTGAGGGCAAAGCGAGGACGCTTCGCCTACTATAAAATCTTTCAACCTTTCTGCTGAAGGGCAGCGTCAATATTTCGCTTAAGCCCTTCGTATTTGGCGCGCTTCACGGCAGAATTCTTGAAGAGTTGACGATATTGCTCTATGGTGAGATTTTGCCAATCCTGTCGTGTCATGTGCAAAAGGTCTTCCTTAGGAGTAAACTCCTCCACATCGGTGGGCTTGGCAAAGCGCATCCATGGACAAGCCTTCACGCAATGGTCACAACCATAAAACGTGTCGCCCATCTTCTCCTTTGCCAGTTCTGAAAGTTCACCACGGTTTTCTATCGTCTGATAACTCAAGCACATCTCAGCATCAAACCGTCCGCCAGTAAGACATCCCATGGGACAAGCATCGAGGCACTTGCGACACGTACCACAACGATTTCGACAAGGCGAGTCATACTCGTCTACATCTTCCAAGATAAATAGTTCGCCCAGGAAGAACATGCTTCCAGCATGCGGTATGACAAGTTGCTGATTGCGCCCTATCCATCCAAGACCAGAATGCTCCGCCCAATAGCGCTCCATCACAGGGGCACTGTCGCAGAAGGCTCTATATTCGGTCAGTCCCAACACTTCAGCCAAGCGTCTCAATCGATCTTTCACCACATAGTGATAGTCCGTACCGAGGCTATAGGAAGCAAGTTTGAGTTCACCATCGGGTATATCTTGACGTGGCTTATAGTTGAGTGCCACACTTATGATGGACTTGACACCCTCAACAAGTAGACGTGGGTCGAAGCGCTTGTCGAGATTACGATTGAGATAGTCCATATCGGCATTGCCACCACGACTAAGCCAGTCGAGATATTCACGCTCTGCCTCAGGACTAATCCTTTCTGCACGCGACACTCCGCACGCAGAAAAGCCCAGGCTGAGCGCTTCGCGCTTTATGTCAGATGAAGACAGTTGCATCAAATATTCCTTTAGCGCCAATAATTACAAGTTTTTATCCTATTTATAATAATAGACAAAAAACTGAGATTTGCTCATTCCTAAATTCCTCAACGTATTCTTTACAATAAATTCAGGAACTGGTGAAATATGAGTCTGTAATATAATTGGACGTGTCAGTCCCTCCTTGACCCATCTTTCATGCCCTCCTTCAGTTTTCGTCTTTATGCAACCTACAGAAAGAAGAAAATCACGGAAATCGTTGAGCGAAATATTGCTTAACTTATATGTATTCACGCAAAGGAGGGCACTTTTATCGGTTCGTTGTATTTCTTAAAATCCTTCTGATCAAGGATATCGCTCAATTCCTCATTCTTCAGAATCAACATAGAAATCCTGGGGGTCTCAACTTCATGTCGCTTAAAATTCCAACCATGCTTCATTAGGTCTTCATATAGAGTTCCGTGTTCGGTGGCATAGTCAAAATATTCTTTCAACACCGTATTGAAAGACTCACGCGCCTCAGTCTCCGTAACACCATATCCAGACAGGTCAAGAGCAGGGCAATAGGCAATATAATTCACGTCCTCCTTAAAGAGGAATACTGCAAGTTCTGAATTGATAGTTTTGTCCGATACCTTTATCTTGTCCATACGCTATTATCTCCTATTTTAAATCCAAAGTTAGAAAGAATGGACTGAATATCCAAACTAAACTAAAAGAAATATTATTGAGCCTACTATAAATTAGTTGCAGCGTCCCCGCTGCAACCCTCAAATGAGCAATTGTAAACTTAGGAGGTACGGCGCCCTCGCCGTACCTCTCAAGGAAATTTTTATAAGTTAGCGATGGTACGGCGAGGGCGCCGTACCTCCTATGCTCACGCCTTATTTCAATATTAGTTTTCCTTCTGCAGAGACTGCGACCTTGTAGGTCTTGCCCTTCTTAGTATTGAAGTCAAGCGTAGCATCGCCATATCTCACTTGACACTTACCACCAGAGCAAGAGGTAATGATGGCATTGTCGAGTTTGCCTTCACGCCAGTGGATATCTACATTAAAGTTACCTTTAGCGCGCAGTCCCTCGATATCACCCGACTGCCAAGCATCAGGCAAGGCTGGCAAGAGGTGGATAAATCCCATATGACTCTGCATGAGCATCTCCGTCACACCAGCCGTGCCACCAAAGTTGCCATCTATCTGGAATGGAGCGTGAGTATCCCAGAGGTTGTCGAGAGTACCATTCTTGAGCAGATTGCCATAGAGTTTGTAAGCATGATTGCCGTCATGCAGACGTGCCCACTGATTGAGTTTCCATCCCATAGACCAACCTGTGGCACCATCACCACGATGCTCAAGCACTACGCGTGAAGCCTTAGCCAGATCAGGAGTGGTGACAGGCGATATGGTGCGTCCTGGGTGCAGTCCAAAGAGTTGATTGACATGACGATGCTCATCTTTAGGATCATCGATGTCGCGTGACCACTCCATGAGTTGTCCGTAGCGTCCCACCTTATATGGTGCGAGATGCGTGAGGGCATCTTCCCACACCTTGCGATCTTTTGCATCCTTGCCAAGCACCTTGCTTGCCTCTATGGCATCTAGCAAGATCTCGCGTATGACGGCGTGTGCGAATGTGGCGCCCTCATCGATAGGACCATGCTCAGGCGATGTCGATGGTGCTGCAGTGTAGACACCATCAGCACGGTGCCACAGATAGTCTGCGGCAAAGTCTGCACTACCCTTGATGATGTCATAGCCAGTCGTGGAGAGGAAGTTGCGGTCGCGTGTGTAGTCATAATAGTCCCACACATGTGTGGCGAGCCAAGGACCTGCGAATGGAGAGAAATTCCATGACATGTCTTCGCTTGAAAGCGGAGTGGTAAATCCGAATATGTTGCCCGACACTGAAGTGGTCCATCCACGTGTACCGAAATATGACTTTGCCGTCACAGTACCCGGTTTGATGAGTCCGCGTATGAAGTCAAAGAGAGGCAGTTCGCATTCTTGGAGGTTTGTTTGGCAAGCCAACCAGTAGTTCATCTGCAGGTTGATATTGTTGTGATAGTCTACGCGCCAAGGGCCGTCCACATTGTTGTGCCACACACCCTGTAGGTTAGCAGGCATATTGCCTGGGCGTGAGGAAGCTATTAGCAAATAGCGACCAAACTGATAATAGAGTTCTTCAAGATAGAAGTCCTTTTGTCCCTTACGGTATTTAGCAAGACGCTCATTGACAGGGATTTTATCCTCGCCTATTGTAGCATTGTTGATATTGAGGCTAACACGCTTGAAGAGAGATGAATAGTCATCATAATGTTCCTGCAAGAGGTTGTCGTAACCCTTTGCCACTGCCTTATCCATCCAGTCGGATGTGGTGGCGAGAGGATCTACGCCGACATAAGTCTTCGGGTCATTGAAGTCAGGATTGAAGGTAGTCTTATAGTCTGTGTCCGCCGTTATAAGGAATATCACTTCGTCAGCGCCAGTGATGATTATCTTGCCATTGCTGTTGTCTATCTTACCACCACGATTGATAGCCTTGATGCGTATGGCATACTGCATCTGATTGTT
>CAVABU010000115.1:0-6622 GCA_963586965.1 Gemmiger formicilis
CTCTGGGTTGTATCCGAAGTTGTTCAGCTCACGCTGATTACTTCTCCAGTCTTTGTCTACTTTTACGAATGTCTCGAGGAATATCTTCTTACCGAAGAACTTCTCGAGGGCTTTGCGCGCTTCCATACTAACTTTCTTCAAGGCCACGCCTTGATGACCTATGATGATGCCCTTCTGGGAATTGCGCTCCACATATATCACCGCCGATATGCGGATGATGTTTTGCTCTTCCTTGAAACTCTCCACAATAACCTCTACTGAGTAAGGTATCTCCTTGTCATAGAAGAGGAGTATCTTCTCGCGAATTATCTCCGACACAAAGAATCTTGCTGGCTTGTCAGTCAACTGTTCCTTGTCGAAATATGGAGGCGAGTCAGGGAGGAGCTCTTTTATTCTATTGAGCAGGATGTCTGCACCAAACTTGTTGAGTGCTGATATTGGCAATATCTCGGCATTAGGCAATAGCGAATGCCATTTGTCCACCAATGCGCCAAGTCCATTCTGATCCGTCTGATCTATCTTATTGATGAGCAGCAACACAGGGATGGTCATCTTCTGTACCTTTTCCAGAAACTCCATGTTCTTCTCCGGAGTCTCCACCACGTCGGTGACATAGAGCAATATGTCAGCATCAGCGAGGGCGCTCTCAGAGAAGGCAAGCATTGACTCCTGCAACTTGTAGTTAGGTTTCAATACACCGGGAGTATCAGAAAACACTATCTGCATGTCATCAGTGTTGACTATGCCCATAATCCTATGGCGAGTGGTCTGAGCCTTGAATGTGGCTATACTAATCCTCTCGCCTACAAGCAGATTCATCAATGTGGACTTGCCTACATTGGGATTGCCTACGATATTTACAAATCCTGCCTTATGCATTCTTCTTTCTCTTGGCGTACCACTCTTCGCGGCTTATCGCTCCCTCTTTATAGAAGTCGGCTGGGCTCTTGGCAGCTTCCTTAGCACCATCATAACCCCATATCATATAACTAGCGCCCCAAGAGAATCCTGCACCAAAGGCAGTGAAGACGAGCTTATCGCCTTTCTTGAGCAAAGGTTCAAACTCCCACAAGCACAATGGCAGTGTACCACCTGATGTGTTTGCCATGTGATCTATATTGATAAGCACCTGGCTCTCGTCAAGTCCCAGACGGCGTGCCACAGCACTCTCGATGCGCACGTTAGCCTGATGTGGTACGAGCCATGCTATGTTTTCCTTATCAAGTCCATTACGCTTTGCTATGGTCTCCACAGCATCGCTCATCTTTGTCACTGCGTGCTTAAACACGGTGCGACCTTCCTGATATACGCAGTGTAGATGCTCATCGATAGTCTGATAGGTAGGCACCTGAGCCGAGCCGCCAGCTGCCATATGAAGATTCTCATAACCTTCACCGTCCACACGGAGATAACTATCCATGAGTCCCACATTCTCTGTTGTGGCCTCCATCATCACGGCTGCTGCTCCATCACCGAAGATAGGACAAGTGTTGCGGTCTTCATAGTTGGTCATGCTTGACATCTGGTCACCGCCTACGACGATTATTCTCTTGTAACGTCCACTACAAATCAGGCTTGCACCCACCTCCATGGCATAGAGGAATCCTGCACAAGCAGCCTCCATGTCAAAACCGAAAGCATTCTTCAGCCCAAGACGACCTATAAGCAAAGATGCTGTTGAAGGGAAATGATAGTCGGGAGTAGTAGTGGCACAGTAGACTGCCTCTACAGTTTCAGGATCCACCTGTGTCTTATCAAGCAACTGTCTCACGGCACGTTCCATGAGATAAGATGTACCTCTACCCTGCTCAGGTTTCAGTATGTGGCGTGTCTTCACGCCGATTCTTTCCATTATCCATTCGTCACTGGTCTCCACCATATGCGACAATTCCTCATTGTCAAGTATATAATCTGGCACATAGCCACCGACACCAGTTATTACCGCGTTAATCTTTTCCATTACCTTAATTATGCATTTGTATGATATGAAAAATACTTGAACGGAATTACACTGAAGATGATATCCGCACGAAGACTATTGCCATACTGACAGCGCCTCCATCCGCTCATCCCCAGTAATTCTATTCAAGTATTCCGAAATCATGAGTGCTGAATTAATCAGCAAGCTCCTTTACGATAGCCACCTTTCCACGGTAGTAGCCACATGTAGGACAAACCGTGTGGTAAACATAGTAAGCGCCACACTCAGGGCATACTGCCAATGTTGGAGCTACTGCCTTATCGTGGGTTCTTCTTTTAAGTGTACGAGTCTTCGACTGTCTTCTTTTAGGATGTGCCATTTTTTCTTATATTTTTATGTTGTTTTTAATTCTTGTCTATCAACTCAGAGAGTTTACTCCACCGCGGGTCCACAGACTCGCCATTCACGGATGCTCCTTTCTCCATATCAGCATCAGTACCTGCGATATAACTCAGCATATCAACATTGCACTCACCATCGGCATGCACATGCTTTATTGGAATACTGAGCTCGACGGTCTCATGTATGAGCCACGACACATCAATCACAGGATTATCTTCGCTGACTATTATCAGTTCGTCATCCTCGTAGTCCTCCTCACCAAACTTCACTACCTGCTTACACTTGGCATCCACAGGAAGCTCCATATCATCAAGGCATCGATCACAAGGCACTGTCACCTTGCCCTCTATATGAAAATCAAGTTCGTAAAAGACCCTCGCATTACGAATAGTCAATTCACAACTCAAATTTCCCTTTTTGATACATGACGAGGGAAATGACGCAAAAAACACATCATCAAGAGCATAGTGGAATGTAGTAAATTCCTCTTCGAGCTCTTTCAGGTCTATATTAAAGGTCATATCACTACACATTCGGCTTGCAAAGTTACTAATTATTTCTGACTTTCGGTAACTTAACGACTCTTTTTTTACTTTTTCAACTCTATACGGAAGGTTGTACCCTTACCAATTTCTGATTTCTTCACCCATATCTTGCCGTGATGATACTCTTCAACTATACGTTTTGCGAGTGAAAGTCCGAGTCCCCACCCTCTTTTCTTAGTGGTAAATCCTGGTTGAAATACTGACTGCATATCCTTGCGGGCAATACCTTTACCCGTATCGCTCACTTCTATGGCGACCTTGTCCGATTCGTCAGTCACAGTGATATCTATGCGTCCGCTACCTTCCATTGCGTCCACAGCATTCTTGCATAGGTTTTCTATCACCCACTCAAAAAGCGAAGCATTAAGATTCACCACTACAGGACTCTCGGGCATATGACATTCCATCTTTACCTTATTGGATATGCGACGGCTCATATATTCCACCACGTGGCGCATCATATCATTCATGTTAGACGGCACAGGTTCTGGCAGACTTCCTATCTTGGAAAAGCGGTCGGCAATGAGTTGTAGGCGCTCCACATCCTTGTTCATCTCTGGGATGAGGACATCATCGGGATAGGACTCCTTCAGTACTTCCATCCATGCCATAAGGCTGGATATAGGAGTACCCAATTGGTGCGCGGTCTCTTTTGACAAACCCACCCACACCTTGTTTTGTTCAGCTTTCTTGGATGTAAGCAGTGCAAATATTGCTATAATTACTATTAGGAGAACTACCCCCAACTGCACAAAGGGGTATGCCACGAGTCGCTTCAGCATGAGAGAGTCATCATAGCATACATCTATATACTCAGCCTTAGGATGTTTCTCATCTATTACGATACGTATGCTGTTACCCTTGTTCTTCATATAGTGACCAAGGTCGGCAAGACAACGGAGGCTATCGGCTTCATTGGATGCGGAGATATTGACATTACGACTGGTTTCCACTTTCCCTTGGCTATTTATCACCACTATGGGAATAAGGTCGTTAGTATCTATGATTTTGAGCACGAGATTGAGATCAGTATTCTCGTCAGCATTATTGAGCGATCGCATAGCCTCTGCCCATATCGCCATCTTGTTGCGCTCCTGTGCTTTCAGATCACGCGTCAAGATGCTTGACACGACAAGTGATGCCACTGCTATTAATATAGCTGCGGCCATAAGCAATATCTTCACTTGGCGTATACGATCAGTCCACTGCATACTAATATATTAGCAATATCTCTGGTGTGCGCACACTTGGTTTCAGTTCTCCTCCGATATAGAAATATCTATCGCCCCACTTCACGAGTTGCGCTCCCGCTCTTGCCAATCGAGGGTCACATAGAGTATTCTTTTCCCATGCACATTTTGTAATATCATACCGTAGCAGATTTCCATTAAAGTGATACCATGGAATATCTTTCTTCAGATAGTCTTCTTGTTTCACCAATTTATAACTGCCACTAATAGCATCCCAGAAAATATCCTTATTGACACCGCCGAGACATAATGCGCCATGTCCGGAGATTGTCGCTATGCCTCCAGTCAACGTAAGCTCTTTGCCGTCAGTATCACATGGAGCATCAAGTGATGTCCATTTGTCTGAGTCTGCATCATAACGATAGCCATCGGTTGCCACATTGCTATTTAACCCATCAGCATAAAAACCTCCCCACACATACACCTTGCCTTCGTCTGACACGCATACGGGTTGCACACGAGGGGCGCCAGGGATTCTTGACATATATTTCCACCCTTGTTTTCCACTTGCGTCCCAACACAGTAGTGAGGTTGAAGGTATGCCGTCCTGATTGCCTCCAAACAGGAATATGCTATCACCTGACTGCGCCACAGCCATGTTGTCTGCAGTATAGGGCAACGACTGCAACAGTCTCGTCACGGCTTTATTACTTTTCTCATCATATCTCACGCTAATGACTGTTGACAAACTGTGCTGACTATTGTTGCCTCCTATGAATATCAGACTATCTCCCATGGCTACTACTCCTCCATAGGCTGCGGGTTCGGGCAAATGACCTACGAGCTTCCAGTCCAGGGTATCAACGGAAGCTTTTGCCATATAAATACCGGCATAATATTTCTTCTTGCCAGCCTCTGGAAAGTTACATCCACCAGCAACGACAAGATAGTCGCCTATCATTCCTGCATAGCAAGCTGACACGCCAAGACTATAACCTGGTTCTCCGGTAGGAAAACCGGTCACTGACTTTATATCAACTTGCCCCCATGATGACAATGGCAAAAAGAGTGCCAACGCCAACAGAGCAATCGCTTTTAGTCTTTTATTTCTCATACAAGTCAGAAGGCGTCTGCACAAGGGCAAACTCTGCAAGGAAATCTACATACTTATCAACTACGGCTTCTGCAAACCGCTTTCCTTTCTCAGCTGTAGACAACGCGGGATTGCCGATACCTGTGTCATCTGTCACCATGGACCAGTTGCGTGGAATCCATATCTTTCCTTCCTTGAGTTCCTTGATGCGGAAGTTCTTTGATGATCCGTCTCCTGCTTCGTCTAAGTTGACTAACTCTGGATGGTAGTGCATCATGACGGATGTCTCTGACTCATCAGCATGATCACCGGGCTGGTCAAAATAGTCTTTGGAAGGGCACATCTTAAACCACTCGCTGGCAGCGATGATAAAGTCTGGATATTCCACGGTGAGGTCGCGTATCATATTCTTAAAACAGTTGCCTCCATGTCCGCTAACAATTAGCAACTTTCTGATACCTTGAGTATATAGGGAAGCTACAATGTCGCCGAGAATGGCTCGCTGTGTCTCATAACGAGTGTGTACGCAGAATGTCAACTCACGTTGTCCTGGATTCTGCGCTCCCATTGTCACGGGTGGCATCACCATACTGTATACCTTATGCTTATCAAAGAGTTTTACGGCTGCATCCACAGCGATGTCATGTGAGAGGATGCAGTCGGTCAGGTAAGGCAGATGCTGATTATGTGGTTCGGTTGCTCCCCAGGGGAGTATGGCAATATCATAATGATGCTTCTTGGCAGTACCATAGTTGGATACCGACAAATCAAATTCTTTATTTATCATATATTATTTACGTTTTGATTACTATTTAAATTCTCTACATTAGTAGTTGCAGCGTCCCCGTTGCAACCAGGCAAGTTACCTCCTAGATGTCACCTCCGCCCTAAATGTTGATGCTGGCAGTCCATCACCATTTTGTAGGTTTGCACGTGTATACGGTTGCCATGCGTATCTCACATATCGCGGTGATTGAAATTCTTTTGCAACGAGTCGCACCTTATCGCCTTCTATTGTTGCTTGGGCAGGATAGAAGAGTCCATCTTCTTTTGCTAATTCAAAGCATGATGGAGCCTTCCCGTCTGATGTACATAGTCCCTCGGCATAGTCAAACGACACCACAAGGGCATTACCGTCCCTCATTACATTATTATATAGTGGTCCTGACGGTGTGACATCATGGCCGTAGGTCTTACATAGCGCCCATCGTCCGAGGCGTTCGCCGATAGGCAACTTATCCTTGGGATGCACATCGAGCGAATCTCCTCGGTCTGACGACACTGCCATGCCTGTGTTGGGGATTGACTTCATGAGGTGTAACTGGCTATCACGAAACCATGTCCACGATGGACGGTTTAGGCTCGATAGTTGTACGAAGTAGAACGGCATATCGGGATTCTTCCAGTTATCTCTCCAACTATCAACAAGCAACCTGAATAGTTTCTCATGCGCATCCTTGTTGTGAGCATT
>CAVABU010000115.1:6860-8356 GCA_963586965.1 Gemmiger formicilis
GGCGAACCGCCTACGGCGTTGCATATCAATCCCACTGGCACTTTCAAACTATCACGAAGCATCTTGCCATAATAATAGGCTATGGCAGAAAATCTTGATGCTGTCTCTGGTGTGGATGTCTTCCACTGTGTATCTTTATAATATTGCAGATGGTTTAGCGAGTCAAGGCAAGAGGCATTCCATGACACGTCATATGTCTCCCATCTTGACTTCATATCATAGAAGCGCAATCCATTGTCAGTCGCCTTTGGTATATCCCTTGCACCAGTAGATGACTGGTGGAGCATGAAAGCCATGTTAGACTGTCCCGAACAAAGCCACACTTCCCCCACAGCCACATGACGGAAGGTTTTCTTCTGCTTGCCTGCCTCAATCAGGAGTGTAAGGTCATCAGCTACCTCCAATGGTTGGAGTGTTATGCTCCATTCGCCTCTATTGTTGGCTATGCCCTCTGCCTTCTGTCCAGCAATGCTTACAGTCACCTTATCACCAGTATTGGCGATGCCGTGAATATCAAGGGGCACGTTGCGTTGTAGCACCATGTTGTCGGTATAGAGACGGGAGAGTTGCAAACCACCATAATCTCCGGTTATTCCGCCATACACTGTCTTTGCAAGGATGCCTGCACCCTCAGCATTGGGGTGTATGGCATCAGGTAGGAGATTGGGGTAAGGATATAATGGTGCATGAAAATCTATTAGTTCGGCACCGCTTACACGCGCTACGGTCTCTATGGCAATCTGTATCTCATCATGCCACTGCTTAGTACCAGACTGAAATCTCGGATGTCTATCAGCAATAGGAGTCAATCGTGCCACGATAATGCGCACCTTCGGGTTGGCACTACGTAGAGAATCCATCAAAGCAAGATAATCTCCAACAAACTCGTCCCTATAATTGGGCCAGTTGCGTGGATCAGTATCATTTACACCTAGGTGTATCACGGCAATATCTCCCTTAAAAGCCATCGCCTTGTGAAATTCCTCTTGTTGCATATAGGGTCTATGACCGTTATTGAGCAGTGTAGCGCCAGGTTTACCGAAGTTCTCCACTTGATATCCGTCTCCAAGCATTTGTTGCAACTGCACTGGATAAGCGTAATGCTCTCTATCATCGATGGCAGTGCCATAAGTTATGCTATTGCCCACACATGCCACCTTCACTACTTTCTTCTTTGCAGCAGGCAAGGCAACGCAGAATATTGATAAAGTTGACAGAAATACTACTGCCAACAATCTGTTCATAAAAGTCATTTTATAATGCATAGTGATTATATAGTAGAAGACTTACTATACAAAAGTAAGCAAAATAAAAGTAACACAAAAATAAATGGGCTACTATTATTAGTCAATGCAGAGAAATCACAGGAAGTACGGCGATGGCTCCGTACCTCATATTTTTTGCTTAAGGGACAAAGCGAGAATGCTTCGCCTACTATGAGTATGCATTTCATAGTAGGTGCTGCGTCCTCGCTGCACCCTTTGCTTTATAGAGTT
>CAVABU010000116.1:0-8204 GCA_963586965.1 Gemmiger formicilis
GAGTGCAGCCCAATGATTTTGTTGCCATAGGCATGGATCGTTGCAAGGAGTTCATAGTATCTATTATAGGTATACAAAAGACAGGTGCTGCTTATCTGCCACTTGACCTCGAATATCCTCAAGACCGCATAGATTATATGCTTGAGAATTCCGGAGCCAAGATAGTCGTTGACACTACTGTCTTTGCAGCTGCACAAGAGGCAAATGGGGAGTTTGGCGAGATTCGTGCCACACCAGATGGTCTTGCGTACATCATTTATACGTCAGGTTCTACAGGAAGACCTAAGGGTGCAATACTGCATCATCGTGGACTCATGAATTTCACCGTTTCTAATATTGGTATATTCGGAGTGACACCTGCAGACCGCGTTAGTGCTCACCGCTCATTCTGTTTTGATGCTCACGTTGAGGATGTGTATCCTACACTCTCCGCAGGTGCGTCATTGCATGTCATGCCATCTGAGATACGCAAGGATTTGGGCGCGATAAGTAAATTTCTCGATGAACATGAGATTACTGGTGGTGGCTATACAACATCTATCGGTCAGTTGCTTATCGAAAACTGCGACTTGAAACAGCGTTATATCACCTGCGGAGGTGAGGGACTTGTCGGAGTGGTAAGCGACAAAGTACAAATCATCAATGTGTATGGTCCTACCGAGTGCACTGATACGTGTGCAGTGTATCTTCTTGAGAAGGGACGTACCTACAAGAATATCCCTATAGGACGTTCTATGCCAAACGGATACTGCTTCATCATGGATAGTGGTGGTAATCTCCTACCACAAGGTGTTGCAGGCGAACTGTGCTATTCTGGCCCGCAGCGTGGCTATGGCTATTTGCACCTTGAAGAGAAGACACGTGAAGTGTTCACCACTGTCAAGATCTGTGGTAAGGAATACGAGATATACCGCACGGGAGACTTGGCACGCTATAATGAGGAAGGACTCATGGAGTGCCTCGGACGTATTGACACTCAGGTGAAACTTCGTGGTTTCCGTATTGAACTCGGTGAGATAGAAAGTCGTGCTAGCAAGTTTGACGCTATTCAGATGGCTGCGGCAGAGGTAAGAAATGATCAATTGTGTCTGTATTTCACTGCGGACAAACAGATTGACACGGCCGACTTGGCAACATTCCTGGCAGAGACTCTGGCCTCTTATATGGTGCCAAATGTATTCATGCAACTCGATGAGATGCCACGGACTCCAAGCGGAAAGGTAGACCGCAAGGCACTGCCCGAACCGAAATTAAATCTCCAACTCGAACTTGTGGCACCAGCCAATGAGATGGAACAAAAGATGCTTGACATAGCGAAGGAACTGTTGCCTACATGTGAATTTGGCGTAACCGACAATATGTTCCTCCTCGGTATGACATCTCTCATAGCCATGAAATACGCTATCCGTCTCAAGGAGATTGGTGTGTCAGCCACGGTAGCCAGCATCATGCGATATCGCAACATCCGCGACATCCTGCATGGCAACATCCGCCTGTCATGGCTATATGATACATACGACCCCGAAAAGCCTGTACTCGTGTTCGTACATGGCATTGTGTCTTCCTCATTGACTATGATGCGCTTTGAGGAATGGAAAGAGAAATTCAATGTGTTTGTCATCGAACCTATTGATGCTCACTATCATGTCATCTTCGAGGACGAAGATTATGAAACAGTGCTCTGGATGTATATGTCACAGATTGAACTTCTGCCTGAGGACGCAGACATAAGGGTATTCATGGGATTCTCGTGGGGTGGCAAGGTAGCCTTGAACATGGCAGAGCAGTATGCTGAGGAAACAGGCAAGAAACCTCTTGTTGTGATGGGCGATACAGCTTTCAATAATGAGAAAGTTGATCGTGAGATGACTCCAGCTGATGTTACTCCAGAACAAATGGAACTCTATCATGGTCTTATTTCAGCAGAGGCGCTGACTGATAAGTTCAATATCGTGTTCCGCATGGAGCGTAGCGAAATGCCACAACCGACATACGACGGACCTGTTATCCAACTCAATGCTATGAAGAATGGCTTGACAGAGCGCAAGCAGGAGAACCTTTCTATAGTAAAGCGTTTGCTTCCTAATGTCGAAATAATAGATTTCCCTGACTGTGACCATGATGATATGTACATGAGGATGGAATTGAACGAGAAATACACTGAACTCATCTATTCAAAACTTGGATTGTAAATCATGCGTACTTCCTATATTGTAACGAAGACACTGAAGACATTCTTCATTGCATCTGTATTGTCTTCGATTATTACTCAGTTGAACACTCTCGTCGACGGAATCGTGGTAAGCCACGCCGTCGACGAAGACGCGATTTCTGCGGTCAATATGTGTACGCCTGTGCTTTCTGTTGTTATGCTTATAGCATCGATGGTTTACAGTGGTGCTGGAATATTGATGGGTAATGCCATAGGCAACCAAAAGTATGATTCTGCAAACAAAATCTATACGGTCGGCATAACCTTTGTCGTTGCCATCAATTTGGCGATAGCAATAATATGTTGTATCTTTGTGGATGAGATAGCAGGTCTGCTTACCACAGAAGAGCGCTTGCTACCATTGCTGACATCATATATGCCAATCAGTTTTATAGGCGCTCTCTTTGTTGCCTTTCAATTGACGATGGCTCAGTTTGTCAGAATTAGTGGCCGTCCGGCTCTTGTTACTAAATGTATGGTGGCAGGGTCTGTTGGTAACATCTTGCTTGACCTCCTATTTGTTGTCGGATTTGGGTGGGGTATGTACGGTGCAGCCGCTGCGTCAGCGTTAGCAGCACTCTTCTCTACGGCAGTGTTTATCCCATATCTTAAGTCGCCCGACAAACCATTCTTCTTCGTAAAGATGCCATTTGGACACTATTTTAGAGTTCTTTGTAATGAATTGCGCAGAGGCTTCCCCGTAGCTTTGGGAACATTAGTCCTTGCTGCTATGATGATTTCGCTAAATGCTCTTGTTCTTAAGTCTAAAGGCGCTGACGGAATGTTTGTGTTCAGTGTGTGTATGCAGGTTCTAATGCTAAGCATGCTGTTGCTTGCTGGAGCAGGACAAGTGATAACTGGCATCGGTGGAATACTATTAGGAGAATATGACTATGAGGCACTGAAGAAGGTGCTTATGATTGTTTTCAAAGTGATAATAATCGTCATGGCGATTTCTACCGTCATAGTATTTGCCTTTCCAGGACTGCTTGCGCAATTGTTTGGTGCAAAAGGTAATCTGTTGCAGGAATCAATTACGCCACTGCGTCAGTTTAGCCTCATTTTCCTACCGTTAGGCATAGTTATACCTTTGGCGAATGTCTTTGCATTGCTCAATCGTAATACCGTTGCATCAGTCATTAATATAGCCATGTTCGCCTGTCTTGTGCCGTTGGTTTTCCTGTCCACACTGTTCTTCCCAGATTATATATGGCTATCGATGAGTACTGCGATGTGGATAGTCCTACTTGCTTGTGCCGTTGGCATATTTGCCATTTCGAAGAGACATAAAGGTAAGCACTGGCTTTTCCTCACGCCTAAAGTTGATGAGAACAGCATGATTAGCGTATCGGTGAAATACGACCACAATGATGCCGTAGCAAAAGTTGATAAGGCGACACAAGTTCTGAAGTCAAGAGGACTTGACTGCTATGTCAATGTGAGACATTGCTTAGAGGAGGTGATGATAAATGAGGCAGAGAAAGGTATGGATACTGGCCGTCACGATGATTTCGATGTCTTTTCCTATCTTCGCGATGGCAAGTTCACCATCATTCTCAAGTCGGTCGGAGCGCCATTCAATCCATTTAAGGCATATGATGACCAGGAAGTCATAGAAAAAACAAGAATGGATATCGTAAAAGGGTATTCGACTGACACAAACTATAAGTATATGAACGGTGTAAACTGCCTGTATATAAATGTTGATATAAACAAATAGCATTGCATGCGTGATTTGATATTTGAAATATCCGCCTCCATACGGAGCAATAAACTAAGAATTGCTCTCTCTGGCTTCTCCATTGGTTGGGGACTGTTCATACTCATTGTCCTGTTAGGGTCAGGCAATGGTATAATGAACGGCATTACAGCTACATTTGGAGCTGACACCATTTGTGTCATGCATGTCAAGGCAGGTAAGACGCAATTGCCTTACAGTGGTTTCGGAAAGAACAGGGCGATAACAATAAAGGGTTCTGATGCCGAACTGCTTTGCAGTGAACTCGGTGCTAGCGTAACCAAAGACTTCACGTGCTACACGTCTCCTTCCATCTCGGTAAGCAGAGGCAATGTTCATATTAACACAGTAGCGACAGGTGCACAAACAGGATTCTTGGATATTAGTAGTAAGAAGATTGTTGCAGGCAATGACATTACGCCGCTCAACATCAGACAGGCTGACAAAGTGTGTGTCATAGGCAGACAGACTCAAGATGTGCTTTTCAAGGACAGCGTCAGTCCAGTAGGACAGACTATAGTTGTCGACTCCATACCATTCACCATAATCGGTGTATATAACTCTTCTACGGGCAACAACAGCGGACACACTGTATATGCACCTTATACTACCATTAGGGATTTGTATGCCCGTAATGACAGTCTCTCCGAACTTGTTCTCGTAGCTAACAATATCAATTCGGAGGATGATTACAATGCGTTGCAAGATAAGGTGTACGGTTTCCTTGGAAAAAGGCTATGCTTTTCTCCAAATGACCGCTCCGCAATAGTGTGTAGCAATGACTTCCTTGACTATCTCCAACTGAAAAACGTTCTCACGATGCTACAGGTGTTCATTTGGGTAATCGGTCTTGCTACGCTCGTCGCAGGTGTCGTAGGCATAAGCAACATTATGCTTATCTCCGTAAAGGAGCGTACCCGCGAGCTTGGTGTGCGAAAGGCCATGGGCGCTACTGATGCCCATATCATCACGCTCGTTCTTCTTGAGTCTGTCGTCGTCTCCCTCATATTTGGATATGTAGGCATGATACTAGGTATCGGTCTCACGCAGTTGTTGTCGTGGCTTATCGCAATGTCAGGTGGGGCAGGATTCTTTGACAATCCTACAGTGGGATTAACCACTGTCCTGGTGGCAAATCTCATCATGGTGATAGCAGGACTCGTGGCGGGATACGTACCAGCACGGAATGCAGTGAGAATAAAACTAGTAGACGCTCTTTGTGCCTAAACGATATTTTATCAACAGTCAACAATCATTTGAATGATAGATAAAGATTTTATACACGAAGTCTTCGAGACAATAATAAAGCAGAAATGGCGCAGCCTGCTGACGGCATTCGGCGTGTTTTGGGGTATCTTCATCTTGGTGCTCCTCGTAGGTGCTGGTATGGGAATGAAGAATGGTATCATATCCGCATTCACCAACATACCGTCTAACACGCTGATATGTATGACGGGCAATACTATATTGCCCTACAAAGGCTTTGACTCTGGACGGTCGTGGAATATGACAAACAGCGACATATCGAAATTGCGACAAGTGCTTGGCAAGGAAATTAGCGATGTAGCCATCATGAATTTTACCACGGATCAGGCTCCCCTCCCAGTTTCTTATGCCAATTGCTCTGGTAGTTATAATGTCGCAGGTGTCAACCCTTCCTATATAAAAGCCATTCCCCACAAGGTCATTGCGGGACGATATATAAATGAACTGGACATGGAGTATCAGCGCAATGTGTGCGTCATAGGCATGCAAATAGCTGAGACCTTGTTTGGAAAGGCGGAAGATGCCTTGGGTAAGGAGATAACAGCCGACGGAAAACTCTACACCGTCGTGGGTGTCTGCCGGAGTACGAGTGACAAGATTCAGATCGGAGTAGACCTCTCGTCATGTGTCCTTTTGCCTCTTTCTCTGATGCAGAAGACTTACGCGCAGGGTGATGACATTTCTGTGGCGTGCATAATACTGACTGACAACAGTGATGCCGACAAAGCTAAAAACACCATAGTCCCAATTATCAAGCAACTTCATGATATTAATCCAGATGACAACGAGGCTCTGACAGTAAGCAATGTCAAGGTAGTGCTAAGCCGAATAAACAATCTGTTTTCTGGCATCGAACTGTTGATATGGATTGTGGGTCTCGGCACTTTGTTTGCAGGTCTTATAGGCATTTCCAACATCATGATGATTACAGTGAAAGAGCGTACGCAGGAGATAGGTATACGACGTGCGTTGGGAGCAGAACCTTCTGCTATCCTCAAGCAAATCATGTGTGAGAGTCTGTTACTGACCACTGCCAGTGGCTTTGCTGGTTTGTGCGCAGGACTTTGGGTGCTCAATGGTCTCAGAGCCATGATCGGAGAGGGCACAGGTTCATTCAGCAATCCATATATGCCGTTTGGCACAGCCATCGCTGCGCTTCTCGTACTAATGTTGGGCGGACTCTTCGCTGGATGGATTCCGGCAAGACGCGCTCTTTCCATAAAGGCCATAGAGGCATTGGGTGAAGAATAATGATACTTAAAGAAAAAATATATAACTGATGATAGACTTGAAAGGAATACATAAGACTTATCCAGGAGCGCAACCCCTACATGTGCTCAAAGGTGTAGACCTCCACATCGATGAGGGAGAACTGGTGAGCATAATGGGACCGTCTGGCTCTGGAAAGTCCACAATGCTCAATATAATGGGTATCTTGGACGACTACGATGAGGGGGAATACCATCTTGCAGGTCGTCTGGTGAAAAATCTCACGTCAAAGCAGGAGTCACAGTTCCGCAACCAACTGATAGGATTTATCTTCCAGTCGTATAACCTCATCAACTTCAAGAATGCTCTTGAGAATGTGGCTCTACCTCTTTACTATAGAGGGGTAGGTCGCAAGGAACGCAATGAACTTGCCATGGAATATCTTGATAAGGTGGGTTTGGCGGAGCATTGGGATCATCTGCCCATGCAGATGTCGGGTGGTCAGAGACAACGTGTGTCTATTGCACGTGCCCTCATCTCCCATCCCAAGATTATTCTTGCAGATGAACCTACAGGCGCTCTTGACTCCAAGACAACTCAGGAGGTGATGGATATGCTCCGTGCGGTTAATCGTGAGCAGGGACAAACTATTGTGATTGTAACCCACGAACAGGATATCGCAGACCAGACGGATAGGCGCATATTCTTTAAGGATGGTGTCATCTTCAAGGACGAGAAAAACCCTTTATCAAGCAAGTAGTAAAGATTAATATCGTAAATATATAAAAAGATATAAGATGAAAAGAGTAGTAAAAAGCGCAGTGGCGATAATCGTGGCGGTATTTGTCGTCTATACGTTCTATTTCTTGTGGAAGCAGTCGCAACCTAAACCAGTGGTGTATGACCTTATACAACCCGTAATTGCCGATATCGACAAGACGGCTATGGCTACGGGAGAAGTCAATGCAAGGGTGCAGGTGGAACTCAAACCACAGATAACGGGAATCATAACCGAATTGCGCGTTAAGGCTGGCGACCACGTTAAGGTGGGAGATGTAGTGGCTGTAATAAAGGTTATACCCGACATGAGTCAACTCAATCAAGCTCAAAGTTCTGCAGAGCAAGCTTCTATAAGATTGCAGCAGGCTGAGCGCGATGCTGCACGTAGTCAGAAGCTTTTTGACCAGGGCGTGGTTAGCAAAGAGGAGAACGAGAAGCAGCAGAATGACCTCAAACAAGCGAAGGAGGAACTCGAGGCTGCAAAATGCCAAATTGATGTAGTGACAAAGGGAGCGAGCCAGCGATCAGGCAATGTCAACACCACTGAGGTGCGCTCAAGTATGAATGGTGTCGTTCTTGACGTGCCAGTAAAGGTCGGTGCCTCTGTCAGTGGATCATCACAGTTCTCCAGCGGTACCACTATCGCTGTGGTTGGTGACATGTCCGACGTGATATTTGTGGGCAATGTCGATGAAGCATCCGTTTCGCAGTTGGCTACTGGCATGGAGATGCAACTCTCACTCGGTGCCATACAAAATAAGACTGTCCTGGCAACTCTCGAATATATCTCACCTGAGGGAAAGACTGTTAATGGAGCAAAGATGTTCCAGATAGAAGGCGCCATAAAAGTTCCTGCTGACATGAATCTGCGTTCAGGATACAGTGCCAATGCCGTGATAATACTGGATGAGGTTAAACACACGCTGGCAGTTAATGAAAGCGCAGTGGTCTTCGAGGACGGCAAACCGTATGTCTACAAACTCGTCAGCAAACCTGAAG
>CAVABU010000117.1:0-8128 GCA_963586965.1 Gemmiger formicilis
AAAGAAAAACCTATTTGACAAGAAATTTTACTATTTTCTCACCTAAACTGCTCATCCCTATATCATTAAATATAGTGTCAGCCATAGTGGTTGTAGTGTTCTCTCTATAACCAATATTTATTGGTTTGGCCTTATATATGAACAATATTTATTGAGCAAATTTTCCAAAGGTAGATCGCCTTTTCTGAAGCGTTCCGCATCCAAGTGTTGCACTCTCTCACTCACAGGCGTCTTGCCTTTGTACATTGCCGTCAAGTAGTATATGCCATTATTCTCCTCGATTTTTATGTTGGAAAAGAATTCGGTTAGGTCATCAGAATTGTATATGACGGAATAGCTCGGACGCTTGGCTCCAGGAATATCCTCGCGCAAGATGTCTTTGGCGACAAGGTCTTGTATGTCGCGGATGGCTGTGTCCTTGGAACATTTGCCGAGGGAAGCCCATGTCTTTGACGTAATTTTTGCCTCGTAACCATCAAGGAAAAGATTGAGGATGTCTGTTTGGCGCTGACTAAGTGGCACTGCTGAAGCCCTCTGCCAAAAGAAACTCTTGTTGAGTATTGTGCTGACCACATTCTCCGCTTCGTCAAGGGCTATTGACAGTGTGTCGGCATACCATAAAATCCACTCTGTAATGTCTCCGTCGCCATGTTGTGTCTTTTCCAAAATGTCATAGTAGCTCTTCTTGTCTTTGTTTATCTGAGAAGAGATATTGTAGAAACGGAATTCACTCTTGTCGGCACGGGCCAGCAATATATCCGAAAGTATTCGTGCCAGCCTCCCGTTACCGTCCTCAAACGGGTGAATGCTCACGAACCAAAGGTGGGCTATGGCAGAGCGAACGACCGAACTTATATTCTCGTCCTTGTTGAACCAATCAAGGAACATAGTCATTTCTTTCTCTACACGCTCTGGCGCAGGAGCAATGTAATGTACCTTCTCCTTGCCAAATATACCTGAAACGATATGTTCTTCATTAGTGCGGTATTTTCCCACCTCAATTTGCGAACCTTCACTATAGCCTGTCGGGAAAAATGCGGCTTGCCAACCGCATAATTTCTCTTTTGTCAGTGGCTGGTCATAATGGCTTACCGCATCAAGCATTGCTGCCACAACTGAATCAACATAATGTGACGGTGCAGTATGTTTGACGCTCTCAATCCCAAGTCTTCTGGCAATAGATGACCGCACTTCATCTACATTCAGACGGATGCCTTCTATTTCTGATGAGTACACTACGTCATACGTCAGGTTTTCAGCCATTGCTTTTAGCTTGCTATCAAAACCGAGTGAGGCGAGTCTGCCATACAACAAGCCTTGCTTGCGACTGACCTGCTCAAGAATCGCCGTAAGCGCCGATGCATCCCATTTGAATTCCGTCCAATTGTCTCTTTCGTGTATGTACATTTCTTATAAAGCGTTCATGCAACATTAAGAGTATAATAACGTCGCAATATCTGCGACAAAATTAGTACTTTTTTGTAGCATAACCAAACATACATGCGAAACATCTAAAATGTAGGTCGCCGAGTGGCTCCTCCACTTGTCTTCTGTTATATCTTCACCTTGACGATGAGCTTGCGCACTTTGCCATTGCCGATGACGGGGGCATGCGGATCCTCTGGCCACACGATCATAAACTGGCCGGGGCGGAGTGTGGCGTACACCTGTGCATGGTCGGCATAGAGGGCGCAGTCGGCAGAGGCGTCGTAGGCCTGGCGCTCGTCGGTGCAGTCTTCCACAGGTTTCCATCCGATGGTCTCCTCACCCTCGAGGAGCACGTGTATGTCGATATAGTCGTGATGCATCTCGAGCACTTGAGTGTCTGCGCTGATGAGGTCGGGGTTGACATTATTAATAAAGAGATTGTCGCCCTCTATCTCGATGCGTCCGCATGGTGTGTGGAGCAAGTCGTGCGACTTGATGTAGTCGAATGCCTTCTTAAACAGAGGGTGGAGCGCCTCGATGCGCTCGCTATGTTGAAGATTGGAAATGATCATAAGTGTTTGTTGTATAGCTTTGTTTTTTTTATTCCATATTGTCTGTCTTAGGACGCAGAGCGCATAGTTGCACGACGAGTGTCAATGCCACTACTACGGCGAGTCCTGCAAAACCGAGACCGAGATTGCCATCATCGCTCCACTTGCCGAGCACATGGGTGATAGCTGCTCCAGCGAAGACTCCCACCATATTCATGATGCCATAGGCTGTGGCACGCTGACGTGCGCCTACAAACTGGCAAAGGATGGGCATATTGTTGGCATCAAACATACCGAATCCGATACCGAAGAGTAGTCCGGCGCATACTACGCCCACTATGCTGTGGCCGAAACCGAGAAGCAAGAGCGAGGGTATGGTCAGACCAAGACCGATAGCACCAGTATAGACGCGACCACGCAAGTTGCGCTTCACCCAACGGTCAGACAATGTGCCTCCGAGCAATACGCCGATAAATGATGAGGCTGCGATAGTGATGGTCGCCATAGGTCCGGCTTGTGACATTGGTAGTCCAAGATTCTCGGCGAAGAGCGTTGGCATCCAATTCTTTGTGGCCCAACCTGGCAGGCTTGGTACTGCGAAGTAGAGCAGTATGACCCAGAATGCTACGTTTGTCAGCAGCGAGCGCATGCTTGCCACGACTCCCATTGATGGTTGCTTGGTCTGTGCGTTAGTGACAGGTGCTTCACTGCGCTCCTTATCTTTGAGGAATATGGCGAGTACGACAGCATAGGCTATGCCGATGATGCCAAACCAGTGGAAGGTAGTGTGCCATGAGTAGGCGGCAGCGAGCGTTGCGCCAAATCCTCCGATGGCTTGGCCGATATAGAGGCCGGTCATATGGATGCCCACTGCGAGCGAGCGCGAGCCACCCGTGTGATAGTCGGCGATGAGCGCCAGGCCGGCTGGCATATAGAGAGCCTCGCTGATGCCCATGAGCGAACGGAGCCAGAATATCTGATCGAAGGTCGTGGCAAGGCCCATGAGATAAGTCACCGATGACCATACGAGCAGGCTGCCCACGATGAGCCACTTGCGACTCAGACGGTCTGCGATGATGCCCGACACAGGACTCATCAGTCCGTAGATCCAGAGGAAGACAGCCATAAGGCGACCGAAATTGGTGGCCGACTGCAGTTCCTCGATGTCTATCTGCATGGCATCCTTCATGGTGCTGAGCATCTGGCGGTCCATATAGTTGAGTAGGGCAACACCGCCTAATAGTCCAACTACGACCCAAGGATAAATCTTGGAGTTTTTCATACGCGTGTAGGTTTTATACGTTGTTTAGGTTTTTAAGATACTCGCCTTATTTAGTGGCGAGTATCTCATTACATAATAGATGCGAACGTATCATCATACGTGGCACGTGGAATGGGCCTTTGAAGATGTTGCCCTTGGCAGGCTGAGCCACGCTACCATCACGGTGCAGATAACCATACCACTCTCCATACTCATGGTCGGGGAAGTGAGCATAGGTCCAGTCGCTGATCATGCGGTGGCGCTCCAGATATTTCTCGTCGCCAGTGAGTTTGTAGGCATAGAGGCAAGCGATGATGGTCTCACACTGTGGCCACCAGAACTTCATGTCCTGCGAGTAGTCTTGCTGAGGGAATCCCTTGCAGTCACGGAAGTTGATGATGCCACCAAACTCCTTGTCCCATCCCCAGTCCCAAGACCAGTCGAATATCTGTAGAGCAAGCTTTTGCAGTTTCTTGTCACCCTTGCGCTCAGCTACGTCGAGCAGGAACCATGAGGTCTCTATGCAGTGACCTGGGTTGATGAGACGGCCATTGATGGTATCGATAAACTCGCCCTTGGGACCTACAGTCTCGAGCAACGCTTTGTACTCAGGATGTATGAAATATTGTGCCAAAGCCTTTATCGATATTTCGGTCTGCTCTTCGAGTTCGGGGTCGTCGCACACCTGGCGTAGCACGTTGGCCACATTGATGAGTATCATCGTAATGCTATGTCCCTGTGCTTCCATGGTGGGCAGATACTTCGGTTCGAGCAGTCCTGGAGTGGTAAGCATGTGGCGCATGTCACGGAATATCTGCATAGCCTTGTCGGCATAAGTCTTGTCACCTGTGGCTTTGCAATATTCAGCCATGGCGATGGCAGCAAAACTCTCGCTAAACACATAGCGACGCTTACGCAGAGGTGTGCCGTCAGCCGTTACCTCAAAGAACATGTGGCGGTCGGTGTCGAAACAGTGAGCCTCAATGAAGTCAATGGTGCTCTTGGCGGCGTCAAGCCACTCAGCGCGTTGCTCTATGTTATTGTAAGCGTAGGCGCAGATATAAGCGAAACGCCCCTGAAACCATACAGACTTGGTGGTGTCCATGAGTGTGCCGTCACGGTCTACGCAAGTGTAGACACCACCATGCTCGTGGTCTACACCGTGCTGCATCCAGAAGGGCATAATGTTAGTCACGAGGTCTTCGCGATAGCATTCGCCCCAGTAGGAAAGATATTTGTTGATGTCCATTGTCTTTTCTGTAAGATTGTCAAATGTTGAATGGATACACCTTATTTAAAATACATTGCACTTATTGAAGAAGTCAATGGCTTCGAGCTCCTTCTTCAGTGCCACCTCTTCCTCGTCAGTGACATTGCGGAATGGTGTGCGGTTAGGACCGAGGTCGAGGCCGATGAGCTTCATGATGCGCTTACCACCGACGATGTTGCCACGGTAATGACAGATGACATTGATCACCTCTTGAGCATAGTTTTGCAGTTCGCGAGCCTTCTCGAGGTCGCCATTCTTCCAAGCTTCGAGTATGCCGGTGAGGCAACGACCATTATAGTTGGTTGTGCCTCCGATGCCACCCTGTGCGCCACCCATAGCGAGGCATGGGAGGATGGTCTCGTCCTGTCCGTGGAGCATATCAAACTTGCCGTCAGCATAGAGGCGACACTGATTATACTCATACATGCTCTCAAATGTGTACTTGATACCGGCAAAGTTAGGAATGCGTCCGTCTACAGCCTTGAGGAAGTCTACCATTGAGAGGTAAGCGCCATTGAAGGCTGGGATATGATAGAAATAGAAAGGCAGATCAGGAGCACCTGCAGCAATCTCTTCGCAGTATTTCACCAATTCCTCTACGCGACCTACCTTTGGGAATGGAGGCGCCATGGCACCGATGGCCCATGCACCCAACTTCTGTGCGTGCTCGGCGAGTTTGCGACTTGACTTCACGCAGCAACTGCCCACGTGTACGAGTACCTTGAAACCTTCTGGTGCAACCTCCATCCAGCGCTCAGCCAGCGCCATGCGCTCCTCTTCGGTCAGCATGTAGCCTTCACCTGATGATCCGTTGATGAATACGCCTTTGAGTCCGTTCTTGACAAGCATCTGAGCATAGCGCTCGATAGGCTCGAGGTTCACCTCTCCGTTGGCGTGGAATGGGGTGAAAGGAGCATCGATAAGTCCTTTGATCTTTTCCATATGATTTCTATAGTTTTTAAATAGTTTTGTTTGAATCTGAGCAAATTTATGAATTATTTCGTTAACTACAAAGAAATTGTGTTGTTAATTAACGATATTGACATATTATAGTAGTTGCAACGTCCTCGCTGCAACCATATGAGGGCGCCGTGCCTCCTAAAAAGGGCAAAGCGAGGACGCTTCGCCTACTATGATTGCCTTTATTTGCTTGCGATATTTGCAAATCCGAAACTTAAATTTTTTATTCTATAGAAAAACTTTGGCTATTCGGCAGATAATTCCTATCTTTGTCCATAGGATGGAAATCGTCTAAGTTATTTTTTGAACATTACTAAACCTAAATTTATAAAAACGTAAGATACAGATGCAAAGCAGTTTTAAACTCATGGGCGACAGCAAGAGCATCGCTCTGAAAAAAAATATTCTCCAATATTTCGTGGCCAATGGTAATAGTACCATACAGGAATTGGCTAAGGACACGTCGCTCAGTGTGCCCACGGTCAACAAGTCCGTGAGCGAACTGCAGGAAATGGGATATGTGGACGAGTTTGGCAAGCAGGAGACAGGCGAGGGCCGTCACCCAAATCTCTATGGTCTCAATCCCGACTCTGGCTACTTTGTGGGTGTGGAGGTGAAGCAGAATTTCGTCAACATGGGATTGGTTAATTTCCGTGGTGACCTCATCGAACTCGATGATAACGTGCCCTGTCGCGTAGACAATACTATGGAGTCTATTGACAATCTGTGTCAGTTGGTAGCAGACTTTATTGATAAGTCAGAAGCAGACAAGGATAAGATTATCAATGTCATGGTGTGCATCTCAGGCAGAGTAAACTCAGAGAGTGGTTATAGCCATACATTATATAATTTCTCCGAGCAACCGCTGACAGTGCTCTTAAGCGAGCGTATCGGTTATCCCGTGTATATCGATAATGACACCCGCGCCTTTGCCTATGGCGAGTATATAAAGGGAGTGGTCGATGGTGAGAGAGATGTGCTCTTCGTCAATGTGAGTTGGGGCTTAGGCTTGGGTATAATACAAGACGGCCGACTATATAAGGGCAAATCCGGCTTTGCTGGAGAGTTGGGACATACACATATGTTTAATAATGGCATACTCTGCCATTGTGGCAAGAAGGGATGTCTCGAGACTGAAGCATCGGGCAGCGCCTTGCAGCGCATCGTGCGTCAGCGCATAGAGGCGGGCGAGACCTCGTGGCTCACACAGTGTGATGGCGACATCTACTCGCTGGAGAATATCCTCGATGCCGTGGCTCACGAAGATCCGCTCTGCATAGAAGTCGTGGAGCACGTGGGACTGACTCTTGGCGAGAGTGTGGCTAACCTTATTAATATATTCAATCCCGACCTCGTCGTCATCGGTGGCATGCTCTCCCGTGCAGGCGATTTCCTCTTGCAGTCAGTGCGTGCATCCGTGCGTAGGTATTCGCTGAGCATGGTCAACAAGGACACGCGACTCGTGCTCTCTAAACTGCATGAGCGAGGTGGTGTGATAGGTGCCTGTCTCCTGGCACGTAAGTGCGTGCTCGAATGAAGCTATCTTCTCCAGCCGATGAAGCTATCTTCTCCAGCCGATGAAGCTATCTTCTCCAGCTAACGAAGCTATCTTGTTTTCCTATAACATGTTTGGTGGTCTCGGAATGAAATCGTAACTTTGCGTAATATCTTATACAAAGGTAGCAATATGAAATATCCTATAGGCATACAAGACTTTGAGAAAATCATAACTGATGGTTATGTATATGTCGATAAAACAGCCTTAGTTTATGATTTGGTTCATAATGGGCATGTTTACTTTCTGAGTCGTCCCCGCAGATTCGGAAAGTCCTTGCTTGTATCCACCCTAAAGTGCTATTTTGAGGGTAAGAAGGAATTGTTCATAGGACTTTCTATTGATAAACTGGAGAAGGACTGGAAACAGTATCCGGTATTCCATCTATCCTTTGGTGGTCAGAATTTCTTGGAACCTTATACCTTGGATAAAGTGCTGGATGAGTTCGTTTCCACAGCAGAGCGTCTTTATGGCAAGAATGAATTGGCGCAGACTTTGGGTAGTCGTTTCAAATCAGTATTGCGGAATGCACATGTAAGGACTGGGTTGCGAGCGGTGGTGCTCATAGATGAATACGACAAGCCTTTGTTGGATGTATTGGACCAGGATTCGTTTGTTACTACTCTTGATGGACAGAAACGGAAACAGGAGGATTGGAATAGGGAAGTGTTGAAGGGTTTTTATTCTGTCTTTAAGGAAGCCGATGCTGACTTGCAGTTTGTGTTGCTCACAGGTGTTACCAAGTTCTCTCAGGTAAGTGTGTTCAGCGGTTTTAACCAACCTGATGACATTAGCTTGGACGATCGGTATGAGGCACTTTGCGGAATCACAGAAGAAGAGATGTATTCTACTTTTGATGAGCCGATTAAGGCGATGGCTGCAAGATACAAGGTCTCAGAGGACGTGATGAAGTATAAGCTGAAGCGGAAGTTTGATGGCTATCATTTCAGTCCGAGCATGCTCGATATCTACAATCCTTTCAGTATTCTGAATGCATTGAATAAGAAGATTCTGAGCGACTTTTGGTTTGCTACTGGTACTCCCACCTATTTGATTCGTCTGCTGTCCCATTTCAAGGAGAACATGAATGAACTGACGGGCAA
>CAVABU010000118.1:0-6476 GCA_963586965.1 Gemmiger formicilis
GAAGGACGAGCAGAAGGACGAGCAGAAGGACGAGCAGAAGGACGAGCAGAAGGACGAGCAGAAGGACGAGCCGAAGGACGAGCCGAAGGACGAGCTGAAGGACGAGCTGAAGGACGAGCTGAAGGACGAGCTGACATGATAAAGGCAATGCTGAAGCGAGGATTGGACGTGAAGATGATTGCAGAGATATCTGGTGTCTCAGAGGAAGAGATTATTTCCTTTATGAAGTGATAATTAATTGAAAAATAGATTTAATTGCTTGGCGATTACTAGGGGAAAGAGTACTTTTGTGGATGATGAAAGCAATATTCTACATATTCGCATTATTGGTGCTCTGCGCTCCATTGTCGGCACAGGAGAACATAGTCGACACTCGGGGTTATGTGACTGAAACCAAGCAACCAGACGTGGAGACGGATGGGAGCGAGAAGGAATATCTCAACGGGATGGTGCCAGTGGCTACATTCAACAATGATATGCCTGCCGACTCTCTGCACTTGCCCACGCTTGACTATAGTGGTAGGGTGCCAAGCTATCGCTGGTGGTACCATCCACTATGCTATGGAGGATTCGGATGGGATTTGCACGAGGGTCTTAACGTCAATTTAAGCTTATCGGCATTCACTTCCTTTGGCAGAAATAGTTTCAGTGGCACAGCAGAGAGAATTGCTGCCATGTATGCCAAACCGATAAACAAGAAACTATCATTCGCCATCGGCGGATACCTTAACAACATCAATTCTGGTATAGGGTCATATCGTGAGGGCGGACTAACGGCCATACTTGACTATCGATTTAATGACCATTGGGAGGCTTACATCTATGGTCAAAAGTCTATCGTCAATAGTGGCGACATCCGCTTCAGACACGGCATGTACAATCCGCTGTATTATAATATGTGTACACCATTTGACAATATCGGTGACAGGATAGGCGCAGGCGTGAGATATCATTTCAATGAGTCCACCTACCTGGAGGTGCAGGTAGACTGGTCACGCTACCCTAATGACTTCGGTAGGGATGTCATGCTACACAATCAGATGCCAGGACAAAGCAAACTGCCAAAATGATGTAACTTGTACCTATATTACAGATAACGGGTGAGGCTTCCACTATGAATCCTCACCCGTTATTTGTTTTCTTGACTACCGTTTTACGGATATATCATTACTTATCTCTTGTCTATCGGCACATATTCCTTTGGTTCCATCAATGCCCTATAAGCAGGGCGGATGATGCGACGTCCCTCACATGTGATCTCTTCTATGCGGTGTGCCATCCAACCCACGATGCGCGCCATGGCAAAGATAGGCGTAGATATCTCGTGAGGAAGTCCGATGAGTTCATAGATAAAACCGCTATAGAAGTCGAGGTTGGCGCATAGAGGTTTCTTGGTGTTGCGGTGCTTCTGCACACACTTTATACCCTCTTCTTCAAGCAGGCATAGGAAGTCATACTCCTTCTTCATGCCCTTCTCAGCAGCCAATTCGCCAGCGAGTTTCTTCAACTGCACTGCTCTTGGGTCACTCATGGTGTAGATAGCGTGGCCTATGCCATAGATGAGTCCAGACTTGTCATACGCCTCCTTATTGAGCATACGAGTGAGATAGGTGTCTATCTCGTCACGATTGGTCCAATCAGATATTTCATTCTTCAAGTGATGATACATGTTGACCACCTGAATGTTGGCTCCACCATGAAGGGGGCCTTTCAGCGAGCCGATACCTGCGGCAATGCTCGAATAGGTGTCGGTGAGCGTAGATGATGTCACACGCACTGTGAATGTGGAGTTATTACCTCCACCATGCTCTGCCTGTATGACGAGCAGGAGGTCGAGAGTGCGCGCATCGAGTAGCGTATAGTTGTCGCCCTTCATCATGTAGAGAAAATTTTCTGCAAGAGATAGCTTCTCTTTAGGATGACGTATGTTGAGCGAACGGCCGTGCACACTATGCCTATAGATATTGAATGCATAGGCAATGATAGTGGGGAAGCGAGCTATGAGCGTGATAGCCTGACGCACGAGATTGTCACGCGAGATGTCATCGGGATTGTTGTCAAAGGTGTACATCTCGAGCACGCAACGTGCCAAGATGTTCATGATGTTGCTACCTTCAAGGTCGATGATGTGCACTATGGTGCGGTGGTCGAGTGGCATGTTGTCATTAAGCAGTTCCTTGAATGCTGCCAACTCCTCCTTATCGGGAAGTCTACCAGAGAGGATAAGATAAGCCACCTCCTCAAATCCAAATCGCTTCTCTTCGAGCAATGGCGACACGAGGTCGCTGAGTTCGTAACCACGATAGAAGAGTTGTCCGGGGCATGGCAACACATTGCCTTCTTCATCACGCTTGTATCCCACTACATTTCCTATATGGGTCAGTCCGACGAGCACACCAGTGCCGTCCTCATTGCGCAGACCACGCTTCACTCCATACTGTTGGAATGCCTCGCGTGGAATCTTTGACGAGTTCTTCACCTCGTCACTCAGTTTGTATATCAGATAATCCTTGTTCATAGAGCCTCAATCAATTGTTTACCAAACTCCTTAGTTCCCACTGCCTTGCCATTAGGCATAAATCGTGCAAGATCATTTGTAGCTATTCCCTGACGGAAGAGTTTCTCCATCGCCTCAGTAATCAGTTTGCCAGCATCACCCCATCCCATATAGTCGAGCATCATCACTGCCGAGAGAATTATGCTTGAAGGATTGACGATGTCTTGTCCTGCTATGTCGGGAGCTATGCCGTGCGTAGCCTCAAAGATGGCATGACCTGTGCTATAGTTGATGTTTGCACCTGGAGCGATGCCGATGCCTCCCACCTGAGCAGCAAGCATATCCGACACATAGTCACCATTGAGATTCATAGTGGCTATGACACTATAGTCTTGCGGTTTGAGAAGGGCATTCTGCAGGAAGGCATCACAAATGCAATCCTTGATAACAAGGCGACCTGACTGAAGTGCATCGGAGTATTCGCGCTCTGCCAGTTCATAACCCCATTTCTTAAATCCACCCTCAGTAAACTTCATGATATTACCTTTGTGTACAAGAGTGACTGACGGCAGATTGTGTGCCAGAGCATATTCTATGGCTGAGCGTATGAGGCGTTCTGACCCTTCCTTGCTCACTGGTTTTACGCCAAACCCTGAGGTCTCAGGGAAACGCACCTTGCTGACATGCATCTCGTCATGAAGGAATGAATAGAATTTCTTTGCCTCTTCGCTTCCTGCCTCCCACTCTATGCCGGCATAGATATCCTCTGTATTCTCGCGGAATATGCACATATCCACCAGTTCGGGATGCTTCACAGGACTTTCTATTCCATCATAATAGCGCACAGGACGCTGACATACATAGAGGTCGAGTGTCTGGCGCAATGCCACGTTAAGACTGCGGATGCCTCCACCCACAGGTGTCATGAGCGGACCTTTGATACCTACAAGATAGTCACGGAAGGCATCAATGGTGGCTTGTGGCAACCATTCACCTGTCTGTTCGAAGGCTTTACCTCCCGCCAACACTTCCATCCATTCTATCTTTTTCTTGCCATCATAGGCTTTCTCCACTGCTGCATCCACCACTTGCTGCATCACTGAGGTAATCTCAGCTCCCACACCATCGCCCTCGATGAAAGGCACTGTAGCGCAGTCGGGCACATTCAGCACAGCATTATCTTTTGTTATCTTCATATCTCTCTTACCTTAATTATATTATACCTTATATATATTACACAGTGGTCACACATATATTATATATTGTGATCACACGCCCTTCTCTGCCGAATAGTTGAGGGCGCTACCAGCACGAAACCAGTTAATCTGAGTCTCATTGTAAGTATGGTCAGCCTTGAAACTCTCCTCTGTGCCATCAGCGTGCTTCAGCGTGATAGTAAACTGTGACGTAGGTGTGAAATCCTTCAGGCCTGTCACGCTAATGCGGTCGTCCTCACGTATCTTGTCATAGTCTGCCTTATCGGCAAATGTCAGTGCGAGCATACCTTGCTTCTTGAGATTGGTCTCGTGGATGCGGGCAAAACTCTTCACGAGAATCACACGTACGTTGAGATAACGCGGTTCCATGGCAGCGTGCTCGCGTGACGATCCCTCGCCATAGTTGTCCTCTGCCACCACGATGCTCGGCATATTGTGCTGCTTATAGTCCTTCGCCACGGCAGATACGCCAGAGTATTCTCCAGTCAACTGATTCTTCACCTTGTTGCTCTCACCATTGAATGCATTGACTGCACCGAGGAGCAGGTTGTCGGAGATGTTTTGCAGATGACCACGGAACTTCAACCATGGTCCTGCCATCGAGATGTGGTCAGTGGTGCATTTACCCATGGCCTTGATGAGCAGTGGCATGTCATGTAGGTCGTTGCCGTCCCATGGTTGGAATGGTTCCAACTTCTGCAAGCGATTGGAGCCAGGACTGATTATCACCTCCACATCTCCACTATTGTCATCAGGAGCTATAAAACCTTTGTCTTCCACAGCGAAACCCTTTGATGGATAAACATCACCTGTCGGTTCGTCTAGCATCACCTCAGTGCCGTCCTTGGTCACGAGACTGTCGGTGGCAGGATTGAAGTCGAGACGCCCTGCTATAGCAAGAGCCACAGTGAGTTCGGGACTGCCGATGAAGGCATAGGTGTTTGGATTGCCGTCCGCACGACGACGGAAGTTACGATTGAATGATGTCACTATGGCATTCTTGCGCTCATTATCATCGGTATGGCGCTTCCATTGTCCGATGCAAGGTCCGCAGGCATTAGTCATGATGACTGCGCCAAGACGCTTCAGATCATCGAGGATGCCATCGCGCTCTGCAGTAAACCGTATCTGCTCCGAACCAGGATTGATTATCAGACTGCCCTTTGGCACAATACCTTTTGCCACTGCCTGACGTGCTACGGATGCTGCACGTGCAAGGTCTTCGTAACTGGAATTGGTGCAACTGCCTACAAGTCCCACCTCCACTGTCATGGGGTAGTCATTAGCAGGACCTTTGTCTTTCATCTCATCAATAGGCGTAGCGGCATCAGGAGTAAATGGTCCATTGAGATGTGGCTTTATCTCACTGAGATTGATATCAAGTATCTGGTCGTAATAGTTTTCTGGATTAGCATACACATCAGCATCTGCCTGCAAGTGGTCTGCATTTGCACGAGCCATGTCTGCCACTTCTTGACGACCAGTATGCACGAGATATTCCTCGGCATTGGCATCATAAGGGAAGATAGAACAAGTGGCACCCAGTTCTGCACCCATATTACATATCGTGGCTCTACCCGTTGCAGAGATGGTCTTCACGCCATCGCCAAAATATTCCAGTATGGCATTGGTACCACCCTTTACGGTCAGAATGCCAAGTATCTTTAGTATCACATCTTTAGGTGATGCCCAACCACTCAACTTACCCGTGAGTCTCACACCGATAAGACGTGGCATCTTCAGTTCCCATGGTTGCGCAGTGAGCACATCTACAGCGTCAGCACCTCCCACTCCTACTGCCACCATACCGAGACCTCCGGCATTTGGTGTGTGTGAGTCTGTGCCCACCATCATACCTCCAGGGAAGGCATAGTTTTCCAACACCACTTGGTGTATGATTCCAGCACCTGCACCCCAGAAGCCAATGTGATATTTCTGTGACACGGAGCGAAGGAAGTCGTACACCTCCTTATTGGTCTTGCATGCTGCTGGCAAATCTACGTCAGCACCCATGTCGGCACAGATGAGATGGTCACAATGCACACTTGCTGGCACTGCCACACGGCTCTTGCCAGCATTCATAAACTGCAATAGTGCCATCTGAGCAGTGGCATCCTGCATGGCTACACGATCGGGACGAAACTCCACATAGTCCTTGCCACGGGCAAAAGACTTTATCTGATTGACGTCATAGAGATGTGCATAGAGCACCTTTTCTGCATAAGTGAGATTGCGTCCGAGAGCCTTACGCGCCTCTTCCACCTTGTCGGTGTAGGAAGAGTAAAAGCTACGGAGCATATCTATATCAAGTATATTCATTGGTATTATATGCAATATTATTATACATTAATATTCACTTTGCAAAGATAGCAAAATAACATGAATAAGCAAAGATATTTTACATAAAAGCAAAACACCTTGCAATCTTATTGACACAAAGACGCCAAAACTGATTACAAAGTGTTTATTTATTCATATAGATACTATCTACCTTAAAATAGTACCCAGTGTGTATATATGCACTAACGCTACTTCATAACTCGCAGGCGCAGGCTATTGAGCACTACGCTGATGCTTGACATCGCCATGAGCATACTTGCCCACTCTGGTGATATCTGCCACTTGATACCGAAGACATAGAGGAGACCAGCAGCGAGGGGTATACATATTATATTATATATAAACGCCCAAAAGAGGTTTTGCCATATCATCTTCACCGTGCGACTGCATATATGGACTGCATCGGGCAGTGCACGAAGGTC
>CAVABU010000118.1:6762-8018 GCA_963586965.1 Gemmiger formicilis
GTGATGGATTCACGTGCATTAGGTTTAAGCGTCTCACGCTGTTCGAAATCGAGTGTATCGGTACGTGTAAAGTCCACATCCTTGTTGGGTATGGTCAGCGTACCAGTCTTATCGATTACGAGGGCATTTACACTACGCAGTTTCTCGAGTGCTGCAGCATCCTTGATGAGTATCTGTCGCTCGGCAGCCTTGCCTATGCCTACCATGATGGCAGTGGGCGTGGCAAGTCCCATGGCACACGGACAGGCTATAACCAATACTGCCACTGCCGACATGATGGCTTGTGGAAGATGGTCCATACCGCCAAATGTTATCCACAACACGAATGTGAGAAGGGCTATGATACCGATGACTGGCACAAAGACGAGCGCTGCTTTGTCGGCAATGCGCTGCAATGGCGCTTTAGACTCTTGCGCCTCGCGCACCATACGGGTGATATGCGCCAAGACTGTCTCCTCGCCTATCTGACGGGCACGCATCGTGAACTTGCCCTGGCTGGGAATAGTTCCGGCAAGCACCTTCGCACCCTTGCGCTTCTCCACGGGTATGGGTTCACCCGTAATCATACTTTCATCGACATAGGCGGCATCGGGAGTCATAAAACTCTCAGCCTCGATGACTTCACCATCTACTGGCACCTTCTCGCCAGGGCGCACCTCGAGCAAGTCGCCCTTGCTGATGGTAGTTATGGGCACTTCGCTGACCACGGCAGGAGTGATGACGTTGCCCGCCTCATCCTTCACCGCTTTCTTCTCTATGATGTGTGCAGTCTTGGGCGACATACCTATCAGACGGCGGATGGACGATGCAGTGCCTCCTTTGGCTTTGTCTTCAAGTACACGGCCAGTGAGCACAAAGGCTATGATCATCACTGACGTATCAAAATAGGTGTGCCACTCCATACTGCGACTACCCCACGACTGGTCACCCCAGAACGTGTTGTAGGCACTGAATAGGAATGAGATGCCGGTGGAGAGTGCCACCAGCGTATTCATGTTGGCAGAGGCATGGAGAAGTTGTTTCCAAGCAGAGCGATAGAATTGTCCTCCGCATACTACCATGCAGACAAGTGCCAAAAGCATGGATATCTGATTGGCTTGGTAATCACCGCCAACATTTATCCAGTGCATCGACACTGCCATCACCACAATGGTGAAGAGCCATGCCAACACGGTCTTGCGACATAGGAGTCTGTACTCCCTTCGCTCTATCTCGTCAGCCGAGCGGTCAGATTCTATCACGAGGTCATAACCGAT
>CAVABU010000119.1:0-7903 GCA_963586965.1 Gemmiger formicilis
CTCAAGAACTTCTCGCTCTACAACAACCGCCGATTGGGCTACTCCCTCACCCCAGCCTATGATCTTCTCTGTACTACCATCGTGATGCCTGAAGACCCCGAGGAACTGGCGCTCACCCTCAACGGTAGGAAGCGGAAGATACAACGAACGGACTTCATGAAAGCCATGGCAGTATCGGGCCTCAACGAGAAGGTAATCGCCAACATCGCCAAGAAGTTTCGCCGCAGCATCGTGAAGTGGCTCGACTTCATCGACATCTCCTTCTTGCCCGAGAATATGAAGAGAGAATACAAAAAACTGATACTCAGCAGGGTATTAATGCTTAGATAGGATCTACTCTCACTTCTTCATCATCTCATTCAAGCATGCCGTCAGATCGGCATACTCTGACTTATATCTTTCAAGACGATGGTAGTCTTTCTCTGACGGATGAGGGATTCTACTGATATCCATATTGTTTCTCAGATCATTGAGTTTCACCCGTAGTGCGAGCTTATGTTGCTTTATTCTTTGGATATAATCTATCCGATTGTCAGCATGATGATGGTTTAAGACATGGAGAGCCGTCTTCACCTCATTCCACTCTTCGTCAGATGGAGCAAATTTATTATCTGACGAAGCACCCATCTGCCGACGTACTGCCTCCACCACTTCATCCTCACTATAAGGCGTGTCTTCTGCAGCATCGTGCAGGAAACCGACTGCCTGTTCTTTCCAGTCACTTCCTTGACTGCCCACGACAAGCAGATGAGACTCAAAATAGTCATTGCCACCCTTATCCTTCTGCCCTTTGTGCAGTTTCTTAGCCACTAACGCAGATGCAATGACCACTGGAGCCATATATCCAAGACGTTCTTCCAATTCTTTCATCTTACTATCCATACTCGTCTATAGATTAACTATTGTAAGCCTTCGATGACGATCGTGAATTCAACAAGCATATGCAAATTTAGGGAATATATTCGGTAAATCCTAATTATTCACCTTACATACAAAACTACTAGTAAAGATATGGATGGTTGCAGCGAGGACGCTGCAACTACTAAAATTAGCAACTCTCTAATCTATCTAATACATCCTTGTTTGAGTGATGCATTACAAGAGGTTGGAATAAAAGGGATATATGTGGGATGGAAAACAATTGTCGAACAAGCGTTCAACAATTGTTGAACACGTGTAAAACAATTGCTGCACACGTGTAAAACAATTGTTTGACAACCGTAGAAAGCATAAAAGGTATGACGACAAGCGCCATACCTTCTATTGATTTACATAGTTTCTATCTACCACGTAGCGATAAACGCGTAAATGAAAACCTGAGTTACTTTACCACTGAGAACTTAAAGATGCATTCACTCTTGTATGTCTGTCCTGGACGAAGCACAGCCGTTGGCCACTGCGGTTTATTCGGCGTGTCCGGATATTTCTGCGTCTCAAGGCAGACGGATGCACGTTTGTTATAGACAATGCCTCGCTTGCCTTTCACTGTACCATCGAGGAAATTGCCAGTATAGACTTGTATGCCTGGCTCGTTGGTGTACACCTGTAGTTGGATACCCGTCTTTGATGAGAGCAGCGTGGCACAAGGACTATTGACATCACCCTTTGTATTGAGCACCCAATTATGGTCGTAGCCATGACCATTTTTGAGTTGTTCAAACTCGTAGTTGTCGATGCGTTGTCCTACAGGGGTCGGTGTGCGGAAGTCCATCGGTGTATCCTCCACCGAAGCTATTTCACCTGTTGTCATGAATGTGCTGTCTACTGGAGTGTAGGAGTCAGCATCGATGGTGAGCAGATGATTGCTATTGCTCTGAGCGTCACCATCAAGATTGAAATATGAGTGATTTGTCATATTGACAATGGTGGACTTGTCCGTTGTGGCTTCATACTGGATATCGATGGCATTGTCATCGGTGAGGGTCATCGTCACCGTGCAAGTGATGTTGCCAGGAAATCCTTGTTCGCCATCAGCAGCCGTGTAGATGAGACGCAAAGAGTTGTCTCCCTGCTGCATAGCGTCAAACACACGATACTGAAATCCCTGTGGTCCACCGTGCAGGCAATGGCCATAATTGTTTTGCGGAAGTTGATAGGTCACGCCATCGAGAGTGAAGCGTCCCTGATTGATACGGTTGGCGTAGCGTCCGATGCTTGCACCAAAGTCTGACGGGATGTTGATGTAATCCTTCACATTGTCAAAACCGAGCACCACGTCTTGCATCTTGCCGTCCTTGTCAGGCACCATCACTGACACTATGCGTCCTCCGAAATTGGTGACGCACACCTCCATATTATTCTTGTTGTGCAGTGTAAAGAGATCGGTCTTCTTGCCCTCAACCTCTGTTTGGAAATTGGAGCGCACGAGTCCCGACATCGTTGCATCTGACATGTCGGCAGTCTTCGATCCGCACGACATCATCAAGATGATGGAAGTAGCCAATATAAAAAGTTTTTTCATTATTATCAGAATTTATCTATTGAAGAGCATGTTTCTATTTAGTAATGTTCAAAAAATAACTTGACAACGATTTTAGTTGTCGATCCATCCTCATTACGCACTATATTAAGTCCAGGCACCGGCAAGCTGAGTTGCATACCGGCAGCGTTGAAGTACTGACGCTTACCGGTGCCTTTTACAAAAGGGCGTGTCACCTGCTTTATGCCAGTCTCGGCACCATAGAGCGATGTGAGATTGACGACAGCCTCGCGCAGACGCTTCTCATCAAATTTCACTTGTTCGCGGTCGTAGGTCATGATGCCGTTCACCTCTGTCTCCACGTCAGTGGTCTGAGTGTAGACGGCTGCACCGTAAGCCACCTTATTACCATTGTCAGTCACGCCCTCGGCAAGTGCCTTTATCTGTCCAGCGAGGGTCACGAAGGCATCGGTGATAGATTTTTCGCTCGTGTAGGTGTTATAGGTCTGTGCATTACGCTCAAACCAGCGGTGTCCGCTGATATTGCGTCCCAATCCTCCATATTCACCGAGCACATATGGTCGAGCAGGATCATAGATGCTCATGCATATCGGTTGGTCGTAAGTGTGCTGGTCGACAATCGTGCCCTCACCGAGCATGTAGTGGTTGCCTCCACTAGCGGGGTTTACAAGACGCGTATTGTCGAGTTGCTGTGTGTAAGCCACGATGTCAGCAGTGGCATACTGACCCCAGCACTCATTAAACGGAGTCCACACGACAATGCACGGGTTGGAGTAATGCTGATTGATGATGTCAGCCCACTCTGCACGGAAATTCTTGTCGAGAGTAGCGTTTTGGCTCTTGCCTGTCTCCTCCGCCCATCGGTTGCTGACCCATCCGTCCTCAGTGCTTTGGTATGTGGCGGGCATATCCTGCCATACGAGCACTCCGATGCTGTCGCAGTCATAATACCAGCGTGCGGGTTCCACTTTCATGTGCTTGCGTATCATATTAAAGCCCCACTCCTTTGTCTTCTCTATGTCGTAACGCAGAGCCTCATCTGTGGGTGCGGTAAAAAGTCCGTCGGGCCAAAATCCCTGGTCAAGCAGACCAAACTGGAAGAGGTCACGATTATTGAGTTGCAGGCGCCAGTATCCGTTGTCGTCCTTGCGATAGGATATCTTGCGCAGGGCTGCATAACTTTTCACATTATCAATGACCTCGCCGTCTTTCTTATAATCCACATATACATTATATAGGTTAGGGTTGGCAGGACTCCAGAGTTTTGGATTGCTGATATCAAGACTCACGTTCACATTCTTGTCTGCACTCACAGTCTGCTCTGCCACTACATCGCCGTTAGTCTTGTCTTTCACGGTGACAGTCACCTGTCCACCAGTTGTCACGCCACTCATGGTGACGTCAAATGTCAGTCGACTGTTGTCCACATCGGGAGTGGTGCGGATGTCGGAGATGTAGGTATAGTCTACCGGTTCGAGCCACACTGTCTGCCATATGCCTGATGTGGAAGTATAGAAGATATCACCACCGCCGTTAGGATAGCGACGCTGCTTGCCGACAGGTTGCATTTGTTCGTCGGTATTGTCTATCACCTTCACATATACCGTAGCCTTACCATCTGAGATACGATTGGTGATATCCACCGAGAAAGCCGTGTGACCACCAGTATGAGATGCCACGATATAGCGGCCCATCATACCACCCACATAGACATCAGCGCGATAGTCCACGGCTCCGAAGTTGAGGATTACCTTCTTTCCAGCCCACTCTTCAGGGATAGTTATGTCGCGCTTATACCAAAGTGCCTTGCCTGGTTCTAATGGGCGCATCACTCCTGATAGGCTCGACTCTATGGGGTAAGGCACGAGTATCTTGCCCTCAAACTCCTTCGGAGTCTCATTTTGTCCAGTGATGGCATAGTCCCATAGTCCATTGAGATTTTGCCAGTCTTGGCGTTGCATCAGCGGACGTGGGTATTCGGGTAGTGGGCAGTCTGGATTGACATCGGCAGCCCAGCGTGTCTTGATATGGTTGCCTTTGGCTTCCCAAGTGGAGGAAGTGTTCTGTGGCTTATACTTATCCATAAGCACCTTCATCCACAGACCACCTATTACGGAGCGGCCAGAGAAGTTTACCGAACGGCTATTGGCTGCATCGTAGTAGTCACTCAGTGGTATGCGTGATACTGTCTCGTCCACATATTTATATAAGTAGTCCGAAAACTTGAGGAATGTCTCCGTATTTGGCGACATGGATGCAGACCATATTGTCCAGTCTATCTTTGCTTGTGTGTCACGACTATCAAGTGGCAGTCCATATTCTATTTGTTTGCTGAGGTAATAATTTATCTCACGGTCATACACTTCCTTAGGGAAGAGGTTTTTGTCCCACATCATATCCCACACGAGGTTGTACTTTTGGCTCCATGTGCCAGGCTTATGAAACTCCATGCGGTAGTGGTCGCCATCACGTGCGTCAGCTTCCCAAAGGAGAGCCATATTCTTGGCATAACCACGGAAGCGCTCTATATCACGAGTGTTGCCTCCAATGTAGGGCACAAGGTCGGCATAGGCGTCTACAGCAAGGATGGCCTTCACCGAGAGGTTGGTGTTCTGCTCACTTGGGCCCTTAAAGTCATCTGTGCAGAGTTGGTTGCCAGGATTCTGTCCCTCTGTGTGGCAATACTCTGCCCATGAGCGAAGCACACTGCGGTATGGTTTGAGCCAAGCGCCGTCGCCAGTGATCTTGCATATAGCGTTGGCAAGGAGAATGATATTAGCAGACTCCTCAAGTGGCATAGTGTCGCCATACACCTGACCATTGGCAAGCGGATACTGTCCGAGATCATGGGCAGCGCAGTTTTTATCCTTACGTTCAGCGGAGATAGCATATTCGAGTATAGAGAGTATCATGCCTTTCTGCAACTGAGGGTTGTAGAGCAGATAGAGCGGTGACTCAGGATAAGTCAGGTCAACAGTGTTGACACATCCGTTGGACTTGTTTTCCTTAGAGAAGTAGAGCACGTTGCCCTTGTCGTCTTGGAAGAGTTTGTGGGCTGCCATCACCAGACGGTAGTTGCCTGCCAGTATCTCGGCATATTTCACGTTGCCAGCCTTGAAGGCATCGTCATATATGATCTTATCCAGTTGGCGACAGCGCGTCATTATCTCCTCATAGCGGTCACGGAGATCTTCAAATGCTTGGAAGATAGTCTTGCCATTGCGTGCATAATATGCCTTGTAGTTTTTCTTCATGTATTGCATGTCGTAGACCTCATCGTAGCCCACGAGCATGAAGTCACGTGCCTCTGACACATCACCGAGGTCATTGCTGAAGGCAAGTATTGGCATCTCGGCAAGGTTTGTACTGCGCACGGCGGTGTCGTATGACTGTTCCAACTTACCAGTCTGCACGAATGTAGCCTCTGCTGATACTGGTGAAGCTACACTCACCGTGCCATTGATAGCGGGGATATAGAGATAACCCCAGTCGATGGAGATGAGGTCACCGGAGCGTCCGAGCACATTCTGCGCCTCCGAACCAGCGCGTGCGTACTTGATGCCGTCTTCAGTGACAATGTCGGAGAGTGTCGGCTGAGTCATCTCATTGACGGTGAGTTGTGCAGACGTACCGAGATAGAATTGCACATTATGTTTCTTGCCATCAAGCGAGGTGACCTGATAAGACACATAGTTGACAGGTGTAGAAATGAGTTCGAGATCGTCTATGAGCATAGGTGCTGTAAAGACGAGATCAAGTTTCACAGGTCCGCAGTTGAATCCATAGTATGAACTTGTCGCCATCACATCGAGCGATGTCTGCTCCGCCTGTTGCACAGAACCGACCTTGAGTACGTTTTCATAGAGTCCGAAGTCGATATATGCTCCACCAGTAGTGTTATGACAGTGGGCAGCTATGACGTTATCGCCAACTTTGAGCAAAGCTTTCTGTGCAGCGGTGAGTTGTTGTTGTTCACCCTGTAGCCATGTATTGCCTGTGGTGACTACGCGAGTGCCATTGATGTAAAGTTCAAACACGTCATCGTGGGAGAACTTCACGAAAAGATCCTTCTTTAGGTCTTCGGCGGTGAGGTTGACCGTACGACGCACGTAGATGTCTGTGTTTTCGCCCGTCCATGTATTATTCACATTGGGATATTCGTCAGGAGTGCCCCATGCAGCGTTCTCCTGTTTCCATGCACTGTCATCATAGTCTGCCTTTGTCCAGGATGTGCCCTGTTGCTTGCTATAGCTGACACGACCCGACCAACCAGCGCCGTCCACCGTCATTGGAGCTATAGCTCGGAGTAGCGACTTGCGTCCTTCACCCATGAAGCGATAGGACGTGCCATCGACACGGAGTATGCCTTCGATGGCTTTCTCCTGTTCACACCAATGGCGGGTAGGTCCACCATTCAACTTGTCATAATTCGACCAAATCGAGAAGAAGGGGTCGTTCACCAACAAGGGCACCGACGGCAAGCGCAGGTCGGTAGTCTTGTAGGGTTTGAAGTCATCAGCCGTCTGTGCCATCACGGGAGTACCCAAGGCTGCAGCCATGACCAGAGTGATAATTTTTTTAAGTGTCATATTCTAACAGTTTTCTGTTTAGGTTTTACACATTATATAATATGTATATAGGATAAAGTCCAATCATACACATTGCAAAATTAACCTTTGAAGAATAAAGGTAATGGCAATGTCAGTTCAAAAAATGAGAATATCTAACCATTGGATTATCCTAATCAACGCATTATGTGACGATTATCACATGCATAGACAATGTTTTAGCGTTTGGCATGATATTACCTTTTTTTGAACAAATATTACCTAACCTATAGTCATAAGAGAGATAATTTTGCATCGCTGATTAAAAAACTTATATCACGAGAATGAATGCTAATGTTCGTTCTAATAACTAAAAACAATAACATTATGAGAAAAAGGAATTTACTCATGTCGTTTAGCCTCCTGGCAAGTGCTTACGCCTTTGCCGCCAACAGTCCCTTCATCGGGGTTGAGGCTAATGAGGGCACCTACTACCTCTATCAAGTGGAAACTGGCAAATGGCTCCAGCCTAACCATTCCAACATCGATGTATGGACCACTCACGCTTCGCTCGGTGATGTGGGCGATGACGTGCAACTCAAGAAACTCGATGGTTTCAGTGGCTATCAGATTTTCTGCAACTTCACTGCCAATGGCGAGTTGAATGGTTCGGATGAAGACCGCTTCTATCTCGACCAGTCTGACCGCGACCTCACCGACTGGATTTTCGTACCTATCGAGGGCACGAAGAATCAATATAAGATTATGGTGAAGGCTAAACCCGATGCTAATGACCGTAGTCGCATTGCCACTGACACATATATCGGTGCCGACGACAATGGCGAATTGTCAGATGACCCTACCAACTTCACTTGGCAACTCGTCACACGCGAGGAGCGCATACAGATGATGATTG
>CAVABU010000120.1:0-7844 GCA_963586965.1 Gemmiger formicilis
CTGCTCAATGAGGCTAACATCACTCGTAGCAAGGGCACTTACTTCACTCAGGCTGAGATGGAACTATTCAAGAATGGTCTCGACCCTGACCTCTATCCTAACGTGGACTGGAAAGACCTCATCCTCAAGGATGGTGCCATGAGCTATCGTGGCAACGTCAACATCAGTGGTGGTGGTAACATCTCTCGCTACTATGCCTCTGTGTCATTTGTCGAGGATGGCGGTATGTATAAGACGGACAAGACTCTGCGTGACAAGTATGACACCAATGCCAACTACAAGCGCTGGAACTATCGTGTAAATCTCGACATCGACATCACTCCCACCACTCTGCTCAAGCTCGGTGTGTCGGGTGACCTCTCCAAGCGCAACTCTCCTGGTATGGGCGACAACGACACATGGAACTCGCTCTTTGGCTACAATGCCATCCTCACTCCTGTGATGTATAGCAATGGTTATGTACCAATGATTAATATGAATCGTGACGACCTGCGCACCAATCCATGGGTGATGACCACACAGACTGGTTACAATCAGGAGTGGAACAACAACGTGCAGACCAACGTCACTCTGGAGCAGGATCTCAAGTTTATCACTAAGGGTCTGCGCTTCATCGGACGCTTTGGCTACGACACTTACAACTATAACTACATCAACCACATACAGCAACCTGACCGCTGGTATGCCAATGGACGCGACAAGGAGACGGGTGCTATCATCTTTGACAAGATCAAGGATCGCGTGGATATGTATCAGACTTCGGGCAATGATGGTTCTCGTCGCGAGTTTCTCGACATGCTCCTAAGTTATGACCGCACATTCTTTAGCGTGCACAATATCGGTGCCAACCTGAAGTACACCTACGACACCAAGATACAGACTCAGAATATCGGTGATGACATCAAAAATAGTGTCTCACGCAAGAACCTCGCGCTGGCAGGACAGATAAAATACAACTATGCCAACCGCTACTTCCTCGACTGGAACTTTGGTTACAATGGTTCGGAAAACTTTGCCGATGGTCATCGCTTCGGTTTCTTCCCTGCATGGTCTGTGGCATGGAATGTGGCTGAAGAACCATTCGTGCAGAAGATGGCTCCCTGGATGAACATGTTTAAGATACGCTATTCTCACGGTAAGGTGGGCAATGACGCCATCTACGAGAATGGTTCGCAGATACGCTTCCCCTACCTGTATACTATAGACTACACAAGCAATAATGTGTACAATTTTGGTACGGTAAACACACCTACGCGTAGCGAATATCAGCACGGCTTGCACTACTCTGCTCTCGCTGCCAAGAACGTGACATGGGAGGAGTCCACAAAGGATGATGTCGGCATCGACCTCGTGCTCTTCAACAATCGCCTCTCTCTCACCCTCGACTATTTCTACGAGAAGCGCACTGGCATCTATATGCGACGCAACTATCTGCCTTCTTCGCTCGGTCTGGAGAGTTCGCCATTCGCCAACGTCGGTTCGGTGAAGTCGGAAGGTTTTGATGGCAACTTTAAGTTTGAGAGCCGTTTCGGTCAGGTGGGACTCACCGTGCGTGGCAATATCACCTACAGCAAGAACACCATCCTCGACTATGATGTGGAAAACAATATCTATCCTTACCAATATCAGACGGGCTACCGCGTCAATCAGCTCCGCGGACTCATCGCCGAAGGTCTCTTTGCTGACTATGATGACATACGCCACTCTGCCAAGCAGATGTTTGGTGATGTGCAACCAGGTGACATCAAATACAAGGATGTCAACGGCGACGGTGTGGTGGACGATGGTGACATCGTGGCTATCGGAGCCACACGTACTCCTAACCTCATCTATGGTCTCGGTTTCTCAGTGACATGGAAGGGATTTGACTTCAACCTCCATTTCCAGGGTTCGGGCAAGTCGACATTCCTCATGGACGGCAAGTGTGTCTATGCCTTCAGTCAGGACCGCTACGGTCAGATATTCTCCGATCTCGTGGAAGACAGATGGATTGACAAGGAGACTGCCGCACAACTCGGCATCAGTGCTAACGAAAACACTAATGCCTCCTACCCTCGTCTGGTGTATCTGCAAAACAATGAGTCGCACAACAACTATCGTGCCTCTACATTCTGGATGCGCAATGGTCGCTACCTGCGTCTGAAAAATCTCGACTTCGGATACTCGCTACCTAAGACTTGGATCAACAAGATGCATATCAATGACATGCGCATATTCATCCAGGGTGCCAACCTGCTCACATGGTCGAGCTTCAAACTATGGGATCCTGAAATGGGTAGTTCCAATGGCGAGGCTTATCCTATCACGAAATCTATCACTGCCGGTATACAAATCAACTTATAACACAAGAAAGTCATGAAAAAGAATATATCTATATGGATGATGGGTGGTCTTCTCGGAGGCGTGGCTATGCTCTCTTCGTGCGCTGACCAACTGGACTCTGACAAATACTTCGACGACCGTCGCACCATCGAGTCGGTATTCACTGACATCAATCAGACCAACGGATGGTTGGCTCAGGCTTACTCTTTCCTCAAAGGCCCTCTGGCTGACGTCACTACTAAAGAGAATGACGGCGCTGGACTCCACTGCTTTGCCGATGACATGTATTATGGTGACCGTGACCCTAACCGTGGCGACAGCTACGACTACATGAATTCCTACAACGCATTCAAGCAGGGCGACTATGACGAAAACTATGGACAAAATGCATGGAGCAATGCTTACAAGGGCATTTACCAGGCTTCGGTGTTTATCCATAACATTGACCTCAATACCAAACTCACTGACAAGGAGCGTCTCGACATGAAGGGACAGGCTCGCTTCGTGCGTGCTTACTACTATTGGCTCTTGTTGCGTCGCTATGGTCCAGTGCCTATCATGCCTGACGAGGGCGCTGACTACACGCAGAGCTACTCCGAACTCTCCATCGCTCGCAGCACTTTTGAGGAGTGTGCCGAATATATCGCTTCGGAAATGTCTCAAGCAGCCAACGAACTGCAGACATGGAGCCGCGTCTACGACAATACTGACGCTGAGAATATGGCTCGCCCGACTAAGGGTGCTGCGCTCGCCACTCGTGCTCTCGCTTATCTCTATGCCGCCAGCCCGCTTGCCAATGGACAACTGCTAAATGGCACGCATCCTTCAGGTGTGACAGACGCTGTGGCAAAGGCTCTCGTCAATAAGGATGGCGCACCTCTGCTCAGCCTCACCTATGATGAGTCTAAGTGGGCACGCGCTGCTGCTGCCTGCCGTGATGTCATAGACTGTGATGCTCACTACGAACTCTATCACAGTGGCGTGGTGGAAACGGCTTCGGTGGCTCAACCAAAGACTATCAAGCCGTATGAGGATGGCGACTTCTCTATCAAAAACTGGCCTAATGGCTATGCCGACATAGATCCGTATCTCTCATATCGTGACCTATTCAATGGCGTGGTAGGACTCAACAACACGGAGATCATATTCTCACGTGGCTACAACTCTGGCACGAGTCGCCACACGAGTGTCGACGGATTAGTCACTCACGAGATGCCTAACTCGCTCTTCGGATTCAATTGCCACGGCCTCACTCAGAAGATGGTGGATGCCTACTACATGCTCGACGGCTCTGACTGCGCAGGCAAGGATAGCGAGCAGAATGGTGGCGATGGATCTGAGCGCCGCACAGGATGGACTTCAGCACGCGGTAGCTACGCTTCAAGCAAGTATCCGCCTCTCGGCATCGGCGTCTCGATGCAATATGCTGAGCGCGAACCACGTTTCTATGCCACAGTGGCATTTAATGGTTCCTACTGGTGGCGACACAATCAAAACACTAATAGCCAGGAGCGTGTGCAGATATTCTATTATAGAGGTACTACCACAAGTTCGTCAAGTTCGTCGGAGACTACTACGACACAAAACAATGGCTACAACAATGGTTCTTACTATCTGCGCACTGGCGTGGGTTGCAAGAAATGGGTCAACCCTGAGGACTATCGCCAGGTGCGTGACGGCAACGACTACGACCACATCGTGCAGAAATGGGAACCTGCCATACGCTATGCTGACATCCTGCTCATGTATGCCGAGGCACTCAATGAGTTGACTAAGTCTTACTCCATCGCCTCTTGGGACGGATCTACGACTTACCAGATCAGTCGCGACGTGAATGAGATCAAGCGTGGCATACAGCCTGTCCGCATACGTGCTGGAGTGCCTGACTATAGCGCGGAGGAATATGCTTCCACCGAACTATTACGCAATAAGATCAAGCGCGAACGCATGATAGAGTTTGTGGGCGAGGGTAAGCGCTACTATGACCTGCGTCGCTGGATGGATGCTCCTGTAGAGGAGGCTACTCCTATCTACGGATGCAATGTGCTGATGACTGAGAAGCAGAAGGATGACTTCCAAAAGGTGGTCCCTGTCTACTCCTTGCCTACGGTCTTCGCCGACAAGATGTACTTCTGGCCTATCGGCATGGACGAACTGAAGCGCAATAGCAAACTGGTGCAAAACCCAGGATGGCAGTATAATAACTAATGTAAAATCTCAATCAAAACATTTACGACTATGAAAGCAATGGATAGCAAGATATGGAAACTCTGCCTGTCGGCTGTGCTCACTCTCTCTGTCGCCTCCTCATGCAATAGCGACTGGGGCGACGAGCAATATGAGCAATATGTGAGCTTCAAGGCTCCGCTCGACACTGAGGGCAATAGCGTGGGCGTGACTACAGTGCATGTGCCTTACACGCGCCTCGATGACAATGGCAACGCTAAGTATGGCGAACAGGGTCTCTCGAGCTACGAACTGCCTATCATCATAAGCGGTTCGACGGACAACTCGCGCGACCTCAACATACATGTAGCGCATGACCCTGACACGCTCAACATACTCAACTATGAGCGATTTAATAATCGCACCGAACTGTATTACAAGGACATGAGCGACTACGCACAGTATGACGAGACGCTCAGCATCGCTAAGGGACAAAACACGGGGCTCTTTCACCTCAACTTCGACTTCCGTGGCATCGACCTCGCTGAGAAGTATGTGCTGCCTCTCACCATCGTGGAGAAACCTGAGTATGGCTATCAGCGCAATCCACGCAAGAACTATGCCAAGGCTATGCTTCGCGTGCTGCCTTACACTGACTACTCTGGTGAATACCAGGCCACCAATATGCGATTCTACATCGTCTCGGGTGGCGTGACCGACAATGAACCTGGTGCCATGAGCACGGTGCAGGCTTACGTGGTGGACCAAAACACGGTGTTCTTCTATGCGGGCACATTCTCCGAGAGCAGTCTCCTGCGTCGCGACTACAAGATATATGCTAAGTTTACTCCCTATGACAGCGCCGACCCTAACCGTGGCACGGTGACTCTCACGTGCAATACGCCTGAGATGAACTTCGTGCAAAACAAGACTGCCACCTACACCATCATCGAGCAGGCTGACGAGGTGCAGAGCTACATTGTGCGTCGCACGGTCATCATCAATGAGGTGGACTACACATTTGATGACTTCTCCACGGCACCTGGATCTACCGTCACCTATAATGTCAACGGCACTATGACCATGGAGCGCAAACTCAACACTCAGATGCCGGAGGAGGACCAGATAGTGTGGTAATAACGACCTAAATATGACCAACATGAAACAATACATTATATTAGTCTCTTTGCTCGTATGTGCTCTCACAGGCACATACGCAGCAAACGACACTGACCACCTGACAGCGGTGCGCAATATCAAGCGTGCCATGGCGATGGTGGATGCAGCTTGGAGCAAGACCATTATCGGCACGGCTGATAATATGTATATGGCCGACGTATATGACACGCAGACTGGTGAGGTGAGCGGACCTTCGGACGTGTGGCCCTACACTGCTGCCATCGAAGCGCACTGCTCTCTGCTGGAGGCTCTCACGCTGGTGAAGGATAGCGAGGCCGAAATGTATGCCTCTAAATATGAACTCTATAAGCACCGACTGCAACTCCTCATCGACAATCTGGACTACTATCGCGGTAGTTACAAGTTGGCTTCCTTTGCCACGAGCAGCAAGGAGTGTAGCCCTTATGCCGTGCCTCGCGCCAGCGAGAAGGGCAAGGCGGATGTGTCGGGCGTACTCAATGTGTATGACGACCAGATGTGGATATCACGCGAACTGATACGCGCCTATCGCTTGACAGGCAATCAGGCGTGGCTTGACCGCGCCACTTACCTCATCGACTACGTGCTGGAGGGATGGGACTGCTGGCGTGATGCCGACGGCAATGAGTATGGTGGCATCACATGGGGACCAGGGTATAACTCGAAACATTCCTGCAGTAACTCACCTGTCATCCAACCGCTGGTATGGCTTTATGACATCTATAAGGATAGTGGCGAGGAGTGCACATACTACTATCGCGATGCCTCCAATAAGGTAAAAAGTGAGACCCGACAGCGTGCCTCTCTGTATCTTGAGTTTGCCCAAAAGATCTACGATTGGCAACGAAATAACCTCATGCACGAGAGTGGACTCTACTGGGACATGATGGGCGCTGACAACACCATCAAGGTGCAGCGTGGCTACCGTCAGCACGTAGACTGCGGGGAAGCATGTGGCAGCCTGTTTAGCTACAACACGGGTACGATGATATCGGGCGCTGCCGAACTTTACCGCGTCACCAATGACGAGGCTCTGAAGACTCAGATGACAAAGACGGTGGCTGCATCGCTTAGTAAGTTTGCACGCTACGTCCGCACTCATGGCGCCTATCTATTTAATACTGACGAGAATGCATTAAATGGATTCAATACATGGTTTAATGATGTGCTCGTACGCTCTTATGCAGATGCCTACCCTTATGCTGAGGACAACAAGGCTGCTACGGCACTAAAGTCATGCCAGACATGCCTCGACTACGCTTTTGACCATTATAATCGTGACAACCTATTGCCCATACACTTACTCGACGGATGGGGCGACGAGGTGAAGACAAAACCATTTCATCAGTTTGCCTTCGCTTCTGAGTATGCCGAGATAGCCACTTGGCTACTTGAGAAGGAGCAACAGTCCACAGGCATCTCCGCTATCTCTGTCAATAATGATTGCACCCACACCGACAGCGTCTATTCGCTGTCGGGCGTGAAGGTGTGTAGCAACTCCAAAGATACATCTTCTCTCCCACACGGCATGTACGTCGTGGGAAACAAGAAATGCTTATTAGGCAAATGATTTTGGGCTGTTATTTATTAGTTGCACAGCAGGTGCACGACGAGCGCACAGCAGGTGCCAGACAGTCGCACACCAGCTGCTATGCGACCGCACACCAGCTGGTGTGCGGTCATAGGAGCTATACTCCTCAATGACCAAAGTCGTCGTCTCTCCCCATTTCATATAACTTTTATCGAAAGGCATCATACCACCAATTGGGCAAAGCGAGGACGCTTCGCCTACTAATAATAGTAGTTGCAGCGTCCCCGCTGCAACCAAGCAAACATTGGTAACCTTAGGAGGTACGGCGCCCTCGCCGTACTATTCGCTGACTTATAGTATTGCTTACTTGAGATGGTACGGCGGGGGCGCCGTACCTCCTATAGAACACAAAAATCCTTATATTTTCTTGCTTAATCGGAAAAATACTCGTACTTTGGCGGACTGATAACTTACACCTAATGAATACCGTCAAATTACGAAAATATACATCCTATGCGTCCATAGCCATCTTCCTACTGCTCATGGCACGATATATCATAGTGCCAAATAGATGGCAAACCAAGGATTTGCTCAAACCTCAAGGCTCTCAGACGACCCACGACTACATGTTGTCGTCACTCAATGTCACTGCCATATCACAAGACCT
>CAVABU010000121.1:0-7694 GCA_963586965.1 Gemmiger formicilis
CGGCAAGCACCTCCTCTATTCTGTCCATCATCAGCTTTCGGTTGCAGAAAGCGAAGTCTACACAGTATTTCATCTCTTCCCAATACATGCCGAACTCACGTGAACCTTGGGGTAGGAAGGCAAGGTTGATTTCCGGCGATACTACTGAGTACCAACGGGCGTCCAGCGTCTTTGCCATCTCATTATAGTAAGCGCCGACCCTTGCTCCAAGGTTTCTCGACCCCGAGTGGAGCATAATCCAGAGCGTGTCGTCCTCGTCCTTCTGCAACTCGATGAAATGGTTGCCTCCACCGAGTGTGCCGACTTCATGGCGTATTGACTCCTGGCGGTTCTTTACGATGGTCATCTTTTCTATCTCATGACCTTCGGGAAGGAATCGAGCGTCCTGCTTTTCCTTGTGGTGGTCCATACCGAGCGGGATGCGTTGGCGAATCCCCCTCATGATTTCCTTGCGGAGTACCTCCTGTGGGATTTCGCTTGCCCTCCAGTTGGTCTTTACCGCACACATTCCGCAACCTATGTCCACACCCACGGCGTTTGGGATGATGGCGCCGTCGCAAGCCAGTACACCACCGATAGGCATTCCCATGCCAGCATGAACATCGGGCATGATAGCAAGATGATGATGGAGAAAGGGTAGGGTAGTCAGATTCTCTATCTGACGCATAGCCGTTTCGTCTACATCGTTAGTCCAAATCTTTACCGGACGGTTGTTGATCATCTTTACATTCATAGTCTAAATGCTCTTAATAGTTACACATATTATTATAATAAGTGGTGCCTCATAGCTCAGTTGTCTGATTTATGGGTGCAAAGTAACAAGCATACTGCGCAGTCTTTCTGCGTAATGCAAAAAAAATGATGAATAGAGGCAATAAAAGTTCAAAAATAGGTCTGATTACAGGAAAGTTGCATAGAATTTCCGTATCTTCGCAGCACTATCGACCAAAAACTTACGATTATGCCAGCAAACAAGAATGCGCTCATCCGCTATAAGACCATAGACAATTGTCTTCGCAATCGCTATCGCCGTTGGACTCTCGAAGATCTTGTCGATGCCTGTTGTGATGCCCTTTATGATATGGAGGGTATCGCGAAGGGTGTCTCTGTGCGCACAGTTCAAGGTGACATACAGATGATGCGCTCCGACAAACTTGGTTATAATGCGCCTATCGAAGTTTACGATCACAAATACTATCGCTATGCAGATGAAGGATATTCCATCATGAATATGCCTATGTCGCAAAATGACTATGACGTGATGCAGGAGGCGGTGGATATGCTTCGTCAACTCGAAGGCTTTTCGCAGTTTTCCGAGATGAGTGATGTGGTGAGCAGACTCCAGGATAAACTCGCCATCTCTCGCAACAATCGCAAGCCTATCATTCATTTCGACAGCGTTCCCGACCTCAAAGGCTTGAAGCTACTCAATCCTCTATACAATTATATTGCGCAAAAGCAGACGCTACGTATCATGTATCAGTCGTTTACTGCCAGGCGACCAGTGGAGTTCATATTGTGCCCTTATCTCTTGAAGGAGTTTCGCAATCGATGGTTTCTCTTCGGCTCGAAGGCAAATGATCTCTTGCTTTATAATCTCGCACTTGACAGAATTATCAGTGTGGAACCCTCGGATGAGACGTTTCGTGAGAATCCCGATTTTGACTCCGAGCATTTCTTTGATGACTTGATAGGCGTGAGCAAGAATATCGGTAATAAGCCTCGACTCATCAAGTTTTGGGCTTCAGCTGAACAAAGTAAGTATATCAAGACTAAGCCTATACACTCTTCACAAAAGGAGATAAGTAAAAATGCCGAAGATGGCAGTCGCATCTTCAGCATTGAGGTGGTGATTAATTTCGAAATGTATTCCGTCTTCATGAGTTATGGCCCAGGCATCCGCATCATCTATCCTCGTTATGTAGAGGCGTATATGCGGAGCAAACTCCAGGAGGCCATAGACCTCTATGACATCCCTTTCTGAGTCATTCAGTCTTGCCCCTCACTCTTTGCCGTCAGGTCATTTTTCTTGTATCTCTTGTTTACCATGGCGACACCCGCAAAGATCAGGATGGAGCCTACTATTGTGGGAAGGGTGATGGCGGCTACACCTATCAATACGGAGAAGACGGCTGCCACGATAGTCTGCGTGTAGTTGTACATGGCGATGACCGTTGGCATCAGCACGCGCTGACCGATAGGGAGCAATACGTAGGCAAGGAATGTGCCGAATACTACCACATATCCCACCTCCATCAGAGTGCCCGTAGGAATCACGCTCCAGTGAGTGCTGACGATATCAGGACCTGTTATGAAGAGCATCAGTACGCCAGTGATGGTAAACATCCATTTCATCAGTGTGAATGGAGAATATTTTCTTGTGAGGTAGGCATATTTCACCATGTAGACGGCGCCGAATACTTGCGACAGCACACATAGCATATTGCCTAGCAGTGGGTTGCTGACATTCATGCTCCTGTCAGTATTGCCACCAAAGATAAACACCATCATGCCCGCAAAACCGAATAATACTCCGAGAATCTTCATCCAGTGGTGACGCTCTCCCCAGAGTATCCACGTCAATATCAATGTGAAGAATGGTGTGGTGCTACACATCACCGTGGCATCCACAGGCGATGTCATGCTCATGCCAAAGATGATGCACATCTGGTTGGCAAAGGTTATCAGCATTGCTGCTATGATGAGTGGCAGGTAGTCTTTTCTCTCTATCTTCTCCTTTGGCGCAATGCTCTTTGGCAGAATCATTCCACCAATCCAAAACAATAGTATGGCACCAAAGCATCTCAGTCCTGCCAATGTCAGCGGACTTATGTCAGGAGAGTTGAGGGCGTCCTTGCCCAGAGGCGACATCAGTCCCCACATCGCGTCGGCAGCAAAGATACTTGCGTGCCCTATCAGAATGTCTTTTGTTTTCATTTCTATAGTCTTTACCTGTCGGTCATTATTACACGGACTGCAAAGTTACTGTTATTTTTTTATCCTGACAACTCTTTGGTTATCCCGAATGTATTTATTAATTTTGCAAGGTCACTTTGTTGACACATTATTAATACATATAATAACCTAAAGACAAATTTTATTATGGCAACACCTCATAACAACGCTCCCGAAGGAGCATTCGCTAAAACAGTGCTCATGCCTGGCGACCCACTGCGTGCAAAGTTCTTGGCAGAGAATTTCCTTACAGATGCTAAACTCGTCAATACGGTGAGAAACTGCTTCGGCTACACTGGATACTACAAAGGACACAAGGTGAGCGTGCAGGCAAGTGGTATGGGTATACCGAGCATCGGTATCTATTCATATGAACTCTATACACAATATGGTGTGGAAAATATCATCCGTATCGGTTCGGCAGGTAGCTATAGCGAAAAGCTTGATGTCATGGACATCGTGCTTGCAGACAGCGCCTACAGTGAGTCTGACTATGCGAAAGTGCAGAGCGGATATGCTGATAGCGTCAACTATCCGAGCAAGGAGATCAATGACGTGGTGCTTGAGGTCGCATCTCAACTTGGCATGGCTTGCAAGACCGGTCGCGTATATTCGTCCGACGTCTTCTATACAGACCCAAAAGGTCCTACCTATAAGGAGATAGCTGAGCGTACGGGTGCCGGATGTGTGGAGATGGAGAGCTTTGGCCTCTTCCAGAATGCCAACTTCCTTGGCAAGAAGGCAGCTTGTCTGCTGACCATCAGCGACTCTTTCGTGTCAGCAAAGGAACTCTCGGCTGAGGACCGTCAGAACTCATTCCGCTCGATGATGACGCTGGCACTCGAGACTGCCATTGCACTGGATAAATAAAGATTACCAGAAATTTATAGAAGGTACAGCGTACCTCCTATAGGGCAAAGCGAGGACGCTTCGCCTACTAAGATATCATTTTACATGAATCACCCTAATGCCAATCTGGCTGGGTTGTTTCTGCATATACTTATAAAGGGTCATAGGTTCGTCTATGACCTTTTTTCGTATCTGCGAGGCATTCAAGAGATGTAGAGTGCCATCCTTGTGCCATGATGCTATGCCGATGTGTGAAGTGTCCAATCCATGCTTCTTGGTGAGGATGGCGATGATGTCTCCATTGTGGATATGTCGCTTGAGTAAATCATGGTCATGGAGTTTGGATTTCGGGATGTATTTGTATGTTCTGCCCGTCAGCGACTTTTCCGTTTCCATGATGCGCTTTGTCAGGGAAGGATTATTAGCCAACTGCGGATACAGACTTGTGTGCTGTGACATGAAATTGATGTCAAGTCGTTGGGTGGCGGAGTAAATGTCAGCTGGCAAATAATCTTGTGGCTGTTCGTATACAAATCCGTTGGTTATGTTGTTGTCTATCCATGACGTGAAGTAGTGTAGGCGCTTGTCATAAGCTATCTGTCCATGGTCATATCTTATTTGGCGCAGATAGTCAGCAAAGTCGTCAAATGTCCTTTTCCCATGCTTCATGCATAGGCTAAGGGCAAGTGTGTTTTCGGTAAAAGTGGTGCAGTCGAGAGCACGAAGGTTTATTATAAGATGCTCGCCGTCAGTTCTTTCCAGTGTTTTTGCTACATAAGGCGTTCCCATCAGTTTGCCACCAAAATAAGTCATGTATTCGGATGTGCTCGTGAGGGTAGGGGCTTGACTGAGCAACTGGACAATCTTCACGCTATCCTGCTTTTCATAGATAGCCCTTTGGGCATGGCCAGCGCTTATGGATAACGTGGCGAGGAGGATGGAGAAGAGTATGCGTACTGTCATTTGTTTTTCTTGTATTCCTTCTTTACGCCGAGGTTGATGCCGAAATAAGCATTAAATGAACCGAATACGTTGTTGGTGTAGAAGTTGGATTTGGAATAGTTGTAAGAGTGTACTATAGCGCTCGCTCCGGCAAACATCTTGCCATTGGTCCACACCAATCCGAATCGTCCTACGCCATCCAGCGTGATGTCAGAAAACTTAAAGTCACGAAGGTTCTTGAATGTCGTACCCACGGCACCAAATCCACGTTCGGAGTCAGCTATTGCCTTCTTGCGACTTACGGCTATCGACAGTGACGAGGCGAAAAGCCAGTTCTTGGCAAACACCCAGTTGTAGGCATATCCGCCCGAAAGTGATAAGTCCGTATAGACCACCTTTTCGCTGATTGGCTCTTCATTGAAATTGGCAAACAGATCTTTGCCGAGTTCTTCCAGGAAGATATCGTTGAGCATCTGCCAGTCCACGCTAAGTGTGTGGCGTGTGAATCCTAGTCCTGCAAGTGCCGAACCCGAGGAACGCTTCTGCTTAGTGCTCTGATTGAATGCGGCTGGATAGGAAAAGTGCTTATGATTGAAGATGTAATAGATGTCCAATCCACTTACGCTAGATTCTATTCCGCTGAAGTTTCTTCCCTCCAGAGTGTGAGTGTCGCCAATGCTTGGGATGTTGATATTCTTGATGGTATATCCGTTGCCACTTTTTCTGTAGTAGAGGTCTATGCCTATAGGCAAGGTGTAGAGGCTGAGGTCCCATTCCTTGCGCTTATTGCCGTCTCTGATGTGTAGCACGTCTATGGTCACACCGAGAAAGATGAGGCTCCATCCTGCATATGGGCCAATCTTCAGCGATGGTTTTGGTTCAAATCGGATGCTATTGCCCTTGTCGTCGGTAAGTCGGTAAACCTCATAGGAATAGCGGTTTTGCAGCATCACTTGGAAATTGTAGTGATTAGGTTCGATATAACTAGTGTCAGTTCCAGCAAAGAACTTTTCAAACGGAGAAATCACCTTCGACAAGAATGATCGTGGCTTCTCGCTCTTTATGCTGTCCATAGTCTCAGCATTCACTTGTAAAGCGAAAGCCAAGGCAAGCATGATGGCAAGAAGTCGGATGCCTGGATGTGATTTGTGCGTTTGGTCAATCATATCTTCCAGAGTATTCTGTCCATGGCCCAGTTTACGGGGGTGGCACTTATCGAGTCGCAGTCGCAGTGGCCGTAGCCTTGCAGGTCTTCCACCACATTTTTTATCAGAGGCATCTGCACGTGTTGTGGATTAGGGATACGGATAGACCTGACGCCCTCTTCCGTGACAAGGCATATAGGATTGTAACTGAAAACGGAGAACGACAACGACCCCTTCTCTCCGATTATTTCTATGCGGTCTTCACGTGCGCTATTGTGACCGACAAAGCACCACGAACCGCTTCCTGCGATGCCACTTTCGAAGAGGAAGCAAGCGCTGATATTATCTTCAGCCTTGTAGAGCCCGCCACGGTTGGTGGTGTATCCATGAGCGCGAGTGATCACTCCGAAGAGTTCTTGCAGGAGGTCAAGTTGGTGTGCGGCAAGGTCATAGAAATATCCACCGCCGGCGATGTCGGGTTGTAGACGCCAAGGTAGGTTGGTGCGGTTGTAGTCGAGTTCTCTCGGAGGCACCGAGAAGCGCAACTGCACATTGAGCGTCTTACCTATCTGTCCGCTTTCTACGATTTCCTTCACTTTCTTGAAGTAGGGTAGGTAGCGTCTATAGTAAGCCACGAAGCACGGCACTCCTGTCTCCTTACTTGTATGGTTGATTCTTACGCAGTCGTCGTAATTGGCTGCCAAAGGCTTTTCCACATACACAGGTTTGCCTGCCTTCATCGCCATGATGGCGTAGGTGACATGACTTGACGGCGGAGTAGCTATATAGATAGCATTTACGGCAGGGTCTTCTATCAGTTCTATAGGGTCAGTATACCATTTGCCTATCTTGTGACGCTCTGCGTAAGAGCGTGCTTTCTCGGCATTGCGGCTCATCACCGCCTCAATGTGCGAACCTGGTATCTTATTGAATGCCGGTCCTGACTTCTTCTCGGTCACCTCACCGCAACCGATAAATCCCCAACTGATTTCTTTCATTTCGTTACTTTTGTGTCCTTGTCCTTGTTGTCGGCAGTCTCCTGTAGCCATTGCTCGATCATCTGTCGTGCCACACCCATCTCGCCTGGTAGAGTAGGTAGGTGGTCGCGGTGATACCATCCACCGTCTGCCAGTTCGGAGTATTGCAGTTTTATATCACCACTGGCATATTCCGCCGTAAATCCTATCATCAATACCGAAGGGTAGGGCCACGGTTGCGAACGTGTATAGGTGAGATTTTTTACCTCTATGCCAGTTTCCTCGCGTATCTCCCTGATGGCAGCTTCCTCTGCCGACTCGCCAGTCTCTATGAATCCCGCCACGAGTCCGTAATAGTTGCCTTTAAAGTTGCGTGACTGCACCATGAGAATTTCGTCACCTCTATGCACGAGTGTTATCACCGCAATGGAGAGTGACGGCCATACCACCTTTCCGCATGCGGTGCATCGCTTAGAGATGTCCGTGTGCATTACCATGGGACTTCCGCACACTCCGCAGTATTTCGTATTCTTGTCCCAATAGACTATCTCTTCGCATTTGCCTGCCTTCAGATAGTGTGAAAATGGCAACTTATAGAATGACTGGCGCAATGGGCACAGTTCGTATCCGTCCATGTCTATCGGACTGTCCACACCGACAGCTCGTACTTCCTGTCCGTCCTGCATGGGAGAAATGGTGTGTATGGTGGTGTCTTTGTCGATTGTGACAGGCGGAGTGTCGCCTTCCGGTATGTGGCAGATGCCGTCATGGTCAATCTGCAAGAGCAAATCAGATTTATAGAATATAAACCAAAGCATATCCTTGT
>CAVABU010000122.1:0-7601 GCA_963586965.1 Gemmiger formicilis
ATGTTGGAGAGGTGGCGGAATTGGTAGACGCGCTACTTTGAGGGGGTAGTGTCAATTGCGACGTGGGAGTTCGAGTCTCCTCCTCTTCACCATAATTTTTTTTATTGCGGAAATAGCTCAGTTGGTAGAGCACAACCTTGCCAAGGTTGGGGTCGCGGGTCCGAGTCCCGTTTTCCGCTCTTTTACTAGACAGAAAACACCATTCCTTATCTATTTATTGATAAAGATGAACCTTTACTTAAGATATTTTGATTACGAGACACTTTGTCACAATGTGGACGAAGCATTAGAATTTTTGTCTTCTATACCTGAAATAGGTATGAATGCCCAATTGGAGGCTGACGTCCGCGACTATGTAAATAGTGACATGTGTTATCCCAAAAGATATAAGATACGCCCAAGAGTGTATTTTATCATTATCAAGACCACGGCGCCTACTATGGCAGACTTCAAGATGAAGAAGGCTGTCAATCCTCAGAAAGCTGAGCGAATGTCTTCTCAGCAGCTGGGACTGAATGACGTGAAAGAGGGTTGGTATGATGGCCAATTGGACTTCAAGCGTGTGACGATGGTGCCACAAACGGGCAAATTTGAATATAAGGATACCCACGTGCAGTATCGCTGCAAGGCTGTCTCTGGTCTTGACTGTTACAATCGCATCGTGGAATATCTGCAGGCAAATGTAGACCAGCGATCACAATTCCCCTCGGCAAGAGGAAAGAATTTTAAGTTTGCCTACCTTGGCAAGTGGAAATAAGCGGAGATTATGAATAAGGTGATGCTCATAGGCAATGTCGGCAAAGAGCCAGAGGTGCGCTATTATGACCAGGATATGGCGGTGGCGCAGGTGATACTGGCTACTACCGAGCGTGGCTATACACTAAAGAATGGCACGCAGGTGCCTGACCGTACAGAGTGGCACACGGTATTGCTTTATCATGGTCTAGCTAAGGTAGTGGAGCGCTATGTGCACAAAGGCGACAAACTCTATATTGAGGGCAAGATAAGATATCGCAGTTATGACGATAGCCGTGGCATAAGAAAAAATGTCACCGAGATACTCGCCGACAATATGGAGTTGCTTACACCCAAGTCAGCACAGCAAACGCCAACAACTGACTCCAGCGTAGCGAAGACCGAACCAGAGGCATCTAACAATAACCTGCCGTTCTGATAATATACTTTGATAGTGGATATATCCCCTTTATATAATGCAATAGCAGAAGTGACGTTCACGGCACCTTCTTTAGCTGTGATATTGTCATTTGTGCTGACATTAATTCTTCTTGTGGCCTCAGGTATAGCCAGTGGATCAGAGATCGCCATCTTCAGCCTGTCGCCTACGGATGTGTCAAAACTCGAACCAGAGAAAAATGCCACCGATGCTCGCATACAGATGTTACGTGAAGACAGTGAGCGCACATTGGCTACCATTTTGTGCGTAAACAACTTTGTCAATGTCACCATCATCATGCTCTGCAACTTTATCTTTGGTCAGGTCGTGGATTTCCACGGGAATTTCTGGTTGCAGTTTATAGTCGTTTCCGTACTCCTTACTTTCATTCTCTTGCTTTTCGGTGAGATTATGCCGAAGGTCTATGCTCGTCAGAATTCGTTGGCATTCTGCCGATTGTGCAGTGTCTATGTGTTCTATGCGAGGAAGGTTGTGTGGCCCATAGCGTGGGTGTTGCTCAGAAGCGGTGTCTTGGCAGAAAAGGTGATGCCACAAGATAACCATGTGCTCGGCGTTGACGAGTTGGAGCAGGCTCTGAAACTCACTGACGAGGATGCAATTAAGGATGAGCGCAATATCCTCAAAGGAATAATCCGCTTCGGCGATGAGACCGCCAAGGATGTGATGACACTGCGTCGTGATATTGTCAATATCAATCTTCATAGTTCGTTTGATGAGGTCCTCGCCTGCATCGTAGAGAATAATTACAGTCGTATACCAGTCTCGCTGGAGTCGAAAGATAGCATCAAAGGTGTGCTCTATATCAAGGACCTTCTGCCGTATCTCTCTAAGGGTAAGACATTTCATTGGCAGAGTCTGATGCGTCCACCTTATTTCGTGCCCGAGACTAAGAAGATCGATGACCTCTTGCGTGAATTCCAAGAGAATAAGGTGCACATGGCCATCGTGGTAGACGAATATGGAGGTACGAGCGGACTTGTCACTTTGGAGGATATCCTCGAAGAGATAGTCGGCGAGATCAATGATGAGTATGACGATGAGGAGAAACCGTTCACCCGTCTCAATGCCAACACATATCTCTTTGAAGGCAAGACTCTGCTGAGTGATTTCTGCAAGGCGATGAATATTGATGCCGACGAGTTTGCCGACATGGAGGGTGATGCCGATACGCTTGCAGGAGTGCTGCTCGAACTCAAAGGCGACTTCCTGGCACTCAATGAAAGGATAGAATATCACAACTTCATCTTTGAGGTGGCAAAACTTGAGGATAGACGCATCTCTAAGGTGAAGGTCATAGTGAAAAGACATACTGCAGAGTCGTAATACGACGAGAAAATGATATAAAAACGCGTCATATGTATGACAAGATAGATAAAGGAAAGTCTAAATGGCTCTCCTTTTTTCGTATATTGAAGAAAAAACGTTACCTTTGCTACTATAAAGTTTATTACTCTGAATACTTACAACTTCCTTCCCTAATGAACAAGACCATACGGGCATATCTGTTACTGATGCTGATGCTTCCATTGTCTCTCTTTGCAGCCACGCCAGTTGATGGTTTGCTTGAGCGCATCGACAAGGGTGCATCACGGAAATTTGTGATAGAGACGGTGCCGTCTGACCATGATTTCTTTGAGATAGGGAGCAAGGATGGCAAACCTCTCGTCCGTGGCAATAATTATGTGAGCATAGCCTCTGGCATCAATTGGTATCTGAAATATTGTCTTGGTGTGCATCTCTCTTGGAATAGCATGCACGCTACACTTCCAGATAAGTTGCCTGTCATGAAGAAGACGGAGCGACATGACACTGATATCAGATATCGCTATTATCTCAACTATTGCACACATTCCTATTCCATGGCATTTTGGGACTGGAAGCGTTGGGAACAGGAACTCGACTGGATGGCATTGCACGGCATCAACCTTTGCCTTGATATTGTAGGCACGGACGTGGTGTGGCGCAATGTACTTCTAAAGCTTGGCTATAGCAAGGATGAGGCTAATGGATTTATTGCCGGTCCTGCCTTTCAGGCGTGGTGGTTGATGAATAATCTGGAGGGGTGGGGCGGACCCAACTCCGATGCATGGTATAGCCAACGGGAGAAATTGCAGAAGAAGATACTGGGGCGCATGAAGGAACTTGGCATCAGCGTTTGCCTGCCAGGTTATTCGGGCATGGTGCCACATGATGCTCGCCAGCGTCTCGGTCTTGATGTGGCTGACCCTGGACTGTGGTGCGACTACACGCGCCCGGCATTTCTCTTGCCCACTGACAGGCGCTTCTCTGAAATAGCAAAACTATACTACAAGGAGCAACGTCGGCTCTATGGCACTGCCGATTTCTATAGTATGGACCCCTTCCATGAGGGAGGTAATACTGACGGAGTGGACATGCGCGCTGCTGGCGAGGCCATCATGCGTGAGATGAAGTCAGCCAACCCTAATGCTGTGTGGGTGGTGCAAGCGTGGGGCGAGAATCCACGTCCCGACATGATACGCAGTCTTAAGAGTGGTGATATGCTCGTGCTTGACCTCTATTCAGAGAGTCGTCCGCAGTGGGGAGACCTAGAGTCGACATGGTATCGCAAGGATGGTTTCAATGGTCATGACTGGGCATACTGCATGTTGCTCAATTATGGAGGCAATGTGGGTTTGTTTGGTAAACTCCAGCATGTCATAGCAGAATATTATAAGGCACGCCGTAGCCAGTTTGCTTCCACTCTCAAGGGTGTGGGACTGACCATGGAAGGCATAGAAAACAATCCCGTGATGTATGAACTCGTCACCGAACTGCCTTGGCGCGACGTCGAGTTTTCATGGAGTGAGTGGCTTGATGCGTATGTCGAGGCTCGCTATGGCAATACTGCCAATGCGAAGATACACGAGGCGTGGCAATTGCTTGGTAAATCCATTTATGCCAATCCTGCAGCTGCCACCCAGCAAGGATGCAATGAGTCACTGATCTGTGCTCGTCCATCTCTCACTGCCTACCAGGTGTCCACATGGTCAGACATGACAGATTATTATAATCCCAATGATGTCATACGTGCAGCACGTCTGATGGTGGAGGCCTCTCGTGAGATAGATGCCAATGAGGATTTTCGCTATGACCTTGTGGATATCACGCGTCAGGCCATAGCCGAGAAGGTGCGCCTTGTATACAAGGATGTAGTGGCTGCCTACTGGGCTAAAGACCGAGAGCGATTCAGCGATGCTAAGGATAAATTCCTCTATATCATCATGCAGCAGGATCGTCTGCTCTCGTCTATGCCCGACTTCATGGTGGGACAACGCATAGCACAGGCACGGTCACTTGGAACTAATGATGCGGAGCGTGACCACTACGAATGGAATGCCCGAGTACAGATAACCACCTGGGGCAACCGCAGTGCTTCGGAGCGCGGTGGACTGCGTGACTATGCCCACAAGGAGTGGCATGGCATGATAGCCGATGTCTACTATCCACGCTGGAAAACCTATCTCGATGCTCTTTCTGACACGTTTGATGGTAAACCCATGAGGCAGTTTGATTTCTATGACATGGATGAGAAATGGACACTCCGCCATAATCCATATCCCAGCGAAGCGCAGGGCGATGCCGTGGAGTATGCCCGTGAGGCTTTTGCCAATGTGTTTGGTAAATGAAGTAAATGAAATGTGATATTAATCTCTTAATATAAACACTACTGATATGAAGAAAAAGTCAATTCTTATGGTGCTGCTTGCCATGCTTATCGCCATGCCTACTATGGCAAAGGCAAAGCACACCTTTGCTGTCAAGGACGGCAACTTCGTGTATGACGGCAAGGCAGTGCAGATCCATTCTGGTGAGATGCACTACTCGCGTGTGCCCGCTCCCTACTGGCGTCATCGTCTGAAGATGATGAAGGCTATGGGACTCAATGCCGTGGCCACCTATGTGTTCTGGAATTATCATGAGACGGCTCCTGGCAAGTGGGACTGGACCACGGGTAATCACAACATCCGTGAGTTTATCCAGACTGCAGCCGATGAGGGACTGATGGTAATCCTTCGTCCTGGTCCTTACGCTTGCGGTGAGTGGGAGTTTGGTGGTTATCCATGGTGGCTCCAGAATGCCAAAGGCATGGAGGTGCGTACAGATAACAAACCTTTCGTAGACTCTTGCCGTGTATACATCAACCAGTTGGCTGACCAGGTGCGCAACCTGCAGATTACCAAGGGTGGTCCTATCGTGATGGTACAGGCAGAAAATGAGTTTGGTTCTTATGTGGCACAGCGCAAGGACATTCCGCTGGATGTACATAAGAAGTATAGCGCTCAGATACGCCAGATACTTATCGATGCAGGATTTGACATCCCGATGTTTACCTCTGACGGTTCGTGGCTCTTTGAGGGTGGCGTGATAGAAGGCGCTCTGCCTACCGCCAACGGTGAGGATGATGTCAACAAACTGCGCAAGGTGGTGGATCAATACCACGGTGGAGTAGGCCCTTACATGGTGGCTGAGTTTTATCCAGGATGGCTTGACCACTGGAACGAACCATTTGTGAAGGTGTCACCAGAGTCTACCGTAAAGCAGACCAAGAAGTATCTTGATGCTGGTGTAAGTTTCAATTATTACATGGTGCATGGTGGTACTAATTTCGGTTTTACATCGGGTGCCAACTACAATAATGACCGCAACATCCAACCAGACCTCACCAGTTATGACTACAATGCTCCTATCAGTGAGGCAGGATGGGCTACACCAAAATATAATGCCATACGCGACCTCATGAAGCAGTATGTGAAGTATGACGTGCCAGCTGTGCCTGAGCGCATACCTGTCATCTCCATACCAAACATCCAACTCACCAACACTGTCAACCTTTTCGACATCATCGACTCAGAGCAACCTGTGGAGAATGACACTCTCATGACTTTCGAGGATATGGGTCAGGGTTATGGTTATATGCTCTATCGCCGTCGCTTCAATCAGCCTATCAGCGGTATGATGCACGTGCCAGGCATTGCTGACTTCGCTACCGTATATGTCAATGGAGAGAAGATAGGTACGCTCAATAGACTCACTGGTAAGGATAGCCTTGAGGTGAACATACCATTCAATTCTACTCTTGACATTCTTGTGGAGAATTTCGGTCGCATCAACTATGGTGCGCGCATCACTGCTAACCGCAAGGGTATCATCAGTCCGATAAGCATCAATGGTAATGAAATAACAGGTAACTGGCAGATGTATGGTGTGCCAATGGATAGCCAACCAGTGATGCCAAAGATGCGTTCGCCTTATGTGAAGGGTATGCCTACACTTTATTTCGGCAACTTTGAACTTGACAAGGTGGGTGACACCTTCCTCGACATGGAGACATGGGGCAAGGGCATCGTCTTTGTCAATGGTGTCAACCTCGGTCGCTACTGGAAAGTAGGTCCACAGCAGACGCTCTATCTCCCTGGTTGCTTCCTCAAGAAGGGCACCAACACCATCGTGGTGTTTGAGCAACTCAATGACGAGAAAAAGTCAGAACTCTCAGGCGTGACCGAACCAGTGCTCGATAAACTCGTTAAGGAATAATTTCTCTCTGATGGGATAATTCCCCATAGGAAAATAAAAACCGCCCTCTCTCATGCAATGCTATGGGAGAGGGCGGTTTTTCTATCTATCGTCTATTGGAAAATCATCTTGCGGGTGAAGTTACCCTTCTTCACTATCATCATGCCCTTGATGGGTGAAGTGAGGCGACGTCCCTGCAAGTCGTAGAGATCGGCGCCGTCAAGGAGATTGGCGATGATGTTGGCATCGATGTTGTTGATGCCGTCAGTTTCGTCAGCGATGATGTCCAGGCTGACTGCTTTCGTGTCGCTCACGCTTGTCTTGATGTAAGCACGGTATGGAGCCATCTTCACAGAATTGGCACCTGATGACTCGAGGAGAGAAGCCACATTCCAGAATTTGTTCTTGGAGATGATGTAGTTGTTGGCTGATTTCTCCACTGTCGCTTCAGTGAATGTACCCGTGAGATTGCCGTCAGCAAGAGACTTTGCCACGACGCGTGCTTCGTTATAGCCTGTCACGCTGATAGTGCCATTGTCGGTATATGCCAGCACAGGCTTGCCTGCTGTCACGGTGTCGGTCACCTCCTTCACGGTGATGACATTGCTACCGATAGACTCTATAGTATAAAACTTTGCCGACGTGTTATCACTTACGCTGAATGTAAATGGTAGACACACTGTAGCCCAGTTGCTGGTCACGTCACGCTCATAGGATGCCTCATTGTCTGCAGACATCTTGAAGTCGCATGGAGATGAGAATGCGTCTGCGTCACCAAACTTCACATCGTCATAGCATACGGCATTCACGCCATCTGCATTATACTGGGTGTCGCCCACCTTGAAGTGGCGACGCAGTGTGAAGTAGCCGG
>CAVABU010000123.1:0-7551 GCA_963586965.1 Gemmiger formicilis
ATAAGGAAACGGATATTGGTATATACAATAAAACTTGCTCAAGTTATTTTTTGAATATTACTTAACTAAAGTTTCTGATTTGGAATATTGCAAGCAAATAAAGGTAACCATAGTAGGCGAAGCGTCCTCGCTTTGCCCCATTAGGAGGTACAGCGCCCTCGCTGTACCACGCAAGGAGAGGTCTTCTTTTGGGAAATTCATTTCCAGATATGATACGGCGGGGGCGCCGTACCTCCTATTGATACCATTGCCCGCTTGGTTGCAGCATCCTCGCTGCAACCATTCCAAAGTAAGCAGTAGTAAAATATGAGGCATATAAAGATGTCATAAATGTGACTTGCAGAGAATGATAATAGTAGGTATGTCGATTGTAAAGCAATTGTTGAACATGTGTTCACCAATTGTTTTACACGTGTGCAACAATTGTTTTACATGTGTTCAACAATTGTTTTACATCACCATTGCATACATTCCACCCTCGTAAGAGGCATAGGCGATAGCAGTTTAGAGTAAGTCACGTGGGAAAAATCATCGTATGCGCACGAGTGTAGAACCCGTGGTGGCGGGAGAGTCACCTATGACTTGCACAGCAAGAATACCCTTGGGGACATCTGTCAGCTGGATGTCGGCGGAGGCATATCCTTGCATGACAGTGGCGGAATGCAGGAGCATGCCCGATGTGGAGTAGACTTTCACCTGAGCATCATGGCGAAGCGGATGGGGGAAAGTCACGCTGAGAGTGCGATTGTCATGCACGGCGAAGGAGACCTTCTCGGGTTGATGATCGCTGACATCACTGATGCCGTCGATGCCGAGCAGATAGAGTAGCCCGCGATAGACATCTATCTGGCCATAGCCATACTGATTGTTGGGGTATGCGAGCGACGCATCGGGATGACTGCAAGTATGGGCGAAGACATCCATTATCTGCTCTCGCGTGAGGTCGGGGCGCGCTTCGAGCCATAGGGCGATGGCTCCACCTACGGCAGGGGCGGACATGGAAGTGCCAGTGTCAGCCTTCCAACAGTAAGTGCGCCCGTCATGAGAAAACGTCTCCACGATGTCATTCCACTCATGAGAGTCGGGATTTTGCTCGAAGAAAAAACTATTGCCCGAGGACACCACATTGGCACCAGGCGACATGACATCGGGTTTTATCCGTCCGTCAGCAGTAGGTCCGACGGAAGAGAATGATGCTTTCACGCCACCACTACCATAATCATAGTGCATCTCGTCGCCTTTAGCATTGACATAACCAGTGACGTATGCCGTGGCACCCACGGCGATGACATATGGTGAGGAAGCGGGGAAATTGACGTCGTGAGTGCGTTCGCCCTGACAAAGAGATGGGTTGACGGAGCGTGTGACAAGATTGCCTCGCACGCTATATGCCTCTATGTCGGCATCAGCGCCAAGAAACTCGATGCTGAAGGGGCAAACGGCATCCATACCTATTTTATTAGGGCCCGTTATACTGTATTCCACCACCAAGCGGTCGGGATAGTAGCAGGAGGGGTAGGCGCCAAACTTAAACTCATAGTCGCATCCGTCCACGGTGATGGTCTGCGAGGCCAATGAGTCGGGTTGCTGACATAGCCATGCGGACGACACGCTGACAGTGTCACGCTGTGACCCGTAGACCACCATGCGTGCAGTGAAATCTCGGTCTGACTGCGCCATAAGGAAGAGTTGATTGCCCCATATCTCCACGAATGATCCAGCCACTTCCGTGCCACGGGGCTTGTGGATGTAAGAAGCAGACTGATTGGTATTTCCAGCCGAAGCCACTATGATATGGCCAGGTCCCACGAGTTTGCCTACCACTTCGTCATAGAGCACATTTTCGCCATAAAGGTCGGCATGACTACCCTCACTAAAGGAGATGACGCACGGTTTGCCTACGGAGTCAGCATAGTCGAAGATGTACTTGAAACCGAGAAGACTGTTTACGCCATTGTATTTGTCTTTGTCATTGTCGTCTATCAGAGATTTGTTGTCACTGATGGCATTGCACACCAGGCAGATGTCGCTGTCGTATGCCAAGCCCTTATAGGCCGTGCCACAACCGCTACCAGCCGCAGTGCCGAGGGTATGGGTGCCGTGTCCGGTGATCTGCGAGTCACGACTGTGGGCATAGGCGAGCAGGGAGGCTTCGTCACGATAGTCGCACCCCACGGGAAGCGTGCTGCCTATGGTGTCGGTGGAGAGCATATCCCAAAAAGACTTTATGCGATATGTCTGCATGTCGGAGGAATAGAAGTTGGGATGCGTGAGGTCAAAACCGATGTCTTGGATGCCCATGACCACGCCACGGCCAGTAAATGCCTGTGGCAGATTTCGTCCTTCATGAGCTGGTGTAGCGTTTATGTACTCTGTGGTGGTAGCATTCTGCAGTTGGTCGCAGACCTTTGCTTCCACCCTCATTATGCGCGAATCTGATGCCACCGACACGAGACTGCGCACAGGGATGCTCACGGCGAGGATATCGTCAAATGTAGCCCACGTCTTGCACCCGTGGGAGGCAAGCAAATCCGTGACATCGCCCTTGACTCGCACAAGTGTCATCACTTGCGAGGAGGGTGACTCCACCCTACCCTTGCACCTGGCACTACTGCTCTGCATGCATATCTGCCTCACCGTGGGAGACATCTTGACCAATGCCGCACGCTGGGCATGGACGGAGAGCGAAATCAGCGACAAGGCGACAAGAAGCAACAATACGGCAACACGCTTAGTATACATAATCAGATATCATTTTGCGTTACAAAATAAATAAAAAACATCTATATTGACAAGTATTACAGATTAAATCCGTATCTTTGCGCTATTGTATTTTTCATCAAAAATAAAGACATGGAACAATATCCACGGAAATATATCCTCACGTCATATGAAATGTATGACATCACCAACGGCAAGAATATCCTCATAGAGGCTACTCCCGAGGACAAGCCGATGGCTCTCATCACAGGCATCGACATGGTGCCACTGAAGCAACTGGAAGACAAACTGGTGTCACTCTCAAAGGGCGAAGACTACGAACTGGGACTCACCTATGAGATGGCATTTGGAGAATACGACCCAGAAGCCGTGATAGATGTGCCAAAGGAGTATCTCAGCATCAATGGTAAGTTTGCCAGCGACATAGTGCGTCCGGGCGCCATCATCCCTCTGCAGGATGAGCATGGCGAGACGGCTGGGGGCAAAGTGCTCGAGGTGGGCGAAAAGCATGTCAAACTGGACTGCAATCACCCTCTCGCAGGCAAGGATCTGCTCATCAGAGGATGCATACTGGAGTCGCGCCCAGCCTCAGACGAGGAAGTGATGGCACTGACCATGCACCACTGTGGCGGTGGATGTAGTGGCGGATGCCACGGAGGCAGTTGCGGTGACGGCGGATGTGGCAGTTGTGGCAGTTGCGAGGATGATGACTGCGGATCAGGAGGTTGCTGCGGTGGCGGATGTGGCCATTGCGCTTCGTGATAAACAATTGACAAAGAAAAATTAGAACGCAAGAAAGAAGATGAACACCTTCGGACGGAAATTCACACTTACCACCTTCGGAGAGAGTCACGGAGAGGCTATCGGCGGTGTCGTAGACGGCATGCCAGCCGGCATTGACATCGACATGGACTTTATCCAGTCTGAACTCAATCGCCGGCGACCAGGTCAAAGTCGCATAACGACCAGCAGAAAAGAGCCTGACAAGGTGGAGATACTCAGCGGTGTCTTTGAGGGCAAGTCCACAGGATGCCCCATAGGATTTATCGTGAGAAACACCAATCAGCACTCCTCTGACTATGACAACATGCGCAACGTGTTTCGTCCGTCGCATGCAGACTTCACCTACACGGAGAAATATGGCATACGTGATCACCGTGGAGGCGGACGCTCATCGGCTCGCATAACGATAAGCCGATGCGTGGGAGGTGCACTGGCAAAGCTCGCGCTAAGACAAAAGGGCATCACCATACAGGCATACACGTCACAGATAGGCGACATAGCCGTGGATAGCGACTACCGCAACCTCGATCTGACAGTCACAGAGACTAACATCGTGCGCTGTCCTGACCTGACGAAGGCAAAGAAGATGGAGGAGTATGTGGCATCGCTGAAGGAGAAGGGCGACACAGTGGGAGGCATCGTCACATGCGTGATAAAAGGTTGCCCTACGGGTGTCGGCGAACCAGAGTTTGACAAACTTCACGCATGCTTGGGCTATGCCATGCTGAGCATCAATGCCGTAAAAGGTTTTGAATATGGCGATGGATTTGCTTGCGTCAACGGGCATGGAAGCACACAAAATGACATTTTTACCTCCGAAAACGGTAAGATAACGACTCTCACCAATCACAGTGGAGGCATACAGGGCGGTATAAGCAATGGCCAGGACATCTATTTCCGCGTTGCATTCAAACCCGTAGCCACCATCCTTACAGCACAAGACACTGTGGACTGCGACGGCAACAAGACCACTTTGAAGGTGCATGGAAGGCATGACCCATGTGTCGTACCACGGGCAGTTCCCATAGTGGAAGCCATGGCTGCGATGGTTATTTTAGACAAAATACTTATAAAAAATGACGTTTTCTAATGAAAAACGTCATTTTTTAATACTTTTTCCGCCTTTTTCTTGTAAAATAAAAATAAAAGAGTAATTTTGTAACCGACAATCATGAGGTTGCGAAACCGCCATCATTGTCTAGTTAAGTCTAGTTTAGTTTTTGTGTTGGTTTAGGGTTACCTTCCTGGTAACCCTAAATTCTTTTATTAACACAGACAACCCACTATCTCACTCAGCGACTTGCATCCGTGACTGTCGAGCCAACTATTGATGCCATCACGCACCTTAATGGTGGTCTGCGGATCGATGAAGTTGGCCGTGCCTATCTCTATGGCTGACGCACCTGCCATAAAGAATTCGATGGCATCTTCGGCGGTCATAATGCCTCCAAGACCTACGACAGGGATATTGACAGACTTTGCCACCTTGTGCACCATGCACAGTGCCACTGGTTTTACAGCCGGACCTGACAGACCGCCAGTGCCTATGCTGAGATTGAAGCGACGACGCTCTATGTCAATCGACGTACCCATGAGAGTATTGATCAGCGACACGCTATCAGCGCCCTCCGCCTCCACTGCCTTGGCTATCTCCGTGATGTCGGTGACATTAGGCGAGAGTTTCACTATCAGTGTCTTGCCATAACTCTTGCGTACAGCTTTCACCACACTTGCCGCGCCCGCTGCAGTGACACCGAATGCCATACCTCCCTGACGCACGTTAGGACAGGAGATATTCAGTTCTATGGCAGGAATGTGGTCCAATTCATTGACCTTTGCAGCACACTGGGCATAATCGTCAGGTGACGAACCGCTCACATTCACGATAAAGTTGGTATTGATATCTTTCAGTTCGGGATAAATATGCTCACAGAAGTAGTCCACACCCTTATTCTGCAGTCCCACACAGTTGAGCATGCCTTGGGCAGTCTCTGCCATGCGTGGATAGTCATTGCCTTCACGTGGATGGAGGGTGGTACCCTTGACGATTATCGCACCTATCTCTTCCAATGGCACGAAATCTGCATATTCGACACCATAACCGAATGTTCCCGATGCCGTCATCACGGGATTTTTCAGCTCAAGCCCTTTAATCTTTACTCTTAAATCTGCCATAACAAGTCCTTTATATTGAATACGGGTCCTTCTTTACATACACAGGTATTGCCCTTGACTGTCTTTTCCACACAGCACAGGCAAGCTCCGAGTCCGCATGCCATCATATTTTCGAGCGACACCTCGCACTCAGTATTGCATGACGCAGCATACTTTGCCACTGCCATCATCATGGGCTTTGGTCCGCACACTTGGATACGTGTGAACGATTCACTCTGCAGAATGGAATGATTGGTGACAAAGCCTCGCTCACCAAAACTGCCGTCCTCGGTGGTGACACACACCTTGCCAATCTTATTAAACTCGTCAAGTTGCAGTAGGTCGCTCTTTGACTTTGCTCCCAAGAGGAATACGGGGGTGGCTCCTGCTTGCACGCATCGCTTGCCGAGATAAAGCAGAGGGGCAGTGCCGACACCGCCTCCTACGAGGAGCAGGCGCTCACCAGTAGCAGGCAGAGTAAAACCATTGCCAAGTGGTAGCACGCAGTTGAGCAAGTCTCCTTCCTTGAGTCGGGACATCCAGGCAGTGCCATCGCCCACAACATGCACGAGGAGCCATATCTCATTGTCCTCAGGTATGACATTGTTGATGGATATCGGACGACGCAACATAGTGGAGGAGGTGCCGTCAACGCGCACTTCCACAAACTGCCCCGGCAATATGCCATCTACCGGTACAGGCGACTGAAGCCGAAGAACTACATGGTTAGGACTGGGATGGTCTACTGACCGCACCCTTAAATCTGCACAATATTTCTTCATATATATATATAATGTGGAAAATTACTTGTGCAAAAGTAGACAAAATAATTGAGATATCAGTTATTTCTTGGGTATAAATGTCTCCCACGTCTGGTCGTCATAAAAGATGCGAATCTCAGCTATCTTGCGTGGTCGTGTGTCAACATTTTTCCAACTCGCAGAGTCATGCATATTGTCGCTTTTAGCTCCAGTCTGGGGAAATGCTGACGAAGCTCTCTGCTGCTGTGGAGTGGGAGTGATGGGACCGAAATCTAGCACAAGATCACCTCCTGAAGCAGATGACTTAGATGACGAAGATGGTTGGGTATCCTTTGAAGATGAGGAGTTTTCATTATTGGAATCAAACATTTGACCTTCTCCATAAAGCAACCAGCGAAGGTTGATATCGGGGAAACTGCGTTGTATTGCATCCACGTGATTGAGCGTAGGTTTGGTGCGATCATTAAAAATGCTGCTCAGTGAGGCAGGGGAGATGTTTAGCATGTCGGCAAATTGCTGCTGACTGAGGTGCTGCGATTCCATTAACTGACGTATGCGATCTTTCATTTTTTACACTTGTATTGGCCTGCTTTCATGGGTAGCATGTAAGAAGCAGGTGATAAAACGGGCTTTTTCTTATCGTTTACAAAGGTAAAACTAAAAACCGAAGTATACAAATCTTTAAACCAAGATTTATTATTTAATAATGTAGATTTATATATTTAGATATGTGTATTTAGAAAACGAAATCTACCTTGAAGGCTTTGTAGTTTTATAGATGTAAATTCAGACTTGTAAAGAGTAGATTTAATTTTGTTTTGCACAAAACTCTTAAATATAAGGGTTTTAAGTGATTATCATCTTCACATTATGTAGGTTTGGCAACCTATGCAGGTCTGACAATATGTGAAAGGGGTATAAATGGTGGAATGTTACTATTTAAATCTTATAAATAGTTGGTTTTCTATGTTTTATGATGTATTTGTTAGTTGTGCATAAATATCAATATTGATTTATGTATATATATTTATCGTTTTGTAAACCTTGATTCATTTATGTATATGAACGTAATTTGGACACTGACTCGACTTTTATGTATCTAAATTTTAAATTGATATTTATATATGTATAC
>CAVABU010000124.1:0-7411 GCA_963586965.1 Gemmiger formicilis
CAAACTGGTTGGATCCGTCATAGCGGGCATTAGCATTGAGAGTGAAGTAATCCTTGTAACTATAGGATGCTGTGGCATATGCCGAGAGCATATTAGTCTTTGAGTCGGTGAGCGTAGGATTGCCACTGCTTCTCACCCATTCCCAATAATAAGTATATGATGAAGGGATGTTGGCAGCGTATGTCTTGCCGTGGTCCTTATAATATCCTCGATTGGTCTTGCTCGTACCTGTATAGTTATTGGAATTGGCTTCAACACCGAGAGCCACATTTATATTATGGTCTTTGTTCTTACCGAAGAATTTGTTATAGTTACCTTGCAGACGTGCCGTCCAAGTCAACGTGTTAGTCCTGTTGGTCTGCATTTCGCCACCATAAGGCATCACACTGGATGATGGGGCATCTTCTGGGTTCTGGCTATAACGCAAGTTTGCAGCATAATAAGTATTTTCTCCACGCCATGTCTCTATATTAGTATTTGAGGAATTGGCAGAGAACACGCCATTGAAGAACAAGTTGTCATTCACCGTATATCGCAGATTGGCAGTGGCCGTCACAGAACTTGTGGTCTGATTTGTCGTACTGTTTTGCGCCTCGTTGATGATGTTATAGTTGTACCAACCTTTACTTCCGCTCTTCTGATAGTAATACAGGCTTCCATCATTATTGAATGCGGGGATGGCGCGACTGGTGTTGTAGGCATAGTTGATGAGGTTGACATTGCCTGCAGCATACTGACGGTCACTGTAGTATCCGTTGACATTAAACTCCGCCATGAATTTCTTACTCAGATTGATGTCAAGTTTTACCATTGCCGTGTAGCGGTTGTTGTCAGTATACTTGATGACATCATCGGTCTGGGTGAAACCTACTGAGGTGTAGTAGCGTATCTTGTCCGAACCACCGCTCACATTGACGGAGTGGTCTTGAGACAATGAGTTGTGGCAGAGGATATCAAACCAGTCGGTATTGAGTGAAGACATCTCGTTGACAGCACTCATAAACTGATCCTCTGTGTATACGCCAGCATAATACTGTTGCAGGGCATACTCAAAACCCACACGTGGCATATTTGACGGATATTTGTAGTGCATCTCTGCCAGATACTGCGAGAAAGTGATGCGCTCAGCAGAGTCCATGAGATTAATCTTGCTATCAGTATAGTAAGGACGACGACGTCCAGTAAACTGCGCATTGTAACTTATGATTGGTTTACCCTCACGTCCGCTCTTAGTGGTCACCACGATAACACCGTTGGCAGCACGTGTACCATAGAGTGCAGTAGCGGCAGCATCCTTGAGCACGTCCACACGCTGGATATCCTGAGGATTGATACCTGCGATAGCGTTACCGATACGATTGACATAGTCAGGGTCATTCAATACATCTGACGAAAGGTCTACAGGGTCGGTCAATATGATACCATCGAGCACCCAAAGCGGTTCGCGGTTACCCACAAGTGTGGAGGTACCACGGATACGCAGACGTGTGGTGGAGTTCACCTCACCTGAGTTTGTCATAGACACAAGGTCAGGTATCTTACCTTCGAGCATCTTAGACAAGTCACTCACACCAGCAATCTCCAGTTCCGACATATCCTTTGACACTACAGACGATGTCAGGTTACGTCTATCCAACTGCTGATAACCTGTCACCACGACATCTTGCAGGGTGTTGTCATCTGCAAGTGTAACCTTGGCAGTGCCACCGCGACGACCCTTCCATGTGACGGTCTTCATACCGAGATAAGAGATCTCGAGGGTCACCTTCTCTGTCTTCACATCGATCTTGAAGTGACCATCCACATCCGTAGCCGCATATGTCTTGTCGGCAGGATTCTTCACTATGGCACCGATTATCGGATCGCCATCCGAGTTGACCACTGTTCCCGTGACGGCATTCGCCGTGGATTTCGTATCCTGCGTCTGCGCATATGTCATCGCAGGCACAGACGAGAGCAGACCAATGCCCAAAGTCATGGCAGAGCACACCAATAGATGGCACAATCTGACATTTAGTTTGTGTTTTGTCATATACCTTTCCGTTAACTTTTCTTCCGTAATTTCCGCTTTACAGTAAAACACTATATTCTATAAAACGTGTCATTTAGAGATACAGTCAAATGCCAATAAAACAACTGGATTGGCCGTCCATGTCGCGTTTTTGTGTTATCCTCAGCTTTCGTCGAATACTTTCGGCAGTGCAAAGTTATACAAAATATCAATCGGTTGTTACAATTTTATATAAAAAGATGGAAAATTACAATATAAAAGGTAACAATTGCAAAGAAAATACCGCTTTCCTGCATAAGAATGTAGGTTTTATTAAGTCAGCACCTCCTATTAGTGATTTACATTAATAATGCAGAATGGGACACTTTTTATTACAATACATACGCACCAAACTTACAGTTTAGCATTGTAGGATTATTTTAACTTTATTTTCATAAGTTGAGCGTGCACATATAAGTATAATTTGAGTAATTTTGTGTAGAAAATCAAAAAAGCATAACAAGGTTTTAAGTATTACTAACATGACATTAGGATTAACTCTTATGTTTATCGGAATGTTGACAGTATTTGTCATCATGTTCCTCATCATACTGATCATCCAAGGACTGATATCTGTCGTCAATAGGGTAGCACCGGAAGTCGTTGCGCCTAAGAAGCAGCAGACACAAGCAGTGGACCAGTTGACAATGGATGTCATCACCGATGCAGTAAGGCAGATAACAGGTGGAGAAGGAAAGGTAACAAGTGTAGAGAAAATACAATAACTAAAAATGGCAAAAGAAATAAAGTTTAGTCTTGTGTTCCGCGACATGTGGCAGAGCGCAGGCAAGTATCAGCCTCGTGTAGACCAACTTGTCGACGTGGCTCCGTCTATCATCAAGATGGGATGTTTTGACCGTGTGGAGACCAATGGCGGTGGTTTCGAGCAAGTAAACCTACTCTACGGCGAAAACCCTAACCGCGCCGTGCGCGAGTGGACAAAACCTTTTCATGTGGCTGGCATACAGACACACATGCTCGACCGTGCACTCAACGGACTGAGGATGAGCCCATGTCCTAAAGACTTGCGCAAACTATTTTATAAGGTAAAAAAAGCGCAGGGCACGGATATCACCCGCATATTCTGCGGTCTCAATGACCCTCGCAACGTCATCCCGTCCATACAGTATGCCAAGGAGGCTGGCATGATAGCACAGGCATCGCTGTGTATCACTCACTCTCCGATACACACAGTGGAATACTATGTGGACCTCGCAAAGAAATTCATCGATGCTGGTGCTGACGAGATATGCCTCAAGGACATGGCAGGCATCGGACGCCCTGTGTCACTTGGAAAGATAGTGAAGGGCATCAAGGCTTACAAGAATGACATCCTCGTGCAGTATCACTCGCACGCTGGCCCTGGCTTCTCGATGGCATCCATCCTGGAGGTGTGCCAAAACGGTTGCGACTATATCGACACTGCCGTGGCACCTCTCTCATGGGGAACAGGTCATGCTGACATCATCGCCGTGCAGGAGATGCTCAAGGATGCAGGATTCAAGGTGAAGGACATCAACATGGAGGCTTACATGGAGGTGCGCTCCAAGGTGCAGGCGATGCTTGACGGATTCCTCGGCTACTATTGTCCTAAGCTCAACCGCCTTGACAACTCACTGCTCATCAAACCAGGTCTACCTGGCGGTATGATGGGATCACTGATGACCGACCTTGAGGTCAACCTCCTCTCACTCAACAAGTGGAAGACGAAGCACAATCAGCCCGAACTCACCATAGACCAACTCCTGGTAAAACTCTTTGACGAGGTGGCTTACGTGTGGCCTAAGGTGGGATTCCCTCCACTGGTGACTCCATTCTCACAATACACCAAGAACCTTGCACTCATGAATGTGATGCAGATGGAGAAGGGACGCGAGCGCTGGTCCATGATAGCCGACACCATCTGGGATATGATCCTCGGCAAGGCTGGCACACTGCCTGGCCCTGTTGACCAGATATTCTTGCAGAAGGCAAAGGCTGAGGGACGACAGTTTGTGACTAATGACCCACAGGATAACTATCCCGACGAATTGGAAGTCTATCGCAAGAAGATGCAGGAGAAGGGATGGAAACTTGGTGAAGACGACGAGGAACTCTTCGAATATGCTATGCACCCAGCACAGTATGAGGCATACAAGAGTGGCAAGGCAAAGGCAGACTTTGAGGCTGACCTCGCAAAGCGTCAGGCAGCAAAGGAGAATGCTGGTGCTCCTACCAAACCACAGAGTGTGGTGGTAACTGTCAATGGTGTCAACTATAAGGTGGGCATCTCTTATGACGGCAAACCTGCTACTGCTGACGCTACTACACCACAGGCCGTAGCACCTGCACCGACAGGCAGTGGCAAGGAGCTCCTTGCACCGCTGGAGGGCAAGTTCTTCTTCGTGAAATCCAACGATGAGACTGCCAAGAAGGTGGGCGACAGAGTGGAAGCCGGCGAAGTGGTATGCTATATCGAGGCTATGAAGACCTTCAACGCCATAAAGGCTGAAAGCGCAGGAGTGATAATGTCCATCAACTACGCTTCGGGCGACTCCGTTAATGAGGACGATGTACTTATGACAATAGGATAAGACCATATGGAGATACTAAGAAATATATGGGGCATGACGGCTTTCTCGCAGACGGGAGGCGACTGGTCATTCCTTTTGATGATAGCTATCGCTTGCGTGCTCCTCTATCTGGGCATCGTCAAGAAGTATGAGCCATTATTGCTTATACCAATCGGTTTCGGTGTGCTCCTCGCCAATTTCCCCGGTGGTGGCATGGGTGTCACCCAGGCTGACTCGGAGGGATTTGTCACTCTTGCCAACGGCGTGAGGGAGAATGTGTGGGATATGCCTCTGCACAAGATAGCACATGAACTGGGACTGATGAATTTCATCTACTACATGTGCATAAAGACGGGATTCATCCCACCTATTATATTTATGGGTGTGGGTGCGCTGACAGACTTCGGTCCTATGCTTCGCAATCTGCGTCTGAGTTTCTTTGGCGCTGGCGCACAGTTTGGCATCTTTGCCGTGCTACTTGCCGCCCTCTTCATGGGTTTCACCCCACAAGAGGCAGCATCACTTGGCATCATCGGCGGTGCTGATGGTCCTACAGCCATCTTCACCACCATCAAGTTGGCTCCGCACTTGCTCGGCCCTATCGCCATAGCGGCTTATTCATACATGGCACTCGTGCCTGTCATCATCCCTCTCGTGGTGCGTCTGCTCTGCACTAAGAAGGAACTGATGATCAACATGAAGGAGCAAGACAAACTCTATCCTAACGCCACGGAGATAAAGAACTTGCGCGTGATGAAGATACTCTTCCCTATCGCCGTCACCATCATCGTGGCTCTGCTTGTGCCTACAGCCGTGTCATTGGTAGGTATGCTCATGTTTGGTAACCTCTTGAAGGAACTCGGAGCCATGACAAGTCGCCTGTTTGAGACAGCAAGCAATGCCATCATGAATACTGCCACCATCTTCCTCGGCTTGTCCGTAGGTGCTACGATGACAGCAGACGCATTCCTCAATGCGCAGACCCTCGGCATCGTGCTTGGCGGATTCCTCGCCTTCGCCATCTCCATCGCCGCAGGCATCACCATGGTGAAGATTTATAATCTCTTCGCCAAGAAGAAAGTCAACCCGCTGGTGGGAGCCACAGGACTGTCAGCAGTGCCTATGGCATCACGCGTGGCTAATGAGATAGCGACGAAGTATGATGTGAAGAATCACGTGCTCAACTATTGCATGGCATCCAACATATCAGGAGTCATCGGTTCGGCAATAGCCGCCGGCGTGCTGATATCATTCTTGCAATAATATTACAGCATGCAACAAATTAGACACCGTATACTACATTTCGGACATACGACGTAGTTACATCTACTGTTTTTGATACGTATAAAATAAAATATGTTTCAATGACTGAATATTTACAGTTATTGAAACATATTTTTTATATATCTATTTTGTAATACACTAACTTTGCAATCAAGAAAAAGTCACAGCGGTGCACTTTAAAGTTAGTAGTTAGTTATAAAATAGGTTTAGGTTGTTAGTTAGTTTATGGTTACAGACAGCGGTCTGATTTTAAGGTAAAGGATTGTTTTCAGGTAATAATTAAGAAGCCCAACACAAAGATACTATCATATATCACTTGACGCTCATCCTGAAAACGATGTAAAGATTAGGAGGTACGGCTATAATGTCGTACCTCCTAAAATATTTTTATATTTCCTTATGATAAGCGTTTTTTGAGCCAACGCCTTACAGGCTTATCATACCATCTTAGCATAGCATACGCCAGGGCTATGTTTATCACCATCACAAAGATAGCCACATGCCAAGTCTCACCGAAGGTGTACTGCTTCGTGCGGATTATCCACGCATAGAAGAGATACATCACTGGATAGTGCACGATATAGAGCGGATATGACAGTTCACCCACAAAGTGACACACGCCCGAGCTCCATTTATCTGTGGTATTGCCTGATGCCGCTATCCACACAAGAGCAGGAAAGACGATGACAATGCAGAAGCACTCAAACACGCCATTGGCAGTCACTATGCCCTTGTCAGCGAGATAGGGCACATGGAGGAGCACAGCCAGCACAATGGTGCAAATCCAAAAGGCACCGCGCACCTTTACAGGGCGAAACACTCTCTGAAGCAATTGTCCCATCATGAAAGGGAAACCCATACGCAAGAGTCCCCCACAGAAGTTTAGTTCGTCCAATGTCCAACCCACGCCGAGGCTTCCGTATCCGCTGACATCTGTCATAGCAAAGAAGCAGAGCGTCACGCCAAGCAGTGTGGTGATGATGGCCATAGCCCATGTAGGCAACTTATGTAGCACAAGCGCATAGACGATATTGCCTATATACTCAAAGAATAGCGACCAGCAAGGACCATTGAGCGGATACATTTCGCCGTTGCCACGCACCTCATAACTGCCACCTGGCACTGCAGGTATCATAAACATGGCACAAAGCAATGCCAACATGACTGCGCTGACAGCCACATGCGACCCGTCCCACTGCACACCTCCCTGCAGGAAGAAGGCCACCGCGCCTATGATAGCGCCAGCCACGACCAGTGGATGCAGACGTACGAGACGCCTTGTGAAGAAATTCTTAAGAGTAAACCCGTCCTTCCATCTATTGTCATATGCATAACTGATGACAAAACCTGAGAGGATGAAAAAGAAGTCAACGGCAAGGTATCCGTGGTTGACCACTTCTATCATATCCGTGCCTTGTGCGAAGGCATAACCCTCAAACACATGATACCACAATACTATGAGTGCAGCCACTCCACGCAGACCATCAAGCAGATGATAGTGAGGTCGGGTGGCAAGACCCGACGC
>CAVABU010000125.1:0-7407 GCA_963586965.1 Gemmiger formicilis
CGATGTCCTGCTTACCCTTGATGGATGCTGAATAACTGGTGGAGAGGTCCTTGTCAGACTTCTGCACCGTCATTGTTTTAAAACTTGCTTTCGCTACCTGTTCTTGCTTCTTCTCTTTGCAAGATGTAGTAATGGAGAGTCCTATGACCACCATTACGCAATAGATAATTCTCTTAATTGTCATCATATTATAACTTTTATCAGGTGTCTCATAGCAGAGACTTTAAATCTGGCGCAAAGTTAGTGATATGTGACCTCGCATGGCAAATCCCTATGCGTACACTACTTGTCAAAATCGGAACAAGGATACATATGTGATACGTTTGTTCCTGTTTTGAAAATATTAAATATTTTTTGTCATCACTATAACACATACTCCAATAATATTGCTTACATTTGCACACGCAAAAATAGACGACATGAATATCATTGGGAGTGAACAAGTGATGCCAGATGGTGTGGCAGCACAGAAGGATGTAAAGATAGAATTTACTCGAGGTAAATACTTTTCGGCTCAGAATACCACCGTGTTAATAGTAGGGCAGGGGAGCATGACGCTGGAGATAGATTTCGTGAAATATGAACTCATGCGCAACTCCATCCTGACTATATCGCCACAGGCTACGGTGAGATGTCTAGATGCGAGCGAGGATTTCTTGTGCTCGTATATTACCTATAATCATGATTTTGCCGTCGACGTGATGGTGCGTCCCGAACCATCTTATATGGACTTTATAAGAAATTATCCTATTGGTACGATAGATAATGGACGACTGGAAGCCATCAATGCCAGCATCGGTAATGTGACATATTTTCTATATGAAAACAAAGGTAGTCACCGCATGCTGATAGTAAAGAATACGGTGCAAGCCATCCTAATGGAGTGCTATGACGTGATATTCGAAAAGATAATGCCTGACACCACCACGACGATGAATAGACAGAATGAACTCTTCGTGGAATTTATCCATCTCGTGTTTGAATACGGAGCAAGGGAGCGTGAGGTGGCATTCTATGCCGACAAACTATGCATCACGCCTCGCTATCTCTCAAAGATTGTGCATAACATAAGTAAGGAGACAGCCAAGGATATCATCAATCGCCACTGCATACAGGAGATAAAAACTCTCCTGCGCTCCACCAATGACTCTCTGCAATCCATAGCAGCGAGCCTGGATTTCCCTGACCAGTCATTCTTTACCCGCTACTTTAAGAAACTTGCAGGCATGACACCCAAGGAGTTTCGTATGGCGGAATGAGTGCTCTTTAGACCGCATTGTCATCAGTACCTTGCCCATTGAGTCAAAATTAATTGGCAGACCTTGTTGTAGTTTTGGGATTTTCTCGTTAACTTTGCAATGTTTTAAAACGAACCCAAAATTTATATGGAATTTGAACTTATTGCCAAGACCTTCATGGGATTGGAGAACATCCTTGCTCAAGAACTTAATGAGTTAGGAGCAAAAGATGTGCAGATTGGCCGTCGTGTCGTATCCTTCAAAGGTGACAAGGAGATGATGTATAGAGCCAATTTCCAGTTGCGAACAGCTATCCGCATACTCAAACCAATACTTCACTTCAAGGCAAAGTCCGCTGATGATGTGTATGACGAGATAAAAAAGTTGGAGTGGACAGACATCATCGGCCCAGGTAAGACCTTCTCGGTTGACTCGGTGGTATATTCCGATGAATTTAATAACTCCCGCTTTGTCACATATAAAGTAAAGGATGCTATCGTGGACTATTTTCGTGAGAAGACAGGCAAACGTCCGAATATCTCGGTGACCAATCCTGATATCCTCTTGCATATCCATATTTCTGATACCGATGCCACACTGTCACTAGACTCGTCTGGTCAGTCACTGCACCGCAGAGGTTATCGTCAGGAGAGTGTGGAGGCTCCACTCAATGAGGTGCTTGCTGCTGGTATGATCCTGATGACAGGATGGAAGGGCGATACTGATTTCATTGACCCTATGTGCGGTTCGGGTACTCTGCCTATTGAGGCTGCCCTCATCGCATGCAATATGGCACCTGGACTCTTCCGTAAGGGATATGCATTTGAGAAATGGCCTGACTTTGACGCAGACCTTTTTGAGGATATATATAATGATGACTCGCGTGAACGTGAATTTGAGCACTATATCTACGGTTATGATGTAGACATCAAGGCTGTCAATACTGCCAATCTGAATGTGAAGGCAGCAGGTTTGAGCAAGTATATCACCATCAAACAACAAGACTTCAAGGACTTTACCCAGCCTGCAGAGAAATCCATCATAGTGAGCAATCCTCCTTATGGTGAGCGTATCTCTACGCCTGACCTTCTCGGTACCTACAAGATGATAGGTGAGAGACTCAAGCATGCGTTCATTGGCAATGAGGCTTGGATATTGTCTTACAAGGAAGAATGCTTCCGTCAGATAGGACTAAAACCATCGCTGAAACTCCCTCTCTATAACGGATCTTTGGAGTGCGAATACCGCAAGTATCAGATGTTTGATGGTAAGATAAATGACTTTGTCAGCGAAGGCGGACACGTGAAGACCGAAGAAGAGAAGAAGATGATGGCTGAGAAGATCAGGGTGAGAAAAAACCGTGACTATCAGAAGAAAATGGACGAACAGGAGGAAAACGAGGAAGCTGATATCCGCACATTCACCTTCCGCTCTTTGGAACGTCGTAATGAGAAGCAACGCGATGGCGAGCACTCACGTGAACGTCGTAATTTCCGCGACTCACGCGACAATGACCGTAGTGATCGTGGCGATAGATATGACCGTGGTGAGCGTCGTGACCGTGGTGATAGAGAGGAGAGAGGTGACCGTCGCCAGAAGGATTTCCGAGGCAACAAGGATTTTAATGGCAACAAACCTAAGCGTGACTCTTGGAAATCAAAAGATGCCAAAGGTGGTTTCAAGAAGAATGGTGGCCAGAGAGACCGCAAGCAAAACTTTGAACGTCGCAAACAGGTGTTTGGCAATGAAGATTAAGTCTTGTATTATCGCACTGTTGGCAATGATAGCGACAGGTAATAGCGTATGTGCGCAGAAACTCTTTACTCTCGAGGAACTTAACTTCGGTGGTAAGAATGCATACAACTTCTATCCGCAGAGGTTTTCCTATGAATGGTGGGGCAATCGTCTCGTAGATGGCAACCACACTTGCAAACTCTTGCTCAATCCTACTACGGGAAAACCAGAGAAGGATGGCGAGGTAAACAATGATAATGTCTACTCCGTGTATGGATTGGATTCTGACAATAGTTATAAAGTCAGAATGGCGGGTTATCCATACAAGGAATACCCCTACATACTTAATTATGTAGACGGCAAGCGTTCCCTAGTCGACTTTGATGACTGGAAAGTGGTGTGGAGCCAAAGCGCTGAGGGTTCTCTCGAGTGGAATAAGGTGTCAAGGGCTGACGCATTCCTTCGTGACAACAACCTTTGGGTGCGATACGCAGATGGCAAGGAAGTGCAACTCTCAACGGATGGTTCTCGTGAGATTGTCTATGGACAAAGTGTGCACCGCGATGAGTTTGGTATCACCAAAGGCACATTTTGGAATAATGATGGTACTCGACTGGCTTTCTATCGTATGGACCAAAGTATGGTGGCTGACTATCCGCAAGTCAACACTTTCGCACGTGAGGCAGAACTCGCTCCCGACAAGTATCCCATGGCTGGCATGACATCGCATAAGGTGACAGTCGGCGTGTTTGACCTCAAGACACAGCAGACCATCTATCTTGATTTCGGTGATGTCACCGACCGTTATTTCACCAATATCGCCTGGGGACCTGACGGCAAGACAATCTATCTCTTTGAACTCAATCGTGACCAGAATCACTGTACTCTCGATGCATATAGCGCAGTGGATGGTAAGAAGATAAAAACCTTGTATACAGAAGATTCTGATAAGTATGTTGAACCACAACATCCTATCACCTTCCTTCCTTGGGACTCTTCTAAATTTATCTATTGGAGTTGGCATGATGGCCATATGCATCTTTATCTGATGGATGTCAATGGCAAACAACTTGGTCAAATCACAAAGGGTAATTGGGAGGTGATGCAAATTGTAGGTTTCTGCCCTTCTAAGAAGACTATTATAATAAGGTCCAACGAAACCAATCCTCTGCAGGCAAACATATTCTCCGTAGACTTGAAGACTCTCAAGCGCACTCCGCTCGATAATGGCAAGGGCGTGCACTATGCAAAGTTGTCTGATGATGGAAAATATCTGGTGGACACTTGGCAAGAACCTACAGTGCCACGTAAGTGCGCTGTCACCAACACTATGACAGGCAAGAGCGTATTGCTCGGCACTGCTCCCGATCCATGGGAAGGTTGGTATCATCCGATATTCGAGAACGGCACAATAAAGGCTGCTGATGGCACTACTGACCTCTATTGGCGCATGGTGAAACCAGCAGACTTTGATCCTACAAAGAAATATCCTACTGTGGTGTACGTCTATGGTGGTCCTCATGCTCACAATGTCGACGCCTCTTGGCATTGGGCTTCACGCTCATGGGAAACATATATGGCGCAAAAGGGATATATCGTCTTTATCCTTGACAATCGAGGCAGTGAAAACCGTGGTCGTGACTTCGAGCAGGTCACCTTCCGTCATCTCGGTCAGGAAGAGATGAAAGACCAGATGTGTGGTGTGGACTATCTCAAGTCACTCCCATATGTGGATGCTGATAGACTCGGTGTGCACGGGTGGAGTTTCGGAGGATTCATGACAGTCTCGCTGATGACCAACTATCCCGATGTATTCAAGGTCGGTGTGGCGGGAGGACCTGTCATCGACTGGAAATACTATGAGGTGATGTATGGCGAACGCTATATGGATACCCCTGAGACCAATCCTGAAGGTTATGCTCAGACCAGCCTGCTTGATAAGGCGAAGAACTTGAAGGGTAAACTCCAGATTATCATCGGTATGAATGACCCGACGGTGGTACCACAGCACGCACTGCAATTCCTTAATGCATGTACCGAGGCAGGCACCCAACCCGATTTCTTCGTATATCCTGGAGAGGGACACAATATGGCAGGACACAAGAGTGTACATCTGCATGAACGCATTACACAATATTTTGAAGAACATTTGAAATAATGAAGATTCTTTTATTAGGCAGCGGAGGTCGCGAACATGCGCTTGCATGGAAAATAGCGCAGAGTGAGAAATGTGACAAACTCTACATTGCTCCAGGCAATGCTGGTACATCCAGCGTAGGCGAAAACATCCCACTTAAGGCTGATGACTTCGAAGGTCTTAAGTCTTTTGCCGTGGAGCACGGCGTAGATATGGTGGTGGTAGGTCCTGAAGATCCTCTTGTAAAGGGCATCTATGATGATTTCAAGAATGACGAGCGCACCAAGCACATTGCCGTCATCGGTCCTTCCAAGGAGGGAGCCGTACTCGAAGGTTCTAAGGATTTTGCTAAGCAATTCATGCAGCGTCACAATATTCCTACGGCAAGATATCAGACTTTTAATGGCACCCAAGTTGAGGCTGGACTCAAGTTTCTTGAGACTCTGCAGGCTCCTTATGTGCTGAAAGCAGATGGCCTTTGTGCTGGAAAGGGAGTCTTGATATTGCCGACATTGGATGAGGCCAAGGAGGAATTCAAGGCTATGCTTGACGGTATGTTTGGCAATGCATCGGCGAGTGTGGTCATCGAGGAGTTTTTGTCAGGTATAGAGTGCTCGGTATTTGTTCTTACTGACGGCAAAAACTACAAAATTCTTCCAGAGGCTAAAGACTATAAGAGAATAGGAGAGGGCGACACTGGTCTCAACACTGGAGGTATGGGAAGCGTCACCCCAGTGCCTTTTGCTACCAAGGAATGGATGCAGAAGGTGGAGGATAGAATAATCCGTCCTACGGTAGATGGCTTGGCAGAAGAGAATATTTGCTATAAGGGTTTTATATTCTTCGGACTTATCAATGTGGATGGTGATCCGATGGTCATCGAGTATAATTGTCGCATGGGAGACCCTGAGACTGAGAGCGTCATGCTTCGTCTGAAGAGTGACATCGTGGATCTCTTCGAAGGTGTTGCCGATGGCAATATAGACGAGAAGAATATAGAATTTGATGAGCGTGCCGCCGTGTGCGTGATGCTCGTCAGCGGAGGTTATCCTGAGGAATACAAGAAAGGATACGCCATCGAAGGTATAGACGATGTCAACGGAAGCGTCGTATTCCATTCAGGCACAGCCTTGAAAGACGGAAAGGTCGTCACCAATGGAGGACGTGTGATAGCCGTGTCGTCATATGGTAAAGACAAGGCTGAGGCTCTGGCAAAGAGTTTCTCTGAAGCAGACAAGATAAAGTTTACTGACAAATATTTCCGCAGAGATATCGGAAAGGATCTATAAAAACATATGGTAACTATGTTTCAAAACATAGTAGCACAAAGTCGCAAAACATTGCCCATCACTGCCGTCTATACAGCAGTGATGGCTTTCTTGTTATTCACCATTGACAATAGTCTATGGTTGCACATGGCATGTGTGGTGCTCACGGGATATGTGATGCTTCTTATCAACAACAATAATGCTCTGATAAGAATCTATAGCCGACTGCCGTCATCCATCTTCTTAGTGCTTGCCGTCATGGTGACATGCCTCTGCAAATCGTTGGAGGCAAATGTAGTGCAGTTGTTTTTTGCCTTGCATTTACTTACACTCTTCCGCACTTATCAGAATAAGCGTGGCATGGGAGATGTCTGCGCATCATTCATCATGCTCGGCGTTGCCAGCACTATGTTTGTACAGATATTGTTCTTTGTGCCGTTTTCCTGGTTGCTACTGATAGTGCGCATGCAGGCAGGGTCGGTGAAGAATTTCTTCGCGTCCATAATAGGACTGCTTGTGCCTTACTGGTTGTGGGCTGCCTACACCGTATACATAGGCGATTACATGTGCGTCATTGACCATCTGGCGTCTATCGCTACATTTGAGCCCTTGTGCCAGGGCATCATGAGTCCGTCAATGCTTGTCAACCTTGTCTTCATTTATGTGACAGGCATTGTGGCAATAGCGCATTTTTATCGTTACAGTTATCACGAGAGTATCCGCACGAGGATGATGTTCTACTCGCTGATACTGCTTTTCCTCTTGATATCCCTTTTCATAGTTTTGCAACCGTCACACAGTGCCTTCTTGCTACGAATGCTCATAGTGACAGCATCGCCAGTGGTGGCGCATTACTTCACGTTCACACGATCACGCATAACCAATTGGCAATTCATTGCCTCTCTGCTAGTTATCCTGATATTGACCGCATATAACACATGGATGCTATAACCGATTTTCTCCTACAATACAGTTACTTAGGCATGTTGGTGGCAGCCTTCATCGCTGGTAGTGTGTTTCCCTTTAGCAG
>CAVABU010000126.1:0-7311 GCA_963586965.1 Gemmiger formicilis
GATTTTTCTTACTTTTGTTTCTTTGCGATATATCCCCCATCTGCTTGTTTTGACTACAATGTTCTGAGAATTAGAGACATGAATCTGAAATACAGCAAGGGGCGCAATATTGTAAACTTTATGAATATCTGAAGGACACTAAAAAATAACGGGAAAGTTTTGGAGGTTCTACAAATTCTTATTAACATTGCACTATCATACAATATATCATATGACAGCAAGAGACGATAGAGATAGAGAAAAATCAATAAGAGAAAACATAAGTAAATTCTTTTTTGATTTGGCAAGAACTACTTTTACAGCAATGGTTATAGGTGGCGCAGTGGCTCTTATCACAGGGATGGACGCTACAACCCCTTATGCATTTCTCTTTCTTGTAGGACTGGTTTCTACTGTTCTTTTAGGTATTATAGGTTATTACATATTAGTAAAGAGATAAATATGGAAGGATTAATAATTATTTTGGGTGGTGTTGCTATTTGTGCAGCATTGTTCCTACTTTGGATGATGAAAACCAGGGCTGGGCAAAAATGGGTTAAAGGCTTATAAAGCGGGGGCGCTTTGCCCACTATATTTTATCATCAACTCCAAGTCCGAAGAGGGCGAAGTCTGCTCTTGTGGGGTCATTGGGGAAGATGGCTTTCATCTTTTTTGTCAGTCGGATGGCTGTCGACATGGTGCCTGTCTTGGCATTTAGTATCCCTAGACGGCGGGATTCTTGCAGTACGTGTGTATCCAGTGGCATTATCAGCGTGGACTTGTCTATTTGTGCGCTCCATATGCCGAGGTCCACGGGAGAGTTGTCACGCACCATCCATCGTAGAAACATGCACACGCGCTTGCAAGATGACGTGGCATTCTTGGGTATCAAGTCTGATGCCTCATGCGCGGCATAATAAGAGGTGATCAGTTTTACGGCATCAATGCCTGTATGGATATCGTTCTTTGTCATCCATTCAAGCATGGTGCCATATTCCTTATATATATTATCCGTGACAATTAGGAAACGTCTCACCATGCGGTTGGTGTGCAGACGATAAAAGCAGTCATCATCGTCGGGTGGGAGAATGCCTTGCGAGAGGTTTGATAGCAAAAGGTCAATCTTTGGGATAAACTGACGGCGGCTGCCGTAACTGAGGGCAGCCGCTATAAACGCTGCACGCTCCTGCTGTGAAGGATGCGTGAAGCGATGCATAAATTGTGACGGGTCGTCCTGTATGAAACTCTCCGTCTCGTATTTGTCGGCAAGTGAGATGAGATGCCTTTTGAGCTCTTCGTCCATGCAGTTTATCTCCTTTTCTTATTCTTTGGAGTGAAGTTGGGATTATAGGAAGAGCGTTTCTGCTTCTCACCGCCACGCTTGGGCTTGTCCCATTCCTGCTGATCATTGTGTCGTGTGCGATTGTCGCGCTGGAAGGGCATTGGTTGGTTGGGATACAGTTTCTTCAGTAGGTCAGGTCTCCCCAATCGTTTCAGTTCGCGCTCTATGAGTGGTCTCTCCTCAGGTTTATACCAGAAGAAGAACTGCCTCTGTGCCTGCTTGTCCTTCGGTGACTTTGCAGAGAACACTGGTTCCAGCGTATAAGGGTCATAACCCGTATACCAAGTCTCCGTGGATACCGTCATTGGCGTAGGCGTGAAGTCCTGCACCTGTTCCAAGTGAAAGTCCAGTCCTTTGGTGATAGTAGCCAGTTCTGCCATGTCCTCGGCATGACAACCAGGGTGGCTACTGATGAAGTAGGGGATAATCTGCTGGTTGAGATGCTCCTCCTTATTTATCCTGTCGAAGATGCGCTTAAACTCCTCAAACTGTCTGAAAGGCGGTTTTCTCATGTAGTGTAGCACCTTGTCAGATGTATGTTCAGGTGCCACCTTCAGTCTTCCCGATACATGATATTTGATGAGTTCGCGTGCGTATTGCATCGCTACTTGATTGCTCTTCTCATCCTTTTGCTTGTGCAAGATGAGGTCATAGCGCACGCCCGAACCGATAAAACTCTTCTTTATGCCAGGCAAGGCATCCACGGCATGATAGATGTCGAGTAGTGCCGAGTGGTCGGTGACGAGGTTGGGACACACCTGTGGATTGGCACACGAAGGACGTTTGCACACCTCGCAAGCCTTGGGATTGCGTCCGTGCATGCCATACATATTGGCAGAGGGACCGCCGAGGTCACTCAGATATCCCTTGAAGTCTGGCATCTCTATCACCTGCTTCACCTCGCGCAGGATACTTTCCTTAGAACGGCACACCACAAACTTGCCCTGATGAGCAGAGATGGTGCAGAAGGCGCAGCCACCGAAGCAACCGCGATGCAGGTTGACCGAAAACTTTATCATGTCATACGCTGGAATCCTCTTCCCCTTGTATTTCGGGTGAGGCAAACGCGTATACGGCAAGTCAAACGAAGCGTCCAACTCCTCAGTAGTCAGTGGAGGGTAGGGAGGGTTCACCACGACATACTTTCCATCCACACCCTGTATCAGTCTTTGCGCATGCATCTTATTGGACTCCTCCTCCACATGGCGGAAGTTGTCAGCCTGGCATTTCTTATTCTTCAGACACTCCTCGTGAGAATACAGCACGATGTCTTTGTCGGTGATACCTCCCGGTATGTCCTTCTCTTCGCAGATGAATACCGTCTGCGGTATGTCTTTTATATCCTCTATAGGACGACAGTCAGCTATGGCATCAGCCACATCCAGGATGACCTTCTCGCCCATGCCATAGGTGATCATGTCAGCCCCTGAGTCGCAGAGGATGCATTTCATCAGTTTGTCCTGCCAGTAGTCATAGTGAGTGACACGTCTGAGGCTCGCCTCGATGCCACCGAGTATCACTGGCACGTCGGGGAAGAGACTCTTAAGTATCTTCGTGTAGACGATGCTCGGATAGTCTGGGCGCAGTCCTCCCTGTCCGTTGGGCGAGTAAGCGTCATCATGACGTATGCGCCTCGCGGCCGTATACTTGTTGACCATGGAGTCCATGGCACCAGGTGATATACCGAAGAATAGTCTCGGTCGTCCCAGTTTCTTAAAGTCGCGGTAGTCACCATGCCAGTCAGGTTGTGGCACTATAGCCACGCGATAGCCTGCACCCTCAAGGATGCGTCCTATGACGGCTGCGCCGAATGAAGGATGGTCCACATAAGCATCACCAGAAAATAGGATGACATCCAGTTCATCCCATCCTCTGAGTTCACATTCTTTCTTTGTAGTCGGCAGAAAATCTGTCAGGCGGTATTCCATTTATTCTATTTCTTCGGCGACAGTGAGGTCATCGGCAGTGATGCCGTCGATGTCTTCCACTTCGCCCTCATTGTAACTTATATACAGTAGCATCAGGTTTCTCAGTCCCAATGCTTTCATGTCGCGGTGATAGATGACGTCAAAACAGAGGTCGAGCAAATCCTTGTCTTTGTCATTGCCAGCCTCGAGCAGAGCGCGCACATTGTGTTGCAACTTTTCGAGTGTGGTGTCATCCACAAATCCGTCACTGCCCACGAGGTCGTAAAGCAGAGAGTATTTCTTCAAAGTCTCGAGATGTTTCTCCGTCACTTCTATGAATCGGCTTCCTTTGGCATTTGCTTTTATTTCCATAATTGTATGATTTTTAGGTTATCAGTTATTTTATCAGGTATGCTATGATACCCTGCATTATCTTATCCTTGAGATATCTATCCTTGATGCACTCGAATGGGAATCCCATCGTGAAACAAGAGTATGTGCCCTTGTAACCCACGGCAGCGCTTGTGCCGTCTGCATACTGCATGGCGCAGATGGCATCATCTGTAGCCGACAATACCTCTGGGTGCGTGGCAGCATAGTGCTTGTCATTGAGCGTGCGGTAGATGCTATACTGCATGCCAAGGCCTACGATGTCTTCACCTGTAGTGTTGTCAGCGGTGGTGATATAGTTGGATTTAAGTAGTCGTCTCATGAATGAAGCTTCCTTAGGTTGCATCATGTCGCTACCGAGGAATGAACCGCTTGTCAAGATGGCGCCACCTTGTCGGGCGTATGCTTCAAGTTGGGACTGTAGCGATGGCGTGAAAGTCTTGTAGTGAAGCCCTAACTGGCCATCGTCTTTCTGCAGACCGAAGGCTATGTCCACCATCTTATATTGGTTGAGGTTCACCTCCTGCTTGTTGACAGCCGACAAGGAGGTACTCACCACATTGTATCTACCCGTTGAGGCTATAGATCGCACGTGGTCCACCGTGTAATTAAAGTCATTACCAGCGATGAAGACACCTGCCAATTCGTTACCGCTATATCCCAATCCCTGTTCGCCAGTCATGCCCATAGCACTCTTGTCAAAGTTTCTTTGTCTGCCACACCATCCGGCATACAGTCCTCGCTGCACGCCCTCGTCAGCATCGATGTCAAAACCCTGCATGGCATCATTGTCGATGATACATGGTGCGGAGAGACGCTCAAAACCGTTGATGACGAGTATCTCTCCGATGGGATTCTCTGCGATGTAGGCAGACAATGTCTCGGATGCAAAACTCTCGCCACCGTCATTGCATGCCGTAATCTTAAAACTATAACGCATGCCCGGTATCAGTTTCATGGTGGCTGTCGTGGACTCTATGTTTTGTCCGTTGTCAAAACCGCCGTCGCCTACTGCCGTATATATATTATAAGATGTGGGAGCGGATGTCGGTTCGTCAGCATCCTTGACACCCTTCCATGTCAGTCTTATCCTGTTGTCATCTGCCGTCTCGATGCGGAAGTCGATAGGTGCGAGCGGAGTCACCACGTATTTCTTGTCGTGCTGATCGCAGATGTATTTCAGCACTGTCTTGTAGATGCTTCTTGCGATAGCAAACTTGCCCACTGGGTGCTGGGCTATCTTCATGTCGGGAAAACTCTGGTGCGAGAGAGTTTCTATTATCGCCGACGGCACTTCAGGTAGTCTTGTCTCTGAGTAGTTTCTGTCCCACAGGTAGCGTTTGCCCCATGTGCCAAATTCTCGCGTCATGTCCCTATTGAGATTGTCAAGCAGTTGTGATGCCAAGTCAAGTGAAGTCTGTCGTGATATTCCGCTCGACAGGATGCCGTCATTAAAGTTTGTGGTGGCTATAGCCAACGACCCGAATACGCTCTTTCCATCATGATTATAACCAGCGTCACTGTGTACGGCAAGTGACAATTCGATGGGTACCTTGCCACCCGTCTCCGATGCGGGCATAAAACAAGACTGGCCGCCAAGCCAGTTGGTCATCAGTGACCGCACATTGATGTCGTCGCCATAATCATTTTCGCCCATCTTGTCACTGTAGACGGAGTAGGTCGCTCCTGCCCACTGTCCGTAGTAGCGTGCTCCCTCGAGACATCTTGGTAGTCCGCTTGTGGAGTCGCCACGACGTATGTTGCCCATGCCACCGCCAAATCTCACGGCGTCAGCACCTATATGTCCCTTGTGGCGTGACATTGTGGACAGCATCACACAATTACTCTTTGACTGGTCGCCGACAGGTGTCACGTCGAAATCAAAAGTGCCAAGATATACCCACGTGCCCTGACCTATCTGCTGATTGACCACAAAGTCCGTCTGTATGCCCTTGTGGCACACTGTGTAGTGCACGTCGTCCACGGCATCGTCAAGTCGTGGGTAACTCACATAGACGGCGTATCTGCCTGCTTCTGTGATATTTGGAATGTAATAGATAAAGGAAGAGTTCTTCGGTTTGTCAGCCTTGATAGCCAACGCTGAGCCAGCCTGGAATGGACTTTCACCATCATAATATTCCCCCTCGTGCATCTTAAATCCCGTCACCTGACGGCAATTGTCCGCGTTGCAAGAGAAGGTGCTACCCGTAGGCGAGGACACGTCATTGTCGACGATGATCTCATGCTTCTGCCAGTCACGTTCGCGTGGTGTGAAGACATAGGCGCCAGCATTTTCGAGCATCGGTATGAGGTAAGGCACCACGATGGTCTGCGTAAATAGGTCCTCATTGGTGCAGAAAAGGTTGGGGCGTTGCCATTTCCATATACACTTCTCATTGTCGAAATATCTGCCATGGCTTGCCCAGAGGGAGATATGACGTCCCTCGAGTCCTTTTTTTATCTTGTTAGGGCGTGACACATTGCTCGCCCACGGTGCGATGTCAGAGTCGATGTCGCCCCATGCGTTTTTCAGGTTGAGTGCAGTCTGTGCGCTGGTCGCTATGGATGACGAAGCCAGCAAGAGTGTGGTTATGAGTGAGTGAAAAGTCAATTCTTTATATCTCCTATCGTAAACTTCTCAGGATATTTACCTTTCATATCCTTGAAGTAAAGTTTTATCTCTTTCATGTCCTCCTCGATGTTGCCTGTGGGATATATGGTCTTAGTGCAACTGATGAGTTTTTTCTCGTAGTCAAGTCCGTAGAGCAATATCGGGATGCCCGCGTTAAGTGCAATATAGTAAAAACCTTTTTTCCAGTCAGGATTGAGCGATCGTGTGCCCTCTGGAGTGATGGTCAGGCAGAAGTCGTCACGTTTCTTTGCTTCTTCAGCCAACTGCTCTGTCATGCGAGTCTTCTTTGACCTGTTTACTGGTATGCCACCCACACGGCGGGCGATGATGCCAAGTGGCCAAAAGAACCATTCCTTCTTCATAAGGAAGTTGGCCTGCATGTTTTCTGCCCTCATATACAATTGTCCGATGAAGAAGTCCATGTTGCTCGTATGTGGGGCAAGACATATAATAAATTTCCTTGGATGCTCCTCGGTGACTTCCTTTTTCCATTTCATCACGCTGTAGAGCATCCATCTACTGAATTTCTTGAGAATCATGATTGAGTTATGCCAGTGCCTTGATGTTGTTTCTTATTTCGTCCGCCTGCTTCTTGAAGTCATCTCGCAGTGTCTTGTAATACACCTTCTTGCTTAGTCCAGGTTCGGGGAAAGACACCCTCTTGACGAAGTCATTGTGAGTCTTGAGCACTGTGGAAAGGATGTCATCCACTTGCTGCAGGTCTTCGTCGTGCACGTCGAAATAAGCAGCCACACACTCTGCGAACAGTTCGCTTCCAGTCTCATTCAACTGTTTCTTAAGCAATCTCTTGTTTGCCATGATTAGTAATGTTGATGTAGTTATTCTTTATCTTCTGCCAGCGCAGTCTCACCTTGCGACTGAGCATAGCTTTACCTTTTAACTGCTTGCAAAGATAATCTTTTCCTTGAATATCGCAAAACCTTAAGCATAAAATTGTATTTCTTATGATATTTGGAGTCGGGTAGAGGGTGTGGGGATGGGAGGTGTGTCGCTTGTCAAACAATTGTTGAACAGGTGTCAAACAATTGCTGCACACGTGT
>CAVABU010000127.1:0-7237 GCA_963586965.1 Gemmiger formicilis
TGAGAAAGGACTTGAGAAAGGACGAGCTGAAAGCCGTGCAGATATTGCCAAGGCAATGCTGCAACGTGGCATGGACCTCAAGACCGTCGCAGACCTATGCGGACTTAGTGAGGATGAGATTCTCTCTTTACAATAAGGACATCCTATAGTAACAAATAGCATACAATAGTGGCAGGCGAAGCTTCATTGCTTCGCCTGCTTATTTTTTTCATATACACAGGACTTATTTTTTTAGCATATACACAGGACTGCGGTCAGTGCCACCCTTCACCAAGATGCCCTCTTCGCAGAAATGAGTAAACCATTTGCGCATGACATACTTGGTCATATTCAACTGGCGCGACATAAAACTCACAGTGACATAGCCATTCTCCTGCACATGATCCTTTATTTTTGCAAGTATCTCCTCTTCGTCAAATTTCGTCGAACTCTTCTTGAAATGCGCACGGGAGAAATGCAAGTTGTGACGGATGTCAGACAATAGACTTGCCTCGGGACGAAATTTCACTCCTGTGATACACACATCGTCGCCGTTTACTCGTCCATCTTCACCATCCGTCTCAAGACCTGCAGACAGCGAGAAATAACCTATCTCGGGGATATAAAATCGCCTACCATTGCGCAACTCCTCTATCATAAGGTCACGCAGTTCGGTCAACACTCCCGACGTGGCTCCTTTTGTGATTGGACTTCTCTTTTGTATCGCCTCTTTCACTTGGTCCGTATTCTTGGGTTCATGCTGCAAAAGACGCACATATCTACGACTTTTACCACTGCCCACGGCATTTTCCAACGTATAAATGTCATACTTGAGCACATCCGTGTACTCAGGTTTCTCATATTTGCTTTTTACTTCTGACATGTGTTGATATTTATTTGGTTAGCAGACGCAAATATACACTCAGACAGAAGCAATGCAATGCAGTTGTAGGCAGAAATGCGCTTATTAACAATGAAAAGTTATCTTATGTCAATGTAAAACAATTGGTGAACAGGTGTCAAACAATTGGTGAACACGTGTAAAACAATTGTTGAACACGTGTGCAACAATTGCTTTACAACCGAAACTCCTATATCACTTCACCATCTCGGCACACATCTTGTCCTGCCACAGACGGGCATCTGCCACGGGGAGGCCATTCTGTATGATGGCGAAAGTAAGGATATGACCTGACTTAGTGTGTGCATAACCAGCAAGAGAGGTGAGTCCGTTTTCACGCGTGAGAGTACCCGTCTTGGCTTGTATGCGACCTTTCACCGCAGGTTTTGTCATGCGATGGTGCAATGTGCCAGTCTCACCTGAGATGGGGAGGTATGTGCGCAAGACATTGTATATATACTTGTGCGCATAGGAATAGTGAAATAGGCGCACCAAAAGGCGGGGCGTCACCTTGTCATGGATACACAGTCCGCATCCATCGTGTATGACTGCCACGGAGTCGGGATTTACATGTAGTTCCTTCTTGATAAACCTGCTCACGACGGTATTGCCAGCCGAGCGGAAGTCTTGATCCTTGAGGAAGACACCAGCCAAAGGATAATACAGACTTTCGGCAGACTCATTGGAGGAATTGAGTAGGGCACGCATCATGGGACTGAGCAGTGGAGTCGTGATCTCCCCTACTCGCTTCATGCCCTTAGGTAGCGATTTCTCCACGATTTGTGAGTCTTTCACTTGTATGTCTTTGGAGCGCAGAGCATACTTTATCTCGTTGACAAGTCGGCGGTTGCCGCGGTGTAGCACGCCAAATTTGCGCAGTTTGAGATCGCCCATCGTCCAGTGCTCCTCATGTTGGATAGGCTCTGTGATGGCAGCATCTACATACACCTTACCCTTGACTGCCTTCACTCCAGTCTTTGTCAACGCACTGACAAGATGCGACAAAGAGTCGGTGGTAAACCATGGATCATGGTCAAACTTGAGTCCGATGTCACCTTTCAGAGTATCATTATCTACGCTACCATTCATATAAATGCCACTGCGGAAGCGGTAATTGGGACCCAGTCGACGTAGTGCCGTCACGCAGGTCAGCATCTTCATATTGGAAGCAGGACTCATGAGCGAGTCGGCATTATATTCATACACCAGTTTGCCAGCAGTCTCATCCCACACGCAGACGCCAAGCGTGCCGATGCATCGGCGGTTGGTGACAAATGAGTCGAGTCTGTGCACTAATGCCTTATCGATGTCTACTACGACAGTCTTGACGGAGTCTGCCACCTGGGGTTTTTCACATGACGACAAGAGAGATGCCGCCTTTTCACGTCCGCCACAACGAAAGAAGATGATTACCGCAAAGAGCAGTAACCATCCAGATATTTTTCTTTTAGAAAGTCTTCTTGCCATATTCAGTGACACAAAAATAACAAAAAAGCATGGTATGAAGCACAAGTGAACCTAAAAAGAAACAATTATTTTGATAATAGAGCGATTTTTAGTACTTTTGTAGACAAAAGATAGCAACCTAATGAGCGACGAAACTAAAGACTATACCGAATTTGAAGATAGCGAAAACCCTGAGGTAGAAGGACATTCCGACTATACTCCCGTCAATAGATTTGATGCATCTGCCGTGCACCATCTCAGCGGAATGTATCAAAACTGGTTTCTCGACTATGCTTCCTATGTCATCTTGGAGCGCGCCGTCCCCAGCATAGAGGACGGTCTCAAGCCCGTACAGCGACGCATACTGCACTCCATGAAGCGTATGGATGACGGTAGATTCAATAAGGTGGCAAACATCGTGGGACACACCATGCAGTTTCACCCTCATGGCGATGCTTCCATCGGTGATGCTCTGGTGCAGATGGGACAGAAAGACTTGCTCATAGACACTCAGGGTAACTGGGGAAACATCCTCACTGGCGACCGCTCGGCAGCTCCACGATACATAGAGGCGCGACTGACTAAGTTTGCCCTCGACGTGGTGTTTAATCCGAAGACCACCGACTGGAAACTGTCTTACGATGGACGCAACAAGGAACCTATCACCTTGCCAGCAAAGTTTCCGCTTCTCTTGGCACAAGGTGCTGAGGGCATCGCCGTAGGTCTGACATCTAAGATATTACCACACAACTTTAATGAGATATGCGATGCTGCCATAAAGTATCTGCGTGGTGAGGACTTCCGTCTTTACCCAGACTTCCCTACGGGTGGCAGCATAGACGTGGACAAATATAATGGTGGCGAGCGTGGTGGTAGCGTAAAGGTGCGCGCTAAGATCGAGAAGCTCGATAGCAAGACACTCGTCATCAAGGAGATACCATTCTCTAAGACCACATCATCGCTCATCGACTCCATACTCAAGGCCATCGAGAAGGGCAAGATAAAGGCTAAGCGCGTGGATGACAACACGGCTGCTGACGTGGAGATACTCGTGCATCTGACGCCTGGAGTGTCTTCTGACAAGGCCATTGATGCACTGTATGCTTTCTCCGACTGCGAGATAAATATATCACCCAACTGCTGTGTCATAGAGGACAACAAACCGTGCTTCCTCACTGTGGAGGACGTGTTGCGACACTCCACCGACAACACACTGCACCTCCTTCAGCGTGAACTGGAGATTAGGCGTGGCGAACTGATGGAGCAACTATTTTTCGCATCGCTCGAGAGGATATTCATCGAGGAGCGTATTTACAAGGAGCGCAAATTTGAGCAGGCGCCCAACATGGATGCTGCCGTGGCTTTCGTAGACGAGAAGCTCACCCCCTTCAAACCGCAGTTTGTGCGTGAGGTGACGCGTGACGACATCCTTCGACTGATGGAGATAAGGATGCAGCGCATACTGAAATTTAATAAGGACAAGGCCGAAGAACTCATCGCCAAAATCAAGGAGGAGATAAAGAGCATCGACCACGACTTGAAGCACATGACGGATGTCACGGTGAGCTGGTTTGAATTCCTTAAGACGAAATACGGCAAAGACCATCCTCGCAAGACCGAGATACGCAACTTTGACACTATCGAGGCTGCTAAGGTGGTGGAAGCCAATGAGAAACTCTATATCAACCGCCAGGAAGGATTTATCGGCACAAGCCTCAAGAAGGATGAATTTGTGTGCAACTGTTCTGACATCGATGATGTCATCATATTCTATAAGGATGGCAAATACAAGGTGGTGAAGGTGGCTGACAAACTCTTCGTGGGCAAGAATATACTGCACGTGCAGGTATTTAAGAAAAACGACCGTCGCACGATATACAACGTGGTGTACCGCAATGGTAAACTGGGCTACAACTATGCCAAGCGCTTTAATGTGACGAGTGTCACCCGCGACCGCGAGCGTGATGCCACACAGGGCGAACCAGGATCTAAGATACTCTATTTCAGTGCCAACCCCAATGGCGAGGCGGAGGTGATAAAGGTCACTCTCGAACCGAATCCGAAACTCCGAAAGATATTCCTCGACTTCGACTTCTCTAAACTCGAGATTAAGGGATGGGCTTCCAAGGGACGCATACTGACCAAACTGCCTGTGCACCGCATCAGCATGAAGAGTCAGGGACGCTCCACTCTGGGAGGCAGAAAGGTGTGGTATGACCCTGATGTCAACCGCATCAACTATGACGGCAATGGCGTGTCATTAGGTGAATTCAAGGATGATGACCAGATATTGGTGGTGCTCAAGAATGGTGACTTCTATTTCACCAACTTTGATTCCAACAATCACTATGAGGGCGACATTCTGCGCATAGAGAAGTTTGACCGCAACAAGGTGTGGACAGCAGTATTCACCGATGCTGACAATAATAACTACACTTACCTCAAGCGTTTCCTCATGGAGCCAGCACGCAAGACGCAGACTGTGCTCGGCGAGAATCCAAAGAACCAACTCATGCTCATCACCGACCAGGTGTATCCGCGCATACTCGTCACCTTCGGCGGCGCAGACTCATTCCGCGACCCTATAGAGATAGACGCTGAGCAGTTTATCTCTGTGAAGGGATTTAAGGCAAAGGGTAAGCGAGTGTCCAACTGGAACGTGGAGAAGGTGGAGGAACTCGAACCGACTCGTTTCCCCGAACCAGAGTCAGAGGAGTCTGCATCTGAAGAACCAGCATCCGAAGACACCGAGGGAGGCAACACAGTCACATTCAAGGTGGACGACGATGGGCAGATGTCCCTGTTTTAAGTCATAATATCATCTTTCGCATCATGAGAAAGTTTCTGACCATAATATTCATCCTGACATCCCTATTGTCATTCGCACAAGAGAAGTCTTATCTGCTTGGCATCGGTGGCAACCATCTGCTTGACACTTATCTCTCGCCCGAGCACTACTCTGGATCGGAGTTGAGACTCATGCAGATGAAGGAGAAGCCACTGAAAGACCTGCCGCACTGGTCGCGCATAACTGCCACCAAGGAGATATTCTCCATGACAAATCCGAGGTCTGACAACGCCAATGACATGGCGGGACTATTTGAATACACCTTCGGTATGCGACGCACGTTTGACCTCTACCCTTGCCTCAGCGTATCCGTAGGAGGCCAGGCGGACGCTTTCATCGGTGGCATCTATAATACGCGCAATGGCAACAACCCCGCACAAATGAAGTTGGGACTCAACCTCTCGCCGTCATTCAAGGCAGCATACCGCTTTCACCTGCTCAAGAAAGACATGTGTCTGAAATATCAGGGTAGCCTACCCGTGGTCGGTCTGCAGTTTTCGCCCGCCTACGGACAGTCCTATTACGAGATATTCTCGCAAGGCAACTATGACCACAATGCTTGCTTCACCACACCAGGCAATGCGCTCTCCTATTTCCACATGCTCACATTGGACATAAGGAAGAGAAAGTTTTGTCTGACAATAGGATATATGGGAGACTTCCGCCAGACGAAACTCAACAATCTGAAATATCATTCCTACACACACTCATTCCTAATCGGCTACACACTATGAAACGTCTGATTTATGCGATGACCCTCTTGGCACTTACGCTCTGCGCAGTCAGTTGCGTCGACGAGGACTCATTTGACAATACCCCACAAGGCAATTTCGAGGCTCTATGGAAGATTATGGATGAGCACTACTGCTTCTTCGACTACAAGAAGCAGCAATGTGGCGTGGACTGGGATGAGGTGTACACCCGATATAAGCCTATGGTCAATGGTGCCAACACGGAGCAACTCTTTGAGGTGCTGGCTAAGATGATTGGAGAACTAAAGGATGGTCACGTCAACCTCGGATCAAGTTTTGACTTAGGCAGAAACTGGTCGTGGAAGGAAAACTATCCTACTAACTACTCCGACACATTATATAATAAGTATATGGGTACGGACTACCGCATCGCCTCGGGCATCTACTACCGCATACTCGACGACAACATCGGCTATATGCGCGTGAGCACATTCGAAAATGACTTTGGCGAAGGCAATCTAGACGAGATCATGATGCACTTCATAGCCTGCCGTAGCATCATCATCGATGTGCGCGAGAATGGTGGCGGACTGGTGACAGCCTCGGAGAGGTTGGCATCACGATTTACCAATGACGTCATCAAGGTGGGCTATATGCAGCACAAGACAGGCACAGGACACAATGACTTTTCATCACTCGAGGAAGTGATACTCAAGCCATCCTCTGGCATGCGCTGGCAGAAACCCGTATTCGTGCTCACCAATCGTGGAGTATTCTCCGCTGGCAATGAGTTTGTGATGTATATGAAGCAGTGCCCCAATGTCACCGTCATAGGCGACAAAACTGGCGGAGGAGCGGGCATGCCTTTCACCAGCGAGTTGCCTAACGGATGGAGCGTGCGCTTCTCCGCAGTGCCAATGTATGATGTCAATAAGGAGAGCACGGAGCACGGCATTGAGCCAGATGTCTATTGCTCCATCACCGATGAAGATTTCCATAAAGGCATCGACACCATCATAGAGAAAGCCCGCTCACTGACAAAATAGATGCAGAAAAGAGAAGAAAAGACGCAAGAAACATTGCAGTTTCCCGTTTTTTTCATTACCTTTGCATTCACATTTAGCATATACGAGCATATACGCTAAGCGCTTGTGGCGAAATTGGTAGACGCGCCAGACTTAGGATCTGGTGTCTTGCGACGTGTAGGTTCGAGTCCTATCAGGCGCACACATAATAGAGAATCCCCGATGGAAAAGTCCACCGAGGATTCTTTTTTTATTTAAGCAGTCATAATTTATGGAAAGGAAGGACTATGCAAGCAACAGTTATTCTTCAATCTTCCAATCCTCGATGTTTCCCTTTGTCGAGTCG
>CAVABU010000128.1:0-7203 GCA_963586965.1 Gemmiger formicilis
GCACGTATGAAAACAGAACTCCGTCAAAGAGAACTTAACAAATAACAATGGTCCAGATGGAAGAAAGAAATTTAAGAAAAGTTAGACAGGGTGTTGTCATAAGCAACAAGATGGACAAGTCCATTGTTATTGCAGCAAAATTCAAGGAGAAGCACCCTATTTATGGTAAGTTCGTCCAGAAGACGAAGAAATACCATGCTCATGACGAGAATAATGAGGCTAACGTAGGCGATACAGTTCTCATCATGGAGACACGTCCTCTCTCAAAAACTAAGAGATGGAGATTAGTAAACATAATCGAAAAAGCTAAGTAATTATGATACAAGCAGAATCAAGACTTACAGTATGTGATAACAGCGGTGCTCGTGAAGCACTGTGTATCCGAGTGCTTGGCGGTACAAAGCGCCGCTATGCAAGTGTTGGTGATGTGATCGTTGTTGCTATCAAGAACGCCATACCGACAAGTGATGTTAAGAAAGGTGCAGTATCAAAGGCTTTGATAGTTCGTACAAAGAAGGAGATTCGTCGTGCTGACGGTTCGTATATCCGCTTCGATGACAACGCTTGTGTTCTCCTCAACAATGCAGGTGAACTTCGCGGTAGCCGTATCTTCGGTCCTGTTGCTCGTGAGCTGCGTGCTGTCAACATGAAGGTCGTTTCTTTGGCACCTGAGGTTCTTTAATTTTAATTCGAGTTAAAGTAATGGCAAAATTACATATCAGAAAAGGCGACACCGTAATTGTTCTCGCTGGCGAGGACAAGGGCAAGAAGGGTAAGGTGTTGGAAGTTCTTGTTGACAAGAACAGAGCCATCGTTGAAGGCTTAAACCTTGTTTCAAAGAGTACGAAACCTTCTGCAAAGCATCCTCAGGGCGGTATCATCAAGCAAGAGGCAGCTATCCACGTATCTAATTTGAGTTTAATTGATCCAAAGAGTGGCAAACCTACTCGCGTGTCTATCCAGCACGAAGGTAAGAATGTCATCAGGGTTGCTAAAAAGTCAGGGGAGGTTATCAAATAATGAATACAGCACAGTTAAAAAATGTCTATAAGGACACTATAGTTCCTGAATTGCAGAAGCAGTTCAACTATTCTTCTGCTATGCAGATACCTGTACTGAAGAAGATCGTTATCAATATGGGTCTCGGTGACGCAACTCAGGATAAGAAGATTATCGATGTTGCTATCAACGAAATCTCTACCATATCCGGACAGAAGGCAGTAGCTACTTATTCAAAGAAGGATATCGCTAACTTCAAGCTTCGTAAGAAGATGCCTATCGGTGTAATGGTTACTCTCCGTCGTGAGCGTATGTACGAGTTCCTTGAGAAGCTCATCCGTGTTTCTCTTCCTCGTATCCGCGACTTCAAGGGTATTTCTACTAACCTTGATGGTCATGGTAACTACACACTGGGTATTACTGAGCAGATCATCTTCCCTGAAATCAATATCGATTCTATCGACCGTATCCAGGGTATGAACATCACTTTCGTTACATCTGCTAAGACAGATGAGGAGGGCTTCGCACTCCTGAAAGCTTTCGGTCTGCCATTCAAGAACATTCATAACGATTAAGACATATGGCAAAAGAATCAATGAAAGCCCGCGAGGTAAAGCGCGCAAAGCTTGTTGCACGCTATGCTGAGAAACGTGCTGCATTAAAGAAGATCATTGCAACTACAGAGGATTCTGCTGAAGCTTACGAGGCTGCTCGTAAACTTCAGGCAATCCCAAAGAATGCAAACCCTATCCGTCTTCACAACCGCTGCATGATCACCGGACGTCCAAAAGGATATATCCGTCAGTTCGGTATCTCTCGTATCCAGTTCCGCGAAATGGCTTCAGCAGGTTTGATTCCTGGAGTAAAGAAAGCAAGTTGGTAAGAAATACCACATATTTATTGTTTAATATTGTCGGGGCAGTCCCGATTAATTAAAATTTATTTTTATGACAGATCCAATAGCAGATTATCTGACCAGACTCAGAAATGCAATTTCTGCACACCACCGTGTAGTGGAAATTCCTGCGTCAAACATGAAGAAGGATATCACAAAGATCCTCTTCGAGAAAGGCTACATCCTCAACTACAAGTTTGTAGAGGATGGACCTCAGGGTTCAATCAAGGTTGCACTCAAGTGGAACCCTTCAACTAAAGAAAACGCTATCAAGTGTTTGAAGCGTGTGTCTACTCCAGGTTTGCGTAAGTATACTGGTTACAAGGACATGCCGAGAGTTATTAACGGACTGGGTATCGCAATCCTGTCTACATCCAAAGGTGTCATGACTGACAAAGAGGCTGCTGATCTTAAGATCGGTGGTGAGGTTCTTTGCTTCGTTTATTAATAGGAGGATTAGTGTATGTCAAGAATAGGAAAATTGCCGATTAGCATACCTGCTGGCGTTACCGTTGACTATAAGAATGGTGTTGTTAGCGTAAAAGGTCCAAAAGGCGAACTGTCTCAGAAGGTAGACGCCTCTATTAAGGTAAACATTGCGGATGGTCACATAACTTTCGAGGTTGATGAAAACAGCCCTGTAAACTACAAGCAGAAGGACGCTTTCCATGGTCTCTACCGTTCATTGGTAAACAACATGGTTGTAGGTGTCAGCGAGGGTTACAAGAAGACTCTTGAGCTGGTTGGTGTAGGTTATCGTGTATCTAATCAAGGTAATATCATCGAGCTTTCTTTGGGTTATACTCACCCAATATTCCTTCAGCTTCCACCTGAGGTGAAAGTGGAGACCAAGTCTGAGCGTAACCAGAACCCTCTGATTATGTTGGAGTCTTGCGACAAGCAGCTGATAGGTCTTATATGTGCAAAAATTCGTTCTTTCCGTATGCCGGAGCCATATAAAGGTAAGGGTGTTCTCTTCCAGGGCGAGGTTATTCGTAGAAAGTCTGGTAAGTCAGCATCAGCTAAGTAACTTTAATTTTTTACGATTATGACAACAAAGAAAGTAGAAAGACGAATTAAGATAAAATTCCGTATCCGTAAGAGAGTGAATGGTACTGCAGAGCGTCCACGTCTTTGCGTATTCCGCTCTAACAAGCAGATTTATGCTCAGGTTATCGATGACCTCGCTGGTAAGACTCTTGCAAGCGCATCATCTCTCGGACTTGAGGCTATGCCTAAGAAGGATCAGGCTGCTAAGGTTGGTGAGCTCGTAGCTGCCAATGCTGCAGCAGCAGGTATCACATCAGTTGTATTTGACCGTAATGGTTATCTTTACCACGGCCGTGTAAAGGAGCTCGCTGAAGGTGCTCGTAAAGGCGGTCTTAAATTTTAAGCGATTATGGCAATGAATAAAGTAAAAGTTAACAGTGACGTAGAATTGAAGGATCGTCTCGTTGCTATCAACCGTGTGACAAAGGTAACCAAGGGTGGTCGTACATTCACTTTTGCAGCGATTGTAGTTGTAGGTGATGGCAACGGTACTATCGGTTATGGTCTTGGTAAGGCCGGTGAAGTGACAGCTGCTATAGCTAAGGGTGTAGAGGCTGCAAAGAAGAATCTCGTGAAGGTGCCTGTTATCAAGGGTACTATCCCTCACGAAATCGAGGCTCATTTCGATGGAGCTCGCGTATTCATGAGACCGGCTGCAGCCGGTACTGGTCTTGTGGCCGGTGGTGCTATGCGTGCAGTTCTTGAGAGCGTAGGTGTACAGAATATCCTTTGTAAGTCAAAGGGTTCTTCTAACCCTCACAACCTCGTGAAGGCTACAATCTTGGCTCTTAGCCAGATTCGTGACGCCTACACTATTGCAGGTGCTCGCGGTATCAGTATGAACAAAGTGTTTAACGGATAATTGGAGAATCATTATGGCAACAGTAAAAGTACAACAGATAAAGAGTAAGATAGGTGCTCCTAAGGATCAGAAGGCTACACTTCTCGCACTTGGTTTGCACAAGATTTCTCAGGTTGTAGAAGTTGAGGATACTCCTTCTAACCGTGGCATGATCCGTAAGGTTCATCACCTTGTAAAAGTAGTTGATTAATTTACAAACAGAAGCAATTATGAAATTAAATAATTTGACACCAGCTACTGGCTCAACACACTCTCGTCGCCGTATCGGTAGAGGACCTGGTTCTGGCCTCGGTGGCACTTCAACTCGTGGTCACAAGGGTGCAAAAGCTCGTTCTGGTTATTCAAGAAAGATTGGTTTCGAAGGTGGTCAGATGCCACTCCAGCGTCGTATCCCAAAGGGTGGTTTCAAGAATATCAACCACAAGGAGTACCTTGCTGTAAACCTCTCTACTCTTCAGAAACTTGCTGAGAAGTATCAGTTCTCTAAGATTGGTATTGCAGAACTCGTTACTGCAGGTTTGACTAACGGACGTGAGCTCGTTAAGATTCTTGCTAATGGCGAGATCACAGCAAAGGTTGACGTTGAGGCAAACGCTTTCTCTAAGAAGGCTGAAGAGGCTATCAAGTCAGTTGGAGGTAACGTAACTATTATCTAAAAATAGATAAATGAAAAAGTTTTTTGAGACACTAAAGAACTGTTGGAAGGTTGAGGATTTGCGTCAGCGACTCCTCATCACCATCCTGTTTGTAGCGATTTACCGTTTCGGGTCTTTCGTTGTGCTGCCAGGTATCAACCCGGCCCAGTTGGGAAAACTTCAGTCACAGACAGCGGGCGGACTTATGTCTTTGCTTGATATGTTCTCTGGTGGTGCATTTTCCAATGCGTCTATATTCGCACTTGGAATTATGCCTTATATCTCAGCTTCAATTGTCATGCAGCTTCTTGCAATGGCTGTACCTTACTTCCAGAAGATGCAGCGCGAGGGCGAAAGCGGACGTAAAAGAATCAGTTGGTATACTCGCTGGTTGACAGTGGCTATACTTCTGTTCCAGGCTCCTTCTTATCTTGTACACCTGAAATATCAGGCTGCAGGTGCTTTGGCGTCTGGCATTTCTTGGACAGCATTCATGGTTCCGGCTAGCATTATGCTTGCTGCCGGTTCCATGTTCATTCTTTGGCTTGGTGAGCGTATCACTGACAAGGGTGTAGGTAATGGTGTGTCAATGATAATCATGATTGGTATCATCGCACGTCTGCCAGAAGCTTTCGTTCAGGAATTTAGTTCGCGCTTGACTGCTATCTCCGGTGGTGGTGTTGTGATGTTCATTGCAGAAATACTTATATTGTATGCTGTAGTGTGTGCTGCCATTATCTTGACCCAGGGTACTCGTAAGGTGCCTGTACAGTATGCTAAGCGTATTGTAAATGGTCAGCAGATGGGTGGTGCGCGTCAGTACATACCTTTGAAGTTGTTTGCTGCGAATGTGATGCCTATCATCTTTGCTCAGGCATTGATGTTTGTTCCATTGGCTATCGTACAGTTTAATTCGGACAACACTTCAAGTTTCCTTCAGTCTCTTATGGATAATCGTAGTCTGCCTTATAATATAATTTATGTGATACTTATCATAGCTTTCACATATTTCTATACGGCTATCACTATGAATCCTACTCAGATGGCTGAGGATATGAAGCGCAACAACGGATTTATTCCTGGTATAAAGCCTGGAAAGGATACAGCAGAGTATATTGACGCTATTATGTCACGTATCACTTTGCCTGGTTCTTTGTTCATCGCATTCATAGCAATAATGCCAGCGCTCGCCGGGTTGCTGAATATTCAGCAAGGATTCTCACAGTTCTTTGGTGGTACATCGCTCTTGATTCTTGTTGGTGTAGTTATTGATACTCTTCAGCAGGTAGAGAGTCATTTGATGATGCGTCATTACGATGGTCTGCTCAATGCAGGTCATACACGTGGCGGTAATGTATCAGCTTATTAATTTAGATTAGTATTGTCCTTATGGCAATCTATCTGAAGACTGAAGATGAAATTGATCTCATGCGTAAGGCTAACCGACTTGTCGGTGAGACTCTCGCTGAGATAGGAAAGAATATCAAACCTGGAGTGTCGACTCTCCAACTTGACAGGATAGCGGAGGAGTTCATACGGGATCATGGTGCAATACCTACCTTCAAGAATTTCCCGAATCCATTTGGAGAGCCTTTCCCTGCCAGCATCTGCACATCGGTCAACGGTGTAGTAGTTCACGGAATACCGAGTGATAAAGTCATTCTCAAAGATGGCGATATCATCTCGGTTGACTGTGGAACACTATTGGAAGGTTTCAATGGCGACAGTGCTTATACTTTTTGTGTAGGTGAGGTGTCAGCAGAGGTTAAGCACTTGCTTAGTGTTACTAAAGAATCTTTGTATAAAGCCATAGAAACTGCTAAGCATGGTGCTCATGTTGGAGACATAGGTTGTGTAGTGCAAGATTATTGTCAATCGTTCGGTTATGGCGTGGTAAGGGAACTTACAGGTCACGGCATTGGCAAGGAGATGCACGAAGAACCTGCTATCCCCAATTATGGCAGAAGAGGGAAGGGCGTGATGCTCAAAGAAGGGATGTGTATAGCTATAGAACCCATGATTACTCTTGGTGATCGACATGTCGGATTGTTACCAGACAAATGGGGCATCGTTACAAGAGATGGTAAGGTGGCTGCTCATTTCGAGCACACGATAGTGATAAGGAAAGGTCATTCTGAAATTTTGTCTTCTTTTGAAGGAATAGAAAGTTAGAAAAGGAAAAACATATTAGTATGTCAAAACAATCTGCAATTGAGCAAGACGGAGTTATTGTAGAAGCATTGTCTAATGCAATGTTCCGTGTCGAACTGGAGAATGGTTGCCCTATAACAGCTCATATATCGGGTAAGATGCGTATGCACTACATAAAGATTCTTCCCGGAGACAAAGTAAAAGTGGAGATGAGTCCCTATGATCTGACAAAGGGACGTATAGTGTTCAGATATAAATAAGCTTACATAATAGATATGAAGACAAGAACATCATTAAAGAAGCGTACTCCTGACTGCAAGATAGTTCGCCGCAAGGGTCGTCTTTTTGTTATCAACAAGAAGAATCCTAAGTTCAAGACTCGTCAGGGTTAATTCTTTTAATTTTGGTTAAAAGTTAAAAGTAAAAAGTTAAAAGGCAGGATGTCAAATCATTGAAGTTCGGCTTTGTAAGATTATTTGTGTAATTTTGCATTTCGGATTTGATGAGGGGAACATCCCCTTTGAGTTATTAATTATTTATTCTTTATTCATTAAACAATGGCAATAAGAATTGTTGGAGTAGATTTGCCCCAGAATAAGCGTGGCGAAATC